>JAFASQ010000265.1 GCA_019244395.1 Solirubrobacterales bacterium | reverse complement strand
CGTCCCCGGCACCGCCCACGGCCGCGCCAGCCGCTCGTCGCGGGCATACGGCTGGAACGTCTCGGCGTCCCGCTCGGTCGCGAACCCCGGATCGATCGAGGACAGGTCGGAGACCACCGGGATCCGCCACGGCTCAGAGGACGAAGCCAGGAAGGTGTCGGACAGGAGGATGACCGGCGTGCGGTAGCGGACCGCGATCTGCGCCGCTTCGAACGCCGCGGCGAAGCAGCCGCCCGGCGTTGACGGCGCGATCACCGGCAGCGGCGATTCGCCGTGGCGGCCGTGAATGGCCATCAGCAGATCCGATTGCTCGGTCTTGGTCGGCATCCCGGTGGAGGGACCGGCCCGCTGCACGTCGATAACGATCATCGGCAGCTCGAGCGCCGTGGCCAGGCCGATCGTCTCGGCCTTCAAGTCCATGCCCGGCCCGCTCGTGGCGGTGACACCCAGTCGACCGCCGAAGGCAGCTCCCAGGGCCATGCCGGCCGCGGCGATCTCGTCCTCGGCCTGGATCGTGGTGACGCCCAGGCTGGCGTGCTTGGAGAGCTCGTGCAAAAGCTCGGAGGCCGGGGTGATCGGATAGCTCGCCAAAAGCAGCGGCAGACCGCTGCGTACGCTCGCCGCGATCAGCCCGAGGGACAGCGCCGTCGTCCCGTTGACGTTGCGATACGTGCCGGGCGGGACATCGGTGGCGGGCTTGACCCGGTACTGGACGTCGAGCAGCTCGGTCGTCTCGCCGAACGACCAGCCGGCGTTGAACGCGGCCAGGTTGGCCTGGAGCACAGCCGGGCGCTTGGCGAACTTCTGCTCGATCCAGCGCTTGGTCGGGTCGGTGGGACGGCCGTACAGCCATGAGATCACGCCGAGTGCGAACAGGTTCTTGGCGCGACCGGCGTCGCGCGTCGAGGCGTCCTCGATCGCCTCCACCGCGCGCACCGTCAGCGACGTCATGGGAATCCGGTGGACCCGATACGCGCTCAAAGACCCATCCTCCAAGGGGTTTGAGGCGTAGCCGGCCTTTTCCAGATTGCGCTTCGAGAAGGCGTCCTCGTTGACGATCAGGGTGGCGCCGCGGTCAAGCTCGGCCAGGTTCGCCTTCAGCGCGGCCGGATTCATTGCCACCAGCACGTTCGGCTTGTCGCCCGGGGTAAGGATGTCCCGCGAGGCGAAGTGGATCTGGAACGCCGACACCCCGGCGAGCGTGCCCGCCGGCGCGCGGATCTCGGCCGGGAAGTTCGGCAGCGTGGCCAGGTCGTTGCCCACCAGAGCGGTCGCATCCGTGAACCGGCTGCCGGCCAACTGCATCCCGTCGCCCGAATCACCCGCGAAGCGAACGACGACCCGCTCGCGTTCCTCAACCGTCTTAGTCATCTGCGTGCGCCACGACAAAATCCCCTTACCCATACTACGCACGACCCCCGACGAAGTTTCGCCGTCGCTCGGCCCGCCCCCCCGATTGGGGGTATGGGGGCGGCCTTCGGCGGCGTCGGGACCGCCACCCGCCGGGCACGAATGCCCGGCGGAACGGCGTCGCGGCGGCGGCGCGCTCGGCATCCATGCCTCGCCTCATGCGCCGGCCGCGACATCGTCGGGAGGATGCCGCGCGTCAGCGCGGCCCCAAATCAGATTTTGGCGACGTTGATCGCCTTGGGGCCCTTGGGCGAGGCCTCCTCCTCGTAGGAGACCTTGCTCCCCTCCGACAGCGATCGGTAACCGTCGGCGGTGATGCTCGTGTGATGGACGAACAGGTCCCGGCCGCCGTCATCGGGCGTGATGAAGCCGAAGCCCTTCTCGTCGCTGAACCATTTGACCGTGCCGTTTGGCATGTGGAGTGATCCTCCGTGGCTTTGAAGTGCTGCTACCGCGGAGGATGTGCCGCCCGGAGCCTGCACCTGCTTGACGCCGCCTGCAAGCCAGGCGGCCTTACGAGCTGAAAAGGTACAGGACATGGACGATCCCATGTCGCTCGGGCGCGACGTCAAGCTGCCCCTGCGCGAGATCACGGTCAGGACCTCGCGCTCCTCCGGACCAGGCGGCCAGCACGCGAACGTCACGGCGTCGCGGGTCGAGGCGATCTTCGACGTCGAGGCCTCGGAGACGCTGACCGATGAGCAGAAGCGACGCGTGATCTCCCGGCTCGGGGCGCGCGTGACCGCGGTGGCGCAGGACGCCCGCAGCCAGGCGCGCAACCGCGAGCTCGCGCTCGAGCGCCTGCGCGGGCGCCTGACCGACGCCCTCGCGGTGCAGCGCCGCCGCAACGCGACGCGCCCGACCGCCCCCTCGGTGGAGCGCCGGCTGGATGTCAAACGCCGGCAGGCCACCCGCAAGCGCGAGCGCCAGCCCCCGCAAACCGACGACTAAGTGGTCGTCCCGCAAATACGGGGATCACCACTAGCCTGACGGTGATGCGCTGGCTCGTCGACGGCATGAATGTGATCGGCACGCGGCCCGACGCGTGGTGGAAGGACCGCGACGCCGCGATGCTCCGGCTGGTTGACATGCTCGAGCGCTGGGCGGCCGACAGCGGCGAGGACGTCGTTGTGGTGTTCGAGCGGCCGCCCCGGCCACCCCTCCGCTCGACCGTGATCGAGGTCGCTCACGCCCCCAAGCCCAAGCCGAACGCTGCCGACGACGAGATCGTCCGGCGCCTGCGCGCCGAGCCCGATCCAGCCGCCGTGCGGGTGGTCACCTCGGACCGATGGCTGGCCGACCGCGCGTGGGCCGTCGGCGCCAGCGTCGAGGGCGCCGACTCGTTCCGTCATCGCCTAGACAACTCTTAGCAAGCGTTCAGCCGGGGTTCATCGGACGGCGCGGACCCCTGCCAGAATCAAGCCATGGCCGAGCAACCACGCCGGCGCGAGACGAACCCGCGTTTGCGGCCCGGCACGACGCCGCCGCCGCAGCCGCAGCCGGGCTGGAAGGTCACGCCCGCGCCGGACGGCCGCGGTCGGCAACCGGCCAAGCCGCCGCCCGGGCGGAACCCGCGTTGGCTCGCGCTGGTTTTGATTGTCGCGCTGCTCGCGCTCAACTTCTGGGTCTCCTCTCAGGTCCTGGGTCCCAATCCGCGGGTCGACGTCCCGTACTACCCGACGTTCCTGAGCCAGGTCCAGCACAACAACGTCAGCTCGATCTCCTCGACCGGCAACTCGATCCAGGGCACGTTCAAGCAGGCCGTCAAATACCCGCCTGACAGCAACAGCGCCCCGACCACCGTCTACTTCTCGACCCAGATCCCGTCGTTCGCGCCCAGCTCACAGCTGTTCGATCTGGTCCAGGAACACAAGATCACCACCACCGCGCATCCACCCAATGCCGGGCCCTCGTTCCTGGCCAGCCTGATTTTCGGCTTTGGGCCCACGCTGCTCTTCCTGCTGCTGCTGGTATGGGTTTTCCGGCGGGCGGCGCAGGGCGGCGGCGCCGGCGGCCTGATGTCGTTTGGCCGCTCGCGCGCCCGGCGGGTCGAGGGCGCCGAGCAGCACGTCACGTTCAACGACGTGGCCGGGATCGACGAAGCCAAGGCCGAGCTTTCGGAGATCGTCGACTTCCTGAAGAACCCCGACAAGTACGTCAAGCTCGGCGGTCGGATCCCGCGCGGGGTGCTGCTGAGCGGCCAGCCCGGCACCGGCAAGACGCTGCTCGCGCGCGCCGTGGCCGGCGAGGCGGGCGTGCCGTTCTTCCAGATGTCCGCTTCGGAGTTCGTCGAGATGATCGTCGGGGTCGGCGCCTCGCGCGTGCGCGACCTGTTCCAGCAGGCCAAGACCGCGGCGCCCGCGATCATCTTCATCGACGAGCTTGACGCGATCGGGCGCTCGCGATCGGCGGGCGGCCCCAACATCTCCGGCGGTCACGACGAGCGCGAACAGACGCTCAACCAGATCCTGACCGAGATGGACGGGTTCGACCCGCGCAGCGGGGTGATCGTGCTCGGCGCGACCAACCGGCCCGAGATCCTCGACCCGGCGCTGCTGCGACCGGGGCGATTCGACCGGCGCGTGTTCGTCTCGCCGCCCGACCGGGCCGGCCGTGAGGCCATCCTCCGCGTCCACACGCGGGGTGTCCCACTCGGCGCGGACGTGAACCTGGGCGATATCGCCGCCGCTACCCCGGGCATGGTCGGCGCCGACCTGGAGAACCTGGTCAACGAGGCCGCGCTACTGGCCGCCCGGCGTAGCCACGAGAAGGCAGGCCGCGAGGACTTCTCCGACTCGCTCGAGCGGATCGTGCTCGGAGCCGAGCGCAAGGTGATGATCTCTGAAGAGGACCGCCGGCGTACCGCCTACCACGAGGCTGGGCACGCGATCGTCGGGATGCTCACCCCGGGAGCCGATCCGGTGCGCAAGGTCTCGATCATCCCTCGCGGGCAATCGCTCGGCGTCACCTTCTCGGCCCCCGACGCCGACCGGTTCAACTTCGAGCAACAGCATCTGCTGGCGCAGATCAAGGTCGCGCTGGGCGGGCGCAGCGCCGAGGAGATCGTGTTCGGCGACATCACCACGGGCGCCGAGTCCGATATCCAGCACCTGACGCGGATCGCCCGCGGCATGGTGGGGCGCTGGGGAATGAGCCGGGCCATCGGTCCGATCGCAGTGATCCCGCAGGATGGCTTCAGCCCGCTCCTTCCCGGTGTCGCCGAGACCTCCGAGGCGACCCAGCGGCTGGTCGACGAGGAGGTCAGGCGGATCGTCGAGTCCGCCCACTCCGAGGTCTCGACGCTGCTGCGCGAGCACCGCACCAACCTCGATTCGCTGGTCTCGGGGCTGCTCGAGCACGAGACGCTGGACGAGCCAGACGCGTACGCTGCGGCCGGGCTGCCGCGCAACCTTCGGGCCGCGGCCGAGCCGCAGCTCGCGCTTGACGTCGCCCACACGGACGACGGCACGCCAGCCGACTAGTCGCCCAGGCGCGTCATGCGGGCGAGCGCCTCGTGGCACTCGACGACGCGGCGCTTGACCGGATCGTCGTCGGGCCGGTCGTGCACGAGGTCCCAGGTGCGGTCGGCCACCTCGCGCGCCGAATCGGCCGTCGCGCTGTGCCAGAGGCGATCGACGAGCGTGAGCTCGAAGCTCTGGATCTGATCGGCCGGGTCGCCCGGAGGCATTCGCGGGAGCGGCTCGGCGATCGTCTCCTTCCACATTGCCGTCGCGACCAGAAGCCGGTTGCGCAGCGTGATCTGATCGATCGGCGACATCAGCGCCAGCCTAACTCATCTGCCCGGCGGCTCTCAGCGGAGCGCCGGAAGTTGCTGTTTGACGCTGAGAACCGGCGCGAATAGATCACCCTGCTCCTCCGCGCGGAGCAGGAGTTCGTGCGCCTCGAAGGTGAGCAAGCCCTCATCGCGGCGCTCGCGGCAAGCGGCGACCTCCTCCCAGGTGACGGGACTTGAGACGGTGGGCCGCACGCGTGCGCGTAACGAGTACACGGTCGCGGTGGTCTTGTGCTCGTCGTTCTGGCTCCAGTCGACGAGCACCTTTCCAGGCCTGAGCTTCTTGGTCATCCGGGAGACGATGAGCTCGGGCATGCGCTGCTCGAGCAGTTCCGCCACGCGCCGCGCGAACGACTTGGTGACGCGGTAGTCGATCGGGGTGTTGAGCGGCACGTACACCTGGAGGCCCTTGGAGCCGGAGCTTTTGGCCACGCTCTGGAGGCCAAGCTGTTCGAACAGACCGCGCAGGACCAGTCCCACCTCACAGCACTCGACGATCCCGGCGGGCGCGCCCGGGTCGAGATCGAACACCATCATCGTCGGGCGGTCGATGCGCGCGGCCAGCGAGAGCGACGTGTGCAGCTCTACGTCGGCCAGGTTGGCCAGCCAGATCAGCGTGGGGCGATCCTGGGCCAGCGTGTAGTTGATGTCGCCGATCCGCGCGGTCTGGACCCAGTCGGGACGGTGCGAAGGCGACTGCTTCTCGTAGAAGTAGGGCTCCTCGACGCCGTTCGGGTAACGCTTCAACGTGAGCGGCCGGTCGTGCAGGTGCGGGAGCACCACCGGCGCCACGCGGGCGTAGAAGGCGATCAGATCGCCCTTGGTGAAGCCGGCCTCCGGGTAGAGGACCTTGTCCCAGTTGGTGATCTTGAGCTCGCGGCCCTCGGTGGTTACGAGCAGCGTGGCCTCGGGACCTCGTTCGACGTCGTCGAACAGCGCCTCGGGTGAGCTCGGGTCCACTTCCGGCGCTTCGGACGCCTCCTCGCCGAGCACTTCGATTCGCACCTCGCCGGGCGACTTGTCCTCGCGCAGGCCCTTGAACGATGGAGCGCGCATGATCCGTTCGGCCGTCCACTCGCGCAGCTCGATCTCGGCCACCAGGCAAGGCTCGACGAACACCGTCCCCCGGGGAAGCTTCGGCGCCTCATCGAACGGGTTGGCGTCGCAGCGATATGGGACGAGTCGCTTGTATAGGTCGTCGAGCGTCTTCTCGGTGAACCCCGTGCCGACACGTCCTGCGTAGCGGAACGAGCCGTTCTCGTAGTAGCCCATGAGCAGCGCGCCGATGCGGCTGGCACGCCGGCCCTCGCCCGGGACCCAGCCGCCGATCACCAGCTCCTGGCGCATGGTGTGCTTGATCTTCAACCAGTTGCCGCTGCGCCGGCCGGGTTCGTAGCGACACTCCAGCCGCTTGGCCACCACCCCCTCGAGGCCCTGCTTGGCGGTCGCCTCGAGCAGCAGCTTGCCCTCGCCCGGGTGGGCGGCGGGAACGCGCCACGCGGGACCGGACAGTTCCAGCGCCTCGAGCCTCGCGCGCCGCTCTCGGTAGGCAAGGTCGATCAGCGAGTGGCCATCGAGATAGAGCAGGTCGAAGATGGCGTACATGACCGGCATGCTGCTCTGCAGGCGCCGGATGGCCGAGGTTCCCCGCACATGCATGCGGCGCTGAAGCCGCTCGAAGCTTGGTCGCCCGTTCTCGTCAAAGGCGACGATCTCCCCGTCGAGCACCGCCTCGTGCATCCCGAGCGCGCCGACCAACCCGCGCACCTCTGGATAGGCCTCGGTAACGTCGTTGAGGTTGCGGCTTTCCAGGCGCAGGCGCCCGGGCTGCACATAGGCGATCGCCCGTACCCCGTCCCACTTGACCTCGAAGGACCAGTTCTGCGCGTCGCGCGGCAGCGTGCTCGACGGCCTCGCCATCATCGGGAGGATCCGCTCCGGCATCGGTTCGCGGTCCGGGTCCGCCGGCGGATCCATCCGGTGGATCATCCAGTCGTTGGCTGAGTCGCCGGCCTTGCCGATCGGGAATAGCCCGTAGCGCCCGGTCAACCGCTCGCCGCGGAAGGTGACCTCGACCTTGCGCTCCTCCCACTTGTGCAGGTCGTATGTCCCCCTGTCCCAGATGGTCATCGTGCCGGCGCCGTACTGACCCTTGGGAATCTCCCCGTGGAACTCGAGGTACTCGAGCGGGTGGTCCTCGGTGCGCACGGCCAAACGGTTATCTGACGGGTCGTGCGGGACACCGTTGGGGATCGCCCAGGAGGCAAGCACGCCGTCGTGCTCGAGGCGGAGGTCCCAGTGCAGGCGGGTGGCGTGGTGCTCCTGGACGACGAACCGGTGTCCGTCCTCGCGCGCCTCGGCGCCGGCGGGCTCGGACGTGGTGGCGAAGTCGCGCTTGGCGCGATACTCGCTGAGCTGGCGCGTGTCCTTGCTTCTGGGCACCGGTACTGATGATGGCGAACCGACCGCCGGACGTGCGCGTGCCGGCGGTGACACAGTTCGGGGCTCGAGCGCGATGTACCGGTTGTGAGACTCGACTACGCCAAGGCATCCGACGCGGAGTTGCTCGCCACGGGCGACGCCGACGCGTTCGCGCTGATCTACGACCGCCACGTGACTTCCGTGTTTGACTGGGCGCGGGCGCGTGTGCGCGAGCATGCGGCCGATCTGACCGCGGAGGTGTTTGCCCGGGCCTGGCTGTGCCGACGCTCCTTCCGTGATCAGGCCGACGGATCGGCCTATCCGTGGTTGTGCGGAATCGCCGGCAACGTGCTGCGCGATTCGCTGCGTCGCCGCCGCGTGGAGGATCGCGCCCGCCGTAGGCTCGGCCTGCCCGCAACGGTCGCCCCGGATCCCGAATACGAGGCGATCGAGCGGCGGCTATCACTGCCTGAGGCGGCGATGAGAGCGGTCGCCGAGCTGTCGGAATCCGAGCGGGAGCTACTCGACCTGCGCGTCGTCGAGGAACGTTCTTACTCGGAGATCGCCGAGCGGCTGCGCTGCACGCCGCAGGCGGCTCGCCTTCGGGTCTCGCGCACACTGCGCCGACTCAACCTCGCCTCGGGAGGGCAACCAAGATGACCGAACTGCACGCCGGGCTCGAGCTGTTCCGCGACCAACTGCGCGAGGCGGTGGCGCACGACCTAGATCGTCGACTGCGGCCACGTGCCGTCCGCGCTCTGATCCCGGCGGCCGCGGCCGCGGCGGCGGTGGGGGCGGCGCTTGTCTTCGGCCTCACCGGCCGCTCGCCCGTGCCCAGCGCCGATGCCGCAGTCATGCGCCATGTTGCGGCAGCGCTCACGGCGCCGCCGGCGACGATCCTTCATGAACGAGCGCTCGTTACCAGCGGGTCGACTACCTCCCGCTACGAAGTCTGGATCGAGAGCGCGCCGCCGCACCATTACCACGTCATCAAGTGGGGCCACGAGGCCACCGGGTCCGGTCGCGGCTCTTCGGATCCGGCTGCGGCGCTCCGCTCGCTCGTCGGCTCGGGCGACGCGCGCGTGGACGCGGCGACGATGTTCGACGGCGCTCCGGCCTACAAGCTCACCGTCACGGGCGCCTCAGACCGCTGGCTGAATGGAACAGCGTACGTCTCGCGCGCGGGCTACCACCCACTGGAGATCGAGGCGAACGGCCAGCGGATCGTGTTCCAGACCTACGAATACCTCCCGGCCACGGCGGCGAATCTGCAGCTGCTCCGGGGCTGAGCCCGCCGGTCTTCACAAACTTTTACTCGTGCGCGCCACAATTGCCCGCGTGGCGCGCGTATTGGTGGTCGACGACGAACCCGCCGTCCGTCGGGCGCTCGAGCGTGCCCTGAGGCTCGACCGCTACGACGTCGATCTGGCCGGCGACGGCGAGGAGGCGCTCGACATGCTCGCCAAAACGCCGCCCGATGCGGTGATCCTCGACATCGGGATGCCGCGGCTTGATGGGCTCGAGGTGTGCCGGCGGATGCGCCAGGCCGGCGACCGGACTCCGATCCTGATGCTGACCGCCCGCGACGCGATCGATGACCGCGTGGAGGGGCTCGACGTGGGCGCCGACGACTACCTGGTCAAGCCGTTCGCGCTCCGCGAGCTGCAGGCGCGGCTGCGTGCGCTGCTGCGCCGCTCGGGCGACGGGCCCGAGGGCGAGGTGCTGCACTACGCCGACATGGTGCTCGACCCGGTCGCGCACGAGGTGAGGCGGGGCGACCGCGTGATCGAGCTGTCCAAGACTGAGTTCCTGCTGCTCGAGCTGTTCATGCGCCACCCTCGGCAGGTCCTCACCCGTTCTACGATCTTCGAGAACGTGTGGGGATACGACTTCGGACCGACGTCCAACGCGCTGGGCGTGTACATGGGCTACCTTCGGCGCAAGACGGAAGCCGGCGGTGAGCCGCGCCTACTGCACACCGTGCGCGGCGTCGGCTACGTGCTCCGGGACTGACCGGTGCCGCTGCGCCAAAGACTTGCCTGGGTCGCCGCGTCGGCGGTCGCCCTCGCGGTCATCCTCGCGTCGATCGCCTGCTATATGGCCGTGCGCCGCGAGCTGCTCGGGCAGGTGGACTCACAGCTCCAGCAGCAGGCCGAGGACATCACGCAGCTTCCCTCGTGCAACGTCAGCCCACCGACCCCGCCGGCCAGCGCGGGCGGCGGCGCGCCCATCTGGCAGTTCACCACTAGCGAAGGCATCTGCGGCGGAAACGTCCAGCTTCCGACCGACACGCGCGTTCAGGCCATCGCCAACGGCGAGACCAACGGCGCTTCTCACTTTTCGACCATCACCGTCGGCGGCGCGCCGTTTCGCGAGCTAATTCAACCGGTGGTGCTCCTGCGCGGCGACTTGGCGCCCGCGCAGCTGGCCGCGCTCCAGCTCGCCCGTCCCCTTGGCCCCATCCAGCACGTCCTGGGCGTCCTGCGCCTCGTCCTGCTGCTGGTCTGCGCCGGCGGCGTCGCTCTGGCCGCCGTGCTGGGCCGCCTGGCCGCCCGACGGGTGCTCGCGCCGCTGGCCGAGGTCGCGCAGACCGCGCAACACATCGAGGAGACCGAGGACCTGTCCAGCCGCATTCGCGTGCACGCCGACGACGAAGTCGGCCAGCTCGCCACCCGGTTCAACGCGATGATCGAGCGGCTCCAGCATTCGCGTGAAGCGCTCGACGAGTCCGTGCGCGCGCAGCGCCAGCTCGTGGCCGACGCCTCGCACGAGCTCCGCACCCCGATCACGAGCCTGCGCACCAACATCGAGGTCCTGTTGGAGCAAGGCGACGCGTTGACCGACGAGGACCGCCGGCGGCTGCTGGCCGACGTGCTCGAGCAGAGCGAGGAACTGAGCGCGCTGATCGGCGACGTGATCGAGTTGGCCCGCGGCGATTTGCCAATCACCACCGCCGAGGACATCCATCTCGACCGGGTCGTGGCCGAGTCGGTGGCCCGCGCCAAGCGAGCCTTCCCGCACGTGAACTTCGAGGCCACGCTCGATCCGGTGGTCGTGGAGGGGGTGCCGGAACGCCTGGCCCGCGCGGTCAACAACCTGCTCGACAACGCCGCCCATCACTCCCCGTCGGGTGGGCTCGTCGAGGTTGTGGTCGACTCGCGTGGCGTGCGCGTGCGCGACCACGGCACCGGGATCGACAAGGCGGACCTCCCCTACGTATTCGACCGGTTCTTCCGGGGCGCTAACTCGCGCCACCGCCAGGGCAGCGGGCTGGGGCTGGCCATCGTCCGCCAGGTCGCAGTCCAGCACGGCGGATCAGTCGAGGCGGGTAACGCGCCTGGCGGTGGTGCGATATTCACCCTCCGGCTGCCGACGACGGCCGCGGATCCACTTGCTCGCGACGCGCCATACCCGGAGGCGATCATCCGGTAGCGACCGGCTTGACCCGCGGCTTCGGCTCGGGGTCCTGACCGCGACCGTCGTGACCAACGACCGCGGTCGCGAACAGGTCGCGTCGCTCGGGCCGAACAGCTTGAGCTACCGCTTGGGCGGACGCGCGATCCGGGCCTGGCGGGCGACCAGGAAGCGCCTGCGCAAAAACCAGGCGCACGCGCCGAACACGGCGGCCACCGGGACCAGTAGCAGCACGCGAATCGCGGGCGTCCCAACCATGAGCACGATCACGAACTCGGCCACCACGGCCGGAATCCCCGCGAGCAGGACTGTGTGCGAGCGGTAGCCCGAGAAATGCTCACGGGCCGTCACCTCGGTCACGCCGAGCAGGCACAGGACCACGCCGCCGATCAGGGCCGGCCCGCCGTGGCGGATCACCCCGAAGAGCAGCGCGACGAGCCCGGCAGCAATCGCGACCTCGGACACCGGAAGGCCGCCAAACGGGCTTTCCGGACGCTCGCCGTAGGCGCCCAACGGGCTGGCCCGGCGCGGCACCGAGCTGGCCCGACCAGCGCGCCCCGGCTCCTCGCGCGGCTCGCGCGCCGCCGGCGCCGCAGCCACAGCGGATGCCGGACGCCCGCGGCGCCGGCGCTTGCGCGAGCGCGGCTTCGACTTCTGCGTGGCCACTGCCGCGCCAGGATACGACTACGGGGCGCGGGCCGCCTCAGGTGGTGTCGAGGCGTCGGCGAACTCGCGGAACAGCCCAGTGACCACGAACACGGTCTGTTCGGCGATGTCGACCGTGTTATCGCCGATCCGCTCCAGGCAGCGGGCGACGAGGATCATGAACATCGCCCACTCGCGCAGATCGAGGTTGTCTCCCACCTCGACCGCACGGCGAAAGATCTCCCGGTTGAGGCGGTTGATTTCGATGTCCTGGCGCACCAGGTCCTGGGCCAGTTCGGTGTTGCGGCCGGCGAAGGCCTGCTTGGCCTGCGAGACCTGGGAGCGGGCCAGGCGGCCCATCCGCTCGATCGCGTCCAGGATGTCCTTGTCCTTCGGTGCCTCGTAGCCCGACAGCGGCACGAGCTTGGCGATGTTGACGCACTGATCGCCCATCCGCTCCACACAGCGGATGATGTGCAGCAGCGCGGCGACGATGCGAAGGTCACCTGCCACCGGCGCCTGGCGGGCCAGCAGGGACAGGATGCCCTGGTGCACCTCGAGATAGCGCCCGTCGATCCGGTCGTCGTCGGCCACGACCATCCCCGCCAGCTCGACGTCCTGATAGGAGATCGACTCGAGCGACCGATCGAGCTGCTGGATGACCAAGTCGAGCCCGTCGAGTGCCTGGGACTCGAGCGCGCGCAGCTGCTCGTGGAACTGGTGGCGGGTTTCCTGCATGGGCCGAGCCCTACCCGAACTTTCCGGTCACGTACCGCTCGGTCCGCTCGTCGTTAGGCCGGGTGAACATCTTGTTGGTCGCATCGTGCTCGATCACCTGGCCGTCGAGCATGAACACCGTCGTGTCCGCTACACGCGCCGCCTGCTGCATGTTGTGGGTGACGATCACGATCGTGTAGCGCTCCTTGAGCTCGTCGATCAGCTCCTCGATCTTGAGCGTGGCCATCGGGTCCAGGGCGGAGCACGGCTCGTCCATGAGGATCACCTCCGGCTCGACGGCCACCGTCCGCGCGATGCACAGACGCTGCTGCTGCCCGCCGGAGAGCCCGATGCCGGGCTCGCCCAAACGGTCCTTGACCTCGCCCCACAGCCCGACCGATTGCAGCGAGTGCTCGACCAGGTGACGTAGGTCGCTCGTCTTGGTGCCGGTCAGCCGCAGCCCGGCCGCGACGTTGTCGAAGATCGACATGGTCGGAAACGGATTGGGCTTCTGGAACACCATCCCGATCAGCCGCCGCACGGCGGTGACATCGACGCCTTCGCCATATACGTCGAGCTCGTCCAGGGTGACGCTTCCCTCGGCCCGCGCCCCGGGGATCTCCTCGTGCATCCGGTTGATGCACCGCACCACCGTCGACTTGCCCGAGCCGGACGGGCCGATGATCGCGGTGACCTCGTTAGGCGGGAAATCGATGCTGATGCCCTTGATGCTGTGAAGCGAGCCGTAATAGGCGTGAAGGTCGGTGACCTTCACCCCGTGACCAGATTTGTTTACCTTCGCCCGAGAGGCCGACGCTCCCGGCGCTGCCTGCGACCGCTCCGAAGGGCCCCCGGCGGTGGACATGTCGGTTTGTTCCTTACTCGTGGTTTCAGGCGGGATCATGCCATGCGACTCCTTCGCGAGACGAATCGGGCAACCAGGTTCAGGACCAGGATGATCGCGACGAGCGCGAGCGCAGCACCCCACGCGCGATCGACCACCGCCTGGCGCGGAGACGTGATGTCATTGAAGATCTGGACAGGCAGCGAGTTCATCTGCTGATTGATGTTGCTCGAGGCCAGGAACGTCACGCCGGCGGTGAACAGCAGAGGCGCGGTCTCGCCCATTCCGCGCGCCACGGCAAGCAGCGACCCGGTGACCAGGCCCGGCAGCGCGGTGGGCAGCACGACTCGTGACACCACCCGCCATCGCGGGGCGCCGAGCGCAAGCGCAGCCTCGCGCAGGCTGTCCGGTACCAGCAGGAGCACCACCTCGGCCGAGCGGGTGACCACCGGGAGCATCAGCAGCGACACCGCGACCGAACCCTTCCACCCGGCGAACGACGCACCGCCGACGTGGTTGATGACCAGCGAGATGTAGATGAACAGGCCGAACACGATTGAGGGCACGCCGGTCATCACGTCGATGAAGTACCGCACGATGTTGGCGAAGGCCGACTGCTTGCCGTACTCCACGAGATAGAGCGCCACGCCGATCCCGATCGGCACCGCGATCAGGGTGGCCAGGGCGATCATCTCGAGCGTGCCGAAGATCGCGCTGCGGATGCCGCCCGGGTTGCCGAAGAAGTTCCCGTTCGGATCCGAGGAGAAGAAGCTCCCGCTCCATGCTCCCAGCCCCTGCTTGAGCAGGAAGTAGACGACGAGCACGAGCGGAACCAGCGCGATCAAGGTCCCGGCCAGGAGCGACGCGCGCATGAACCTGTCAGTCCGGCGACGTCGCGGGCTGACCTCGGGGAACCTCGCCGCGACGGCGCTCATCCGACCTCCCCCACGCTCGCGGCCTGCGCCTCGACCATCGCACCGGCCCCGCGCCGGCGGCCGCGATGCCCGCTTACCACGAACCAGCGCGCGACGATGTTGACGATCAGCGTCAGCACGAACAGGACCAGACCCGCGGCGAACAGCGCCGAGCTATGCACCGGCGTGTTGGCCGCCTCGCCGAACTCGGCGGCGATGACCGCGGCCAGCGTGTAGCCCTGATTGAACAGGTGCGACCCGAGCAGGGGCGCGTTGCCGATGACCAGCACAACCGCGATCGTCTCGCCGATGGCCCGGCCGAGGCCGAGCATCGCTCCGCCGGTGATGCCGGGCCGAGCGTAGGGCAGGACGGCCATGCGGATCATCTCCCAGCGCGTCGCCCCGAGGGCGAGGGCCGCCTCTTTGTGCTCAGGGGGCACCGTGGCGATCACCTCGCGCGAGATGGCCGAGACGATGGGCAGGATCATGATCGCCAGGATCAGCCCGGCCAGGAAGTAGTTGGGGGCGGTCGGCGTCCCTCCCCCGATGAACGGGATGAACGAGAACGTGCTGGCAAACCATTTCTCGGCCGGCAGCAGCTTGGGCGCCAGGACCAGGATGCCCCAGAGGCCGTAGACCACCGAGGGGACCGCGGCCAGCAGGTCGACCAGGATCGCCAACGGCGTCCGGAAGCGACGGGGGCAGAGCTCGTTCAGGTACAGCGCCGCCGCCACCGCGACGGGAACCCCGAGGATGAGCGCGATCGCCGAGGTGATCAGCGTTCCGGCGACGAGCGGGAATCCGTGGAAGATGCTGCGCGACGGATCCCAGTCATTGCCGAAGATGAAACTGAGACCGAACCGGCTGAACGTGTCTCCCGATTCGCCGATCAGGCGGATGAAGAAATACGCGATCAGCGCAAGGATCGCGCCGGCAAGCGCGGTCAGCCCCCACTTCAAGAGCCGATCGGGAAGGCGGCTCGCCGCCGACCGCTCGAGAACCGAGCGGCCGGGGGTGGCCGTGGTGACGCTGGCCTCCACCTAGTGCCTCGACCGGAAACGTTCGCCGTGTTTGGCGAGCGAAAACCAAGGCTGGCGAGGACGCAGGAGTCGACGTGTAGCAGCGCTACACGAGACTCCGAGGACATCCGGATGACCGCGGGCGCGGCCCAACACGCGAGGCCGGATGCCGAGCGGGCCGCAAGCCCGCGCAGCCGAAGGTTTGCAGCCGACAAACGCGGTGAATGTTGACGGGAGGGGCACTAGATCGGATCCTTAGGAAATCGCCGATCCGTTGCAGGTCATCGTCGCCAGCTGCGTGTTGTTCTTGGCCGCCAGCGACGACGGAAGCGGCGCGTAGGGCAGCTGGTTCGATCCGGCGCCCAGCGTCTGCTGGCCGGGGCCGAGCGCGTAGGTGAGGAACTTCTTGAGGCCGCTCGCCACCGACGAGCTCGCGCCCGCCTTGCACGGATCCTTGTAGGCGACGAGGAAGGTCTGCGAGACGATCGGATACGCACCCGAGGCCGGCGAGTTGATCGTCGAGATGCCGAGGTCAGGCGGTACCTTGATCCCGTTCGCCGCGGCCGAGGTGTTCTGGATCGTGGGCAGGACGTACTGTCCGGTCGAGTTCTTCACCGCCGCGTAGGTGAAGCTGTTCTCGATCGCATAGGCCTGCTCGACGTAGCCGATCGCGCCGGCGGTCTGCTTGACCGCCGCTGCGACACCGGAGTTCTTGGCCGCGCCGGTACCGGTCGGCCACTTGACCTCCTTGTCGGAGCCGACCGACGACTTCCAGGCCGGGTCGGTGGCGGACAGGAACTTGGTGAAGCCGGCCGTGGTCCCCGACGAGTCGGAGCGATGCACCACCGTGATGCTCGTGCTCGGCAGGCTCATGCCCGGGTTGAGCGATTTGATGGCCGGGTCACTCCAGGTCTTGATCTGACCCATGTAGATCTTGGCGATGGTGGGACCGTCCAGCTTGACCCCGCTCTTGATCCCGCTCAGGTTGTAGGAGACGGTGATGGCGCCGAAGGCAACCGGGAACTGGAGGGCCGGGCCCTTCATCTTCGCCTTGTCGCTCGCCTTCAGCGCTGGGTCGCTGCCGGCGAAGTCGACGGTGGCGGTCTGCAGGTCGGCGATACCGGTGCCCGAGCCGACGCCGTTGTAGTTGAGCGTGACGCCCTGCCCCGAAAGCGTTGAGGCCCACTGCAGATAGATCGGGGCGGCCAGCGTCGATCCGGCGCCGTTGACGGTCGACTTGCCGCCTGAGCTCGAGCCGCTCGATCCGCCCGAGCCCGAGCCACCGGAGCCGCCGGCGGACGTGGTTTTGGAGGAGGACCCGCACGCCGCGGTGAGCAGCGCTGCGGCGATCGCCAACGCGATCGCAGGAATACGACGGTGTCTCACAGTATCTCCTTCACTCGATGTGAGCCAAAGTCTCGGCGGCTCGGAGCGCGACGGTGTTATCCAGTTGTGAACCGCTCGTTGACGTTGTGTGCCGGTTCGGCTGCCAGGCGGTAGCCGAAGCCGAAGTGCGTGTGGATGAACCGCCACCCCGGAAGCGCCTCTTCGAGCTTTACGCGCAGCTTGCGCACGTACACGTCCACCGACCGGTCGCCAGCGCGCATCTCACGGCCCCAGACGAGCCGGAACAGCTCGTCGCGCGGCATGATCCGATCGACGCGGCGGGCGAGCTCGGTCAGTAGGCGCAACTCTCTGATCGAGAGCACGAGCACACGCCCCTGGGCACGGGCGAGGTGTTCGTCCGGGAGGATCTGTAGCGGGCCAACCTCGATCACCTCGCTGCTCGGCCTGGCGATTGCCGACATGCGACCGATGCTCGCGGCCCCACGCCTCCCCGGAGTTACTGAGTCGTGACGAGCTTGTGAAGAACCTGTGACCGCGACGCGGTCTCGGACGGCGCCGCTCAGCGGCTGAGCGCGGCCGGAAGCTCGGGCCCAGGCTCCTCGACCGGAGCCCGGTGATCCGCCGCCTCGACGTCGGGCTCGGGTTCGGGGGCGAACCGGTAACCGACCCCGAAGTGGGTGTGGATGTAGCTCCAGGCGGGGGAGATCGCGCGCAGCTTCTGGCGGAGCTTGCGGATGAACACGTCGACCGAACGATCGCCGTGCGCCATCGCGTAGCCCCACACCCGTTCGTAGATCTCCTCGCGTCTGAGCACCCGGTCCGACTGCGCCAGCAGCTGCACGATCTCGAACTCCCGGGCGGTCAGCTCGAGACTGCGCTCTCCCACATAGGCCTGGTAAAGGTCGGGGCGGATCGTGATCTCGCCGATCGTCGAGGCGACATCGATCTGGGGCAGCTCGTGACGCCGGTGGCGGCGAACCGCCGCCTCGATCACGCAGATCAGCTCCTCGGCGTGGCACGGCTTGGTCACCCACGCGTCAGCGCCCAGCCGTAGCCCACGCACGCGCTGCGCCACCGACGACGGTCCGGTGCAGACGATCACGGCCAGACCGGGCAGACGTCCGCACACCCGCTCGAGGTAGTCCCAGCTCTCCGGACCGACAACCGATAGGTCGAGCACGAGCGCGTTCAGGCGCATGGCCACCAAAGCCTCCACGGTGGCGGGGCTGGACAGACTCCGGTGCTCGCAGCCGAGCGCGGCGAATCGGTTGGCCAGCACCTGCATGAACCCTGGATCGCGGTCGATTACCGCCACCCGGAGCCTAGCCAGGGCACGCTGCGGGAGAGCCTGGGGCGCAGGCTGCTCGTCGGTGCGCTCACGCGACATTTCGGGGGACTGTAATCAAAGCGGACGCGCCCAACACGGTGGGGCGCCTCCCGATCACAGGATGTTTACACGCAATTAGCGAGGATATGGGCACGCTCACACCCGCGAACGCGGGGCTTGTGC
The DNA here is from genome assembly GCA_019244395.1 of Solirubrobacterales bacterium. Classification (GTDB taxonomy): domain Bacteria; phylum Actinomycetota; class Thermoleophilia; order Solirubrobacterales; family Solirubrobacteraceae; genus Palsa-465. The sequence continues at coordinate 489 of JAFASQ010000265.1, read as the reverse complement.
CGAAGCGAAGAGCTGCTTAAGACCGGCCCGCAGGGCACCGAGCGCGGCGTTCCGACCGCTATCCTCAGTTCGCCCCGATGGCCTCCCGAACCAAGCAGAAGGAAGAGGCGCGCGCCCGGCGCCTGGCCGAGGAACAAGCGCGAGCCGAGCGCATGCGCCGCCAGAGGCGGCTGCGCATGGTCGGCGGGACCGTGCTGGCGGCGGTCGTCGTGGTTGTCGCGCTGGTCCTGATCAACATCAGCGGCAGCAAGAAGGGCGGCATCCAGACCGGCACCCAAGTCAACGCCACGGTCACCGCCGTCAACAGCCTGCTGAGCGGCATCCCGCAATCCGGCGGCACGTTGGGCAATCCCAACGCGCCGGTGACGATGACGTACTACGGCGACCTCAAGTGCCCGGTCTGCCAGGCCTTCACGCTGCAGGGCGGATTCCCGCAGCTGGTGTCCAATGACGTCCGCTCCGGAAAGGTGAAGGTGGTCTACTCCGCGT
>JAFASQ010000074.1 GCA_019244395.1 Solirubrobacterales bacterium | reverse complement strand
CGCAGCGCGCGCATCCCGCCGGAGCCGGCGACGCCGGCCGACGCAGCAAGTCCGTGTCGCCCGGTGCTCATTCACATCCATGATGACAGGGGTGCACGTTTCGCCCGGGAACGAAATATCCCGGCGCTACCGTATGACACATGCACGGCGACGCCGACATCGCCGCCATCGGAGCGCTCGTGGCCGATCGCGGCCGGGCGCGGATCCTGCTCGCCCTGGGCGATGGCCGCGCCCTGCCCGCCACCGTGCTGGCCGACGAGGCGGGCGTCGCCGCCTCGACCGCCAGCGCCCATCTGTCGCGCCTGGTCAAGGGCGGCCTGCTCACGGTCGAGCGTCAAGGCCGCCACCGTTACTTCCGCCTGGCCGGGCCCGAGGTGGGCGAGCTGATCGAGTCGCTGGCCCGGATATCGCCGCCCGCTCCGGTGCGTTCTCTCAAGCAGGGCAGCAAGGCCCACGCAGTCCGCTTCGCCCGGACCTGCTACGACCACCTGGCGGGGATGCTCGGCACGAAGCTGATGGACGCGCTGCTCGAGCGGAACGTGCTGACCGGCGGAGACGGCGTGTTCGACCCCGGCTGCGGGGGCGCCGACCGCCTGGCCGCGCCGGGCTTCGACGTCGACTACCGCCTCACCCCGGCCGGCGTGCGCGACCTGGAGGCATTCGGCATCGACTTCGATTCGCTGGCGCCGCGCCGGCCGGTGGTCCGCTACTGCGTCGACTGGAGCGAGCAGCGCCACCACCTGGCCGGCTCGCTGGGCGCCGCCATCGCCGAGCGGATGATCGAGCTGGGCTGGGTGCGGCGGGCCGAGCGCAGCCGCGCGCTGCACGTGAGCGACAGCGGGTACGTAGGCCTTCGCGAGCAGTTCGGGATCGAACTCAGCCCGCGCTGAGACATACTCGACTGACGCCCGGCCCGGCTCGCGCCCGCGCTGAGACATACTCGGTGTATGTCCGGTCCGGATCTCGCCCTGGCCATCTCCGTCTTCCTCGCCTGCGCGGTGGAGGCGGTCGAGGCATTGACGATCGTGCTCGCGGTCGGCGTCACGCGTAGCTGGCGCTGGGCGCTGACCGGGGTGGGCGCGGCCACCGTGGCGCTGGCCGCGATCGTCGCCGCGCTCGGGCCGGCCCTAGCGTCGATCCCGATCAACGCCCTGCGCGTCGTGGTGGGCGGCCTGCTGCTCGTGTTCGGACTTCAGTGGCTGCGCAAGGCGGTGCTCCGGGCCGCGGGCCTGAAGGCGATGCGCGACGAGGGTAAGGAGTTCGCGGCCGAGACCGACGCCGCGCGCGCCGCGACCACCGCCGGCGCCGGCTTTGACGCCTACACCTTCACGATCGCCTTCAAGGGCGTGCTGCTCGAGGGTCTGGAGGTGGCGTTTATCGTCGTGACCTTCGGCGCCAGCCAGCACAACATCGGACTTGCCGCCGCCGCGGCCGCGGTGGCTGTCTTGGTGGTCGTCGTGACGGGCTTCGTCGTGCGCGCTCCGCTGGCCCGAGTCCCCGAGAACGCGATGAAGTTCGCCGTCGGGGTGATGCTCACCTCGTTCGGCATCTTCTGGGGCACCGAGGGCGCCGGCGCGACGTGGCCCGGAGGCGACGCCGCGCTTCTCGTGATCATCCCCGGCGTTCTGCTCGCTTCGCTCGGCCTTGTGCAGTGGCTGCGACGCGCGGCGCCGGCGCCCGCGGTCGGGAGGAGTGCGGCGTGAACTCGCTGGTGCGAGCCGTCCGAGCGGTCTGGGAGTTCATCGTGGGCGATGACCCCGTGACAGCCGTCGGCGTGGTCGTGGCGCTTGGAGCCACGACGCTGATCGCGAGCGCCGGCGCGCCGGCGTGGTGGGTCATGCCGGTGGCGGTGGTGGCGCTGCTCGCGCTGTCGCTGCGACGCGCCGTTCGTTGACGACGGCGGTCCCGCCGTCCGCTGCCGCGGGCGATCCCGGCGTTCGTCGACGCGAACGATCCCGCCGTTTGCCGAGCCGGACGATCCGCCGTCACCTGCGGTCGGCCGTGAACCGGGGCGCCAGCAACAGCGACCAGACGCGCCGCGGCCCCTCGGCGATCGGGTCTAGCGGAAACCCGCCCGAATCGGCCCCGTCCGGTCGCAAACGAACACGGCGCCGGAACTCAGGCCGCGCATCATGGAGCGCGGCAGTGTGCATGGTGCGCCACTGCACGCGTTCAAAGCGGTCAGTGGCGCATCATGCACACCCTGGTGTGCCTCACGCGCCACCGCCGGCGAATGGGATGGCGAGTGGCGCGTCATGCACATAGCGACCGCGTTGGCCGGATCCGTCCCCATCTCGATCGCCACCACCACCCCAGACCCCGATCGCCATCACCATCCCGCATCTCGACCGCCACCACCACCCCAGACCCCGATCGCCATCACCATCCCGCATCTCGACCGCCACCAGCACCCAGACCTCGACCGCCACCGACCGCCACCGCCATCCCCCATCTCAACCGCCACAACCACCGCACACCCCGA
>JAFASQ010000039.1 GCA_019244395.1 Solirubrobacterales bacterium | reverse complement strand
TCCTCAACAGGGTCTTGCCGGTCGCGTTGAGCCCGACCCCGAGGATGAGCGTCTTGCCGGTGCTGACGCTCCACGCTCCAGCGGCGATCGTCACGAGTCTGCCCTTGCTGGACGGCGCGGAGAAGAGCTTGGTGATCGTCTTGCCGTCGGGGCCCAGCTTCTCGAACGTCGTGAGCGTGACGGTGCCATTGCAGATCTGGGTGTTGAGCCCTTGGCAGTAGAGGTTGACGGTGGCGCCTGTGCGGTTGGTCTTGGCGGTGCCGGCGATGCTCGCTTTGGGCGGGTCGGGTCCGAAGGTGGCCTTGGCGGTTCGGATGGTGGTGGCGCGCCCGCCGGTGGTGGCGCTGATCTTTACCTCCGAGAGCACGTTCTTGAACCTCCTGCGCAGCATCTGCCCGGTGGGGTTCAGGCTGATCGAGACGTTCTGGTGGTGACCGGCTGCCGCACTGAGGGTTCCGGTGAGGATCGTCGCGATCCGGTAGCGGCCTGTGCGCGGCCTGCTGGAAAGCACACCTGTGATCTGCTTGCCGTCGGATGAGAGCTTCTCGATCGCGATCGCGTTCGGCTGCCCGTGGCAGTGCTGCCCTGCCACCCCCTTGCAGGCAAACGTGAATTTCAGCAGCGCGCCAAGCGTGCCAACTCGCCCTGGAACGCTCGCCACCGGCGCGACCATGTAGCGGATGCTGGCGGTGCTCGTCTGCCCGTCCCTGGAGGTGGCGGTCACGGTGTAGGTGTGCGTGCCGGCACTCGAGGTGTCAAGCGTCCCGTGTGCGCTTAGCGCGCCGTGTGAATCGATGCAGGACGCAATCCCGGGCCCGCCGGCGCCCTCAGAGCAGCTGAAGGTCGTCCGTACTACCTGCCTAACCGTGTAGAACCCCCCAGAGGCCGGAGAGGAGATCGAAGCCGCCGGAGCGAGCGCGTAGGTGACGCTCTCCGAGGCCTGGGCGGTGCTGCCGTCGTTGCTCGTGGCCGTCGCCGTGATCGTGTTCTGTCCTGTCGTCAACCGGACCGATGCCGTCCAGTTGGGTCCTGAGAGGGTGGCCGCCACACCATTGACGGTCACGCTCCTCACACCCCCGAGAGCGCTCGCGGTCCCCGTGACGGTGGTCGGCGTCGCGCCGACCACAGCGCCACTGGCCGGCGAGGAGATCCCGACCGAAGGCCCCGGCAGCGCCGTGACGCGGTAGAGCACCGCGGCGTCCGCAGGGACATTCGCGCTGACCTCGCCAGTCGTCGTGGTGGTGTCATTCGTCCACAGGTTCAAGAGCTTGTAAGACCCGGCCTGCGGAAGCCCCACCGCGCCGGCGGTAGTCGAGATCTGAAGCGGACCGGATCCACGGTTAAACAGCGCCACGGCGCGGTCGCCATTGGCCAGCGGTTTGACCCACACCTGCCCCGCACCGGACTGCGACAGCAACGACCCCTGCACGCCGAGCGAATCTTGGTCGATCGCGATCACCTGAGGGTTCTCGAGCATGCTGATCGTCGCGGACGACAACGCCCGCGGGTCGCTGCCGAGCATCAACGGTGCTGCGACCATCGCCCACATCGAGAACTGCGATTGCGCCTGGGTGCTGGTCATCCCGAGCTCCGGCGCGAGATAGTCCGGGTCGTTCCAGTGACCCCAGGCGATCCCAGACGAGCCCGGAGGGCCGGCCGCGTTCTGAATGGTTGGGGTCGTCTGCAGGGCCGTCTGCGAGGTGGAGTCCTGATCGAGGTTCCTCAGAACGTTCGTGAACACAACGTTATTCGGGAATCCGATGTCCGTGTCCGTCCTCCAGCTCTGCGCGACCGACGGCGCCCACGAGTACGTGTCCCACGAAGAGTCCGCAATCGACGGAAGCCCCCCTCCCTCGCCTCCCGGTGCCCAGAAGTCGCAGACGTTCAGGATCATCGGACGGCCACTCGAGTTGTTCGCCACCGCGCTGGAGAACTCCCCGTATAGCGTCCGGGGGTCGGACGGGGACTGGAAATGCGACTCCTGGCCGGCGCCGCAGAAATCCACCTTCACCGCATCAAAGCCCCAGGCAGCGAACTGGTTGACGTCTTGCGAGTAGGGGTTGGCACTTCCCGCCGCATAGTGGCCGTAGGAGCCCACGCCCGAGTTACTGCAGCCGCTGGTGCCGGCATCGGTATAGATCCCGGCCAGAAAGCCGCGCGAGTGAAGCCAGGTCGTGAACCCGAACATCCCGTCCGGCCACTGCGTTGAGGAGACGATCAGGTTGCCGTTGCTGTCCCGTGCCCCGCTGGCCCAACCGTAGTCGAGCCAGAAGATGCGGTAGCCCGCTTGCTGCAACCCGGTTGAGATCAGCGAATTGGCCACCGACTCGAACGTCGACTCATCAGAAGAACCCAGATTCGCGTAGTACGGATTCCAGCCCATGTACGGCGTCGGGGCGAGGACCGCCGCACTCGAGCTCATCGGCATGCCCATAGCCAAAACAACCGCCGCCACACACGCGAACACGATCCAACGCGCACAGCGCGCGAAGCCCCATAGCTCACGCCCCAAGATGCCGGCGACCATACACCCGCCCGACAAGGGGGTCAACCGACGGCCCTGTTCGCATGCACACCAAAAGCCGTCCGCCGCTGGCGGGCTCGGATGTAGGTTCAAGCTCGGCGACCGCTGCTTGGTTCTTTCGGGCAGGTCTGCGGAGCCGATGCCACACTCGTCCCAGCCGCGGCCGCCCGTCTGTCTCGCCGGATCGAGTTTCGCATCGTGAGGTGTGTCCGCGACGCGATGGCATGCCTAGGGGGACGTGAGTGGTGGCGCGGTGGAGGGTGCGGTGATGACGCCTGCCTGTCCTGCGGGGTGCGCGAGGAAACTGAGCAGGCGCGGCCACAGGCGCGCGTGGGCATCGGCGTTTGCGAACAGCGTGTTTCCCTCGGCGAGGGGCTCGGTGAGGTCGGCAAAGCCTTCGCCGGGCTGATAGGGCACGAGTGTGTTGACGTGGTGGCCTGCTCCCTGGTAGCGGTAGAGAACGTCGGGATAGGGAAACCGGTCGGCCTTGAGGCGGCGGACCATCCGTAGCGCGTAGGCGCAGGAGCTCCAGATCTGGTCCTCGGTGCCGCAGTCCAGAAAGATCGGGCCCCGGATGCGCTGCACCGGGATCTCGGCGGCCGGGTCGTTGACCGGTCCGAGGTCCACGCGCGCGGTGCTGTAGGGCACGGGTCTACCCTGGAACGTCCACGCGGCGGCTTTCCCGGTTGGGTAGGAAGCGAATGAGAGGTCGCTAGGCGAAGAGGCGATGACCCCGTGCACGACGTCTGGGTAGTGCACCCCGAGCAGCAGGGCGGCCTCGCTGCCGCGCGACGCACCCAAGACGTAGATCGAATCATGGCGGACGTGCGGTTGGCCAGCCAGCCAGCGCAGCGCGCGGGCGAAGTACTCGAGCGGGATCTCGGTCAGCGTCCGCGGCAAGCCTGCTTCGCCGAAGTAGGCGATGTCGAGGGTCGGATACCCGGCCGCGGCCAGGGCCGCGCCGATCAGCTGCCCGTGAAGTCCGCCTTCAGAGCCGCCGAATTCGAGCACGGCCGGCCGGGAGGGGCCGCCCACCGGTGGCGTCCAGTATTGGCCATAGAACCCTGTGGCCGTGATCGACTCGCTGCGTACCGCAACCCCCGGCGCTAGCCAGCGCCGGACAAACTCCCCAGAGGCGATGCGCGATCCCCCTTCGCTCACCGTCACCTCGAAGCGATGAGAACCGCCGCTCCAGTTATACGGAGCGCTCGCTCCAGAGGCCGGACGCATCGCGTCGATCAGCCCCATCGGATCGACTCCCTGATATTCGCCGCCCGTGGCCCGCGCCGTGGCGGCATCGACCTCTCCCGCCGCGCTGGAGCGAAACGTCGCCCGGGCGACGAACGCGATACCCGCGCCGTCGACCGAACGCAGAGCGATTGTGACGGTTCGCTCTGACCCCGCGCCCGTGACCAAAATGTGCATCGGCTGATCAAATAGTGCTGACACTGGCGCGAGCACGACTCGGGCAGCCCGGGATGTGTGCGATCCGCCGCATCCGCCCGACGCGATCGACAAAGCTGCCAAGGAGATCGCGGCGAGGCTCGTCGTCCTAGCCTTCCACACCGCCGGACCATACTGCCCGTCGGCGCCGGCGAGAGCCGAACCCCGTTCACGCGCTATCACCACCCGCCGAAGGCCAGCTCATACATGTCCACCAGATCCACATCGGCCGGATTGCCGCCGCCGCAACCGGACGCTCGGGATTGCGGCCTCTTTGCAGGGATTTCTTGCCCGTCCGAGAGCGTCCGTTGACGCTGGTAAGACCCTCGACTCTCCGTGGTAAGGGGTCGTCGGGCGGGTAGCACGGCGGTATGGAGCGTCCTCAGACCTCCGGGGAAGGCACGCAGGCTGGTCAGGACCATCGTGTCCCTTGGTTTCATCGGCCAAGAAAGCCACATCGGTTTGGCGATCTTCCAGAGGGGGCGTGGAAGCGGATCGCGAAGCGAACGTTTGACCAATATCGCGCTGATGGGGTTACAAATCTGGCCGCCGCCCTGACGTATCGCAGCGTCCTGTCTCTGTTCCCGGGCATGATCGCGTTCGTCGCCCTGCTCGGGTTGGTTGGAGAGTACCCACAGACCTTCAACGCGGTGCTGCAGATCGCCGCGAGTATCGTCCCGCCGACGACCGTCCAGACGATCTCTGGGCCGGTACGTCACGTCATCACGAACAAGGGCGGGGCGGGCGCGCTACTCGGCATCGGGCTAGTCGTGACCGTATGGGCCGCGTCCGGTTACGTGGGCGCGTTCTCTTGGGCCGCGAATGTCATGTGGGAGGCTAGCCGGGGGCGTTCGTGGTATCGGCAATGGCCGTTCAACATCGCTGTGACGCTGGTCGCCCTCGCGCTCGCCACGTTCGTCTTGAGCGGCCTCGTGCTGACGGGTCCCGTCGCCCGGGCAGTCGGCAGCCAGCTTGGTGTCGGCTCCCTTGCCCTCGAGATCTGGAGCATCGCTAAATGGCCGGCGATCGTGGTGGTGGTCACGTTGATGATCAGCGGGCTCTACTACATCGCCCCTAACGTCCGGCCGCCGAGCTGGCGCTGGCTGACTCCCGGGGCGGTGCTCGCCGTGATTGCGTGGGCAATCACCTCGGCGGGGTTTGGTGTCTACATCGCGAACTTCAACTCATACAACAAGGCGTACGGCACGCTTGGCGCCGTCGTCACGTTTCTGATCTGGGTCTGGCTGACCAATACCGCCATATTGCTGGGCGTCGAACTCGACACCGAGATTGAGCGTGAACGGCAACTGAGCGTCGACCAGCCTGGAGCCGCCGATCGCATACAGCTCCCATTGCGCCAAGAATGACGGCGCGCGTTGGGGGCCTGGAATAGATCGCGCTATCGACGGTCGAGCGCGACGGCGGTTCCGAACCCGTAGGCGAGATGAGGCACGACATCGCTCGCCCAGTCCGTGGTTGACCAACTACGTGGGTCGGTAACGCCAAGGACGCTCATTAGACCGTCGGTTAACGCCATCGCCCCAAGCGTCGCGATCAGCCCTGTACCAAGCACGCCGGGACGCCAGCCCGCTGAGCGAAGCGCGCCGAGCGCGGTGCCGACCACGATCCCAGACGCAATCCCACTCAGCGAACCGAGCCCAGATGACCCGGTTCCTGTGCGATTCTTGGTCGCCCGGTATCCGGACGGACGCCTTCTCGGCAAGCTTCTCGACGGCGTCTTCAGGACCGCTCGAGCTCGACCGGCCGCGTGCGGCCATATCGAGGTATGTGGCGACATTCAACCCTGTCGTGCCGGCCGCACCGGCTAGCGCTCCGTTCAAGATCCGTCCGCCAGTTTCATTGCTTGATTCGCCTATCTCGAGCTTGGATCGCCTGTGCCGGGGTGCGACCGCCGGTTCTCGACCGCGGTGCCCCTACCCGCGACATCTCGCTCGCGGCGGCTGCACCGGCCGCCGCCGGCACCCGCACATCGAACTCGTCGCCTTCGGAGCCGGCGCCCCGCCGGCGGGCCAGCGCGCTCGGCCACCACACTCGCCGGCCGGCGTCGAACACCAGTGCAGGCACGAGCAGCGACCGGACGATGAAGGTGTCGAGCAGGACACCGAAGGCGATCGTGAAGCCGAGCTCGGTGAGCGTCTTGAGCGGCAGCGTGGCGAGCATCGTGAACGTCCCGGCGAGCACGATACCCGCCGAAGTTATGACGCCGCCGGTGACCGCCAGGCCGCGCAGCATTCCCTGGTGCGTGCCGTGCGGCAGGGTCTCCTCGCGGGTTCGGGCCATGAGGAAGATGTTGTAGTCGACGCCCAGGGCGACCAGGAAGATGAATGCCAGCAGCGGCAGCGTCGAGGGCTCCCCGGGATACCCGAACAGGTGCGTGAAGATCACCGAGGAGACGCCGAGCGCACCGCCGAACGACAAGATCACGGTCGCGATCAGCAGGAGTGGCAGCGCGAGCGCCCGCAGGAGCACCGCCAGGATCAGGAAGACGACGAGCAGAACGATCGGGACGATCAACCGGTTGTCGTGTGCGGCCGCGACGTCGAAGTCCTTCTGCTGCGCGGTCGGGCCGCCCACGAGCGCCGTGAGGCTGGCGGCGTGCGCTGCCGTGCGCAAGCGGGGGATCAGGTCGGTCGCGGTGGTCGAATAAGGGTCGGCCGCTAGGACGACCTGGAAGCGCGCGCCGGGGCGGCCGCGCTCCGGCGGACCGACCGTGGCCACGCCGGGCACCGCGCGCAGCGCGCGCTGGACCCCCGGCAGGGCGGCGACGTCGCGTACCACCACGTCGGTGGGCGCGTTGGCCCCCGCCGGGAACGCTCGCGCGATCAGCTGCTGCCCCTGCACCGATTGAACCGCGCCGCGGAAGTCCTGCGTGTTCGTCAGTCCGGTGGAGAAGCTCGTGAGACCGATGCAGCCGAGCCCGAGCAGGACCGCCGTCGTCACCCAGACGCGCCGCGGATGGGCGGCAACTCGCTCGGCGACTGCGCGCCAGGCTCCGTGCGTCTCGTCCGCGCCTTCCGCGCCGAACCGCGGAACGAACGGCCAGAAGGCCCGCCGTCCGCCGACGACGAGGGCCGCGGGCAGCAGCGTCAGCATCGCCAGCATCGCCAGCGCCACGCCCATCGCGCCAATCGGCCCGAGGCCGCTCGTTCCGTTGACCTCGGCCAGCGAAAGGCACAGCAAGGCCAGGATCACGGTGGAGCCCGACGCGACCACCGCCGGACCGGCCCGCCGCAGGGCCTGGCGCATCGCCTGCACGGGCAGCTCGTGGCGGCGAAGCTCCTCGCGGTATCGGGCGACGAGCAGCAGCGCATAGTCGGTGCCCGCGCCGAACACGAGCACGGGCAGGATGCCAGCGCTCTGGCCGTTGACCGTGACCCCGGCCTCGGCGATTGCCCATCCGCAGAAGCGCGAGAACGCTTCGGCCATCAGCACGCTGAAGAGCGGGATCACCCAGAAGATCGGCGAGCGGTAGATGAGGATCAGCAGCAAGAACACCAGCGCGGCGGTGGCGAGCAGCAGGGTCCCGTTGATGGACGAGAAGACGTTGACCGCGTCGCGGGAGAAGCCCGCCGGCCCCGACACCTTGACGGTCAGGCCGCGGGCCCGCAACGGCGCCATCCGGTCCTCGACCTCGGTAACCGAGGACTTCAGCAGCGCCTCCTTGCCGCGCGGGTTGAGGTTGACGATCAGCAGGGCCGTCGTGCGGTCGGGCGAGAGTCGCGCGAGCACGTCATGCGAGCCGGTCACGGGTGGGGCGGCGGCGAGCGAGGCGCGGACCCGCTGGATCGTCCCGAGGTCCGCGGGCGCCAGCCCGCCGTCGCGACGGACGACCGTGATCGCGGCGAAACGTTCACCCGAGGGGAACCGCTTGGCCAGGGTCAGCTCCTTGACCGACTCCGAGGACCCGGGCAGGAACGACGATTCCTCGTTCTTCTGAACGTCCTGGAAGCGCTGGGCGAACGAGCCGCCGAGTCCGCCCAGGACCAGCCACCCGAGAACGATCCCGATCCTCGCGGCGCGCGAGGTGAACAGAGTCTCCAAGCGGGTCATGCCCGCACCAGGTCGGCGACGCTTCCAATCAGCGAGGGATGAGCACCCCGCCGATCGCGTGGATGATGCCGTTAGAGGCGGGGATGTTCGCCTTGATCACTCGCACTCCGCCGACCGTCACCGTGCCGCGGGTGACCCGAACCTTGAGCGACTGCCCGTTCAGCGTCTGCACCGATCGCAGCTTCGCGAGCTCTGCCGCCGTCAGCTTGCCCTTGAGGACGTGGTAGAGCAGGACCGCGCGCAGCTTGGTCCGATCGCGCCCCAGCGCCGCCAACGTCGCCGCAGGCACCTTCGCGAACGCGGCGTCGGTGGGTGCAAACACGGTGAACGGGCCCTTGCCCTCGAGCACGCCGGCCAGGCCCGCCTGCTTAGCCAGTTTGAGCAGCGTCCTGAACTGACCTGCGGCGGCGGCGGTTTGGACGATGTTGCCCTCCCGGTGTGTGGCCGCGCCGGCCACCGGAACCAGGGCCCCGGTCGAAACGGCGGCGATCGCGCCGAGCGCGATGTAGCGCTTGATCACTGACATGTTGGCTTCTCCCTTCTTATGCGTGCCGGGAGTGGCACGCGATCGATTACACGGCAAAGACCCTGACAATGAAGCCACTCCACCCGACCGGCGTCCTTCTACAGGGCTTAGACACAAGTTCGACAAGGGTACCCACGCGAGGTGCCGCCTGTCAAGCTTCTGTCGAGAGTATGTATAGTTTTCTCCCATGTCGCTCGCCCGCGGAGCCCATCGGATCGGCGAGTTCGCCCGTCGCGTTGGGGTCAGCCCAGAGTTGCTGCGTGCGTGGGAGCAGCGCTACGGGCTGCTGCAGCCCGTGCGCTCGGCCGGAGGCTTTCGGCTCTACACCGAGGAGGACGCCGACCGTGTAGCCCGCATGCGGCGCGCCCTCGCCCACGGCTTGTCGGCTGCCGAGGCGGCGCGAGTGGCGCTCGAGAACGAGGCGCCGGCGCGCGGGCCGATCGAGGAGGCAAGGGCGCGCCTGCTCGCCGCGATCGAGGCCTATGACGAAGCTGCGCTTCAGGCGGTGCTCGACGACGGCGTTGCCGCGCTCGGGATCGAGCCGTTCGTGCGTGACCTGATCCTCCCCGCTCTGGCCGAGATTGGGCGCCGGTGGGAGGTCGGCGACGCCGAGGTGAGTCAGGAGCATTTTGCCAGCAACCTGATCCGTGGCCGGCTGCTGTCGCTCGCGCGCCTTTGGGGGCGAGGCGCCGGGCCGGTGGCGCTGCTCGCGTGCGCGCCGGGCGAGCAGCACGACATCAGCCTCCTGGCCTTTGGCCTCCTGCTGCGCTCCTACGGCTGGCGCATCCTGTTCCTCGGCGCCGATACGCCGATCTTGACCGTGAAGAGCACCGCGCAGGTCACCGGCCCCGCGGCGATCGTGCTGGTCTCCTTCAATGCCGCCCTGCTCGAGGCCGAGGCGAGCGCGCTACGCCAGCTGGCGCGCATCGCGCCGCTCTACCTGGGCGGCCCCGGCGCTACCGCCGACGTGGTCGGCCTGGGTCGCGTGCGACGGCTCGATGGCGATCTTCTCGACGCGGCAGACGACCTCGCGCGCATGTCGAACCCGTGACCGCGGGTGGGCGCGTCGGGCACCCGGGAACAACCGTCATCGGCGCCCGGATCGTCCGGCAGCGGTGGTTGTCTTGTGTCGGTGTACCTCGAGCAGATCGCCCTCATCGTGCACGACTACGACCTGGCGATCAGATTCTTCGTTGAGGTTCTTGATTTCGAGCTCGTCGAGGACTCGCCGGCCCTGAGCAGCCGCGATGGGCATTCGAAGCGCTGGGTGGTGGTCCGGCCGCGCGGCGCCACCACTGGGCTGCTGCTGGCGAAAGCGGACGGGGAGCGAGAAGCTCGAGCCGTGGGCGATCAGTTCGCGGGGCGGGTAGGACTGTTCCTGCGGGTCGAGGACTTCCAGGGCTCGTATGACCGCATGCGCGATGCGGGCGTCGCGTTCGTCGGCGCGCCGCGCGAGGAGCCGTACGGGCGGGTGGCCGTCTTTCTCGACGTCGCCGGCAACCGGTGGGATCTGCTGGGGCTGCCGCCGACCCAGCGCTGAACCGACGCTGGACCGTCTCCAATCCACGGAGCTCGTGGTCCCGGGTCTCAGAAGTCGCGCCGTCCGGCGAGCCGCTCGTCCGCGTCTGGCCGCGTGCGCTCGTAGAGAGCGACCCTCTGCGGCCCCGGGTTCGTTATCTCCGCGCCCCGTCCGTGAGGGATCTCGAACTGAACGCCCAGCTCGACGTCGCGGTCGCGGAGCTCCGCGACCGACCGATCGAGGTTCTCGACCCGGAAGACGAGGACGGGTTGATCGCCCTGGAGATGCCCTGCCAAGAGGAGCGGGGGAGGAGCCGGGGCCAACCGCACCATCGCCACGCGCGTGCCGAAGGCCTCGATCGCGAATACGAGTTCCGCGCCTAGCCCGTGGGTGAAGTGCTCCAGGTCGGCGGCGACGTCCCGGCTCGGTAGGTAGACGAAATCAAGCCGATCGAACATTCCCGCACTGGCGCACGCGGCCGACGCTAGAGGTTGGCGAGGCTGAGGTGGAGGTTCGCTCCGAGCAGAATCAGCGGCCACAGGGCCGATGCCACCACCGCCGAGAGCACCTGGGACAGGCTGCTCAGGTGGGCGTAGTAGGCGTGCTGGGAGGCCACGATTACGCCGATGAGCACGTAGACGATGGAGGCGAGGCTGCGCATCCGAGACAGGTTCGCCGGGCGCCGCCGTCCTCCTTCCGGCTCTGCGTGCCAAGACGGCGGGCGCCGGAGCAAGAAAGGGGCCGGTCGCCCGCCGGCTTGGATACGGCTCAGTCCTGAGCGGCGAGCGGAGTCGCCTCGGGCTTCTCGAGGATGACCTCGGGCTCCTCCTGGGTCACCTCCGGGTCACTCAGCGGACGGGTTCGCTCGAACTCGTCCCACATCCGGCGGCTTGCCTCGTCCTCCTCATGCCGGCGCCTGAACCACCACTCTTCGCACACGGCGAGACCTCCTCTGGTCGACACAGTCATGATGCCCCTGGCGGCGGCCGGACGCAAGGGTGCTCGCCGGAGGCTGCGCCACCGGGACGCCAGCGAGCCCTAACCGTGCAGGACGAGGGCGAGCAGAAGGGCGATCGGGGCGGCGATGAACAGCAGCAGGCCGACCCCCACGGCCAGCCGGCTCCCGCGACCTTGCCGCGTACGCGCGAAGTACTTCGGCTCAGACCACTGTTCGTCGACCGAGTCGGCGCTGTGCGCGCCCCGGTCGAGGGACGAACCGAAGGCGGCTCTCGTAGCCCAAAGCGGCCCGGACATGCCTAACGCGCCGGCGGCCTCAACCGCGAATTCGCCGGGAGTTTGATACCGGGCCGATGGGTCCTTGGCCATCGCATGCCTGACCACGGCGTCCAGCGCCTCGGGCACCTCGGGTCGCCGAGCACGAACGGACGGCGGCTCGGCCGACCGCTGGGCGTACATCTTGGCGGCCGGCGTCGCGGCCGGGTACGGCACCTCACCGGTGAGCGCTTCATAGAGCACGCAGCCGAGCCCGTAGATGTCCACGCGTGCGTCGACATCGCCGCCCTCGATGTACTCCGGCGCCAGGTAGTCGTAGGAGTCGAGAAGGTTCTCCTGGATCGTCAGCCCGGTCAGGTCGCTCGCGCGACGCGCCAGCGCGAAGTCCGTGAGATAGGCGTGGTCGGTCGCCGTCACCAGCACCCTCGAGGGCTTTACATTGCGATGCATGATGCCAACGGCATGGGCCGCCTGGAGGGCCGAGGCGACCTGGTTGACGATGCGCACCGCGCGCCTGGCTTCCAGTGGCCCCTGCTCGCGCACCAGGGCACTGACACTGGTGCCATCGATCCACCGGGTGACGATGAACAGCTTGCCGTCGGCTTCGCCCGTCCCATAGATCGGCACCACGTTCGGGTGATCGACCGACGCGAGCGCCGATGCCGCGCGGTTCAGTCGCGCGCGAGCCACCGGATCACGGGCCAGCTCGGGGCCCACGATCCGGAGCGCCACCTGGCGGCCGAGACGGAGGTCGCGAGCCCGGTAGATCTCGCTCATCTGACCGCGGCCTACCAGCTCCTCGAGCTCGAATCCCTCGAAACGGCTGCCTCTGCGTGTTGCTCCGCCTGGTTGTGAGATCACCCCTATGTGCTTCCCACCCAGTCGACGGATAATCGGGTCTGACTGTGACCCTCGTCACGATTAGCCGCCAGGTCTTCGGGTAAACCGAATTCTTGCGGCCCGCACGAAGCGGACCATCTCGTGGGCTGCGCCTTGCCGATGCTTCGGATTGCTCCCGAATACAGCCCTGCACGTCCACGCCCGCGCGGTGCGCGGCCCGCCGTCAACCCCGGCGAGCCGTTTCCGCTGACGCGCCGTGGCCGCAGGCGGCTCCCCGTCAAACGCAACCTGCGCCTGGGGACCACAGCCGCGATTGTGACAATGGCAACGCTCGCCGGCGCGGTCATCCGCCTGGCCGTCAATCGTGATCTCTCGCTCGCCGAAGTCAAGATGGCGGACCTCGCGCATGTGTCCTTCGGCGCGCTGATCAACCACCTCTCCACAACCGGCGTTCAGCCGCCTCTGCATCCAGTCCTCGTGTGGTTCGTGGTCCGCCTCGTGGGTCCAGGCGACTTCGCGCTACGACTGCCGGCGCTGGTGGCTGGGGTTGCCCTGATCCCGGTGGCGGCCTGGCTCGGCGCGGAGCTATTCGATCGCCGAACGGCGATCGCGGCCGGGATGATCGCCTCCATCGCGCCGGCCCTCGTGTGGTACAGCCAGGAAGCCAGCAGCTACGCCCTCGTGGCCCTGTTCTGCACCCTGGCCGTGATTGGGGCTGCGCGGGTCATCCGGCGCGGCCATACCGAGGATTGGGTGCTGCACGCGGTGGCGGCCTCGCTGGCAGTGTGGTCGGACTGGTCGGGCATCTTCGTGGTCGTCGCGATCGAGCTGGGCTTCGTCGCGGTGGTGATTCAGCGCCGGCGCGCCGCCGTCCCACTGCGTCCTTTCCTCGTCGGCTGGGGCTTGGACACCCTCGCACTGGGCTTCCAGCTCGCGGCGCTGGCCGTGCTGTTTGCCTCACAGCTGAGGCACAACGGCGGACTGAGCGGCGTCACCAACGTGAGCGCCTCCGGCGTCTCGTTCTACACGACGGTCTCGAATGTCTCTTGGGGACTGTTCGGCTTTCATCCCGGCGGGGTGACCAGCATCCTGTCGGCGCTGTGGCCCCTCGCGATGCTGGCCAGCCTCGTGATGATCGGGCGCGAAGCTGGCCCCCGCGCGTGGCTGCTGCTGGGGTGCGCGGTGATCCCGGCCATCGGAGTGTTCCTGCTCGGTCTCGCCGTCCCGGGCGCGTTCGACGTCCGCTACGCGCTCGCGGCGGTTCCGCTCGTGTGGGTGCTGATCGCGCACGTCGCGACGGCGTGGCCGCGGAGCCGCCTCGGCCGCACGCTGGTCGTCGGAGGAATCCTGCTTCTGCTGGCCGGAGCGCTCGTCGACCAGCAAATCGATCCGAACAATCCACGCCGCTA
>JAFASQ010000561.1 GCA_019244395.1 Solirubrobacterales bacterium | reverse complement strand
CGGTCGTCTGGAGGCCGGGCGCTGCGCGCCGTTTCCGGCCGGCGCCCACGGGGCGCGCTACGCTAGGCCGGCCGGACGGAGAGGTGCCGGAGCGGTTGAACGGGCGCGACTGGAAATCGCGTAACGGGGGTTGACCTCGTTCGGGGGTTCGAATCCCCCCCTCTCCGCTGCGCATCGACTGGCCCCGCTGCGCACTGACTGCCCCCACCCGCTGTGCACTGACTGCCCCCATCCTGGGACGTGAGTGCCCCCACCTGGGGGGTGAGGTCTCGGGCGCTTCCGGGTAATGGGTCGGCAACCAGGTCGATTGGATGCAGATCACCCGCGCCATCGGTCGAGGAGGGCGAACGAGGCTCAAGTCCGGCGCAAAGACGGTCGACAAGATCTACAACTTGCACAATTCTTCGAGGACCGCTTCTCGCGCCACCAACCTAGGAGTTAGTATCCGGCACTGGGGCAAATGAGGGGAACTACCGATTTACGCCCAGCACTGAAGCTCGTACAGTCGGCAGCCGCCGCCGAACCCATTGATTTCGCTTGGTTCTGCGGTCACTGCGCGGCGCCGTCGCGGGACGATCAACCGCCCGCGCCGATGGCGCGCGTCTGCCGGTCGTGCGGCCTCGGGATCATGCTCGAGACCCGGGCGGACATCGCGCCGAGCCACAGTGACGCCTTCCTGGTCATCGACAGCTCGCTGCTGGTCCAGGCGATGTCGTGCCGCGCCGAGACGCTGCTCGGCGTCACCGAGGAGAGCGCGGTCAACCGCCCCGCGATGCACCTGCTCGTACCCGCCGACGCCGAAGCCGGTGGTCCGGCGCGATTTGCCAGCGCGCTGACCGAGGCCGCGGCCGGCACCGACCAGCCGGTGAGCGCGTTCGTCCGGCCCTGGAACACGTTCGGCGTGCGGCTCCGGGCGCGGGTCGCGTCCTGCGGGCCTCCCCGGGCCGCGCTCGTGGTCCTCGAGGACCAGCAGGCCCGGCTGCGCGTAGTGCAGTAGCGGCCGGCGGCAGAGCGATCCCTCTCGCCCATCGCCCGAACTTTGGCGATGCGGGTAACAAATACGTACCTCCAGCGCCAAAGTTCATGGCGAGCCGGCCGGAGGGAGCACCTCGGGAGCGCCGCACGCGACGAGTGGCGCCGGCAACCGGACCGAACCGTCTTCCCGCTGGCCGTTCTCGAGCAGCGCGATGATCGTCCGCCCGACCGCCACCGCCGTCCCGTTCAGGGTGTGCACGTGCTCGGGCCTGCCCTCGCCCGGCCGGTAGCGGATGCCGAGGCGGCGGGCCTGGTAGTCGGTGGTGTTCGAGGCCGAGGTCAGCTCGCGATAGCGGCCCTGGCCGGGCAGCCAGGCCTCGCAGTCGTACTTCCTGGCCGCCGAGGCGCCCAGGTCGTCGACCGCGATCGCCACCACCCGGTAGGGGATCTCCAGCTCGGTCAGGATCGACTCCTCGATGGCCAGCAGCCGCTCGTGCTCGGCGGGCCCCTCCGAAGGCTCGACAAAGCTGAACATCTCGACCTTGTCGAACTGATGCACGCGGAAGATCCCGCGGGTGTCCTTGCCGGCGGCGCCGGCTTCGCGCCGGAAGCAGGTCGAGAACCCGGCATAACGGCGCGGGAGGTCGGTCTGGGCCAGGATCTCGTCATCGTGCAGTGAGGCCAGCGCCACCTCCGAGGTGCCCGCCAGATAGAGGTCGTCGTCGGGCAGGCGGTAGATTTGTTGCTCGGTGTCGGGCAGGAAGCCCGTTCCGAACAGTGCGCGCTCGCGCACGAGCACGGGTGGGACGACCGGCTCGAAGCCCTCGGCGCAAACCTTCTCGAGCGCGTAGCGAACGAGCGCGAACTCGACCATGACCAACTCGCCGCGCAGGTAGGCAAAGCGCGAGCCGGACACCCGGGCCGCCCGCTCCATATCGATCCGCGGGCCGGCCAGCTCCAGGTGGTCCTTGCCGGTGGCGCCGGCCTCTCCGTGTGTGCTCAGGACGGTGTCCTCGGCGGGCGCATCGGGCGCCGGCAGGTTGGGGAGCGTGGTGAGGACGGCGTCG
>JAFASQ010000492.1 GCA_019244395.1 Solirubrobacterales bacterium | reverse complement strand
CATCCGCGAGAAGGCCGATGAGCGGTTCGTGGCCCACCTGGCCCAGGCGCGCGGGATCAAGCGCCACCGCCCCGGCACGATCGTCGGCGTCGGCGGCTGCTGGGCGCAGTCGGTCAAGGAGGAGGTGTTCCAACGGTTCCCGTTCGTGGATGTGGCCTTCGGTCCCGGGCAGGTGCACAAGCTGGCCGAGTTCCTCACCAGCGAGTCGCTGAGCGCGCAGGGCTACTTCGAGTTCGAGGGCTTCACCGGACATCTGCCCGCCAAGCGGTCGCGCGGGCACCACGCGTGGGTCCAGATCAGCGTCGGCTGCAACTGCGTTTGCTCGTACTGCATCGTCCCCTCGACGCGCGGCCGCGAGGTCAGCCGCCCCGCGGCCGAGTTGGTGGCCGAGGTCGAGGCGCTGGCCGCCGACGGGGTGCGCGAAGTCACGCTCCTCGGACAGAACGTCAACTCCTACGGCCGTGATCTCCCACGCGAGCAGCGGACGACGTTCGCCGAACTGCTCGGGCAGATCGACGCGATCGACGGCCTCGACCGCCTCCGCTACACGAGCCCGCACCCGAAGGACATGCGCGAGGACGTGATCCGCGCCCACGCCGAGCTCCGGGCGCTGTGCGAACACATCCATCTGCCGCTCCAGTCTGGCTCGAGCCGCGTGCTGAAGCGCATGCGCCGCACCTACAGCCGCGAGCGCTACCTGGACCGCGTGGCGATGATCCGCGAGCACGTTCCCGACTGCGCCCTGACCACGGACATAATCGTCGGCTTTCCAGGTGAAACCGAAGCCGACTTCGAGCAGACGCTGGAGCTGGCGGAGGAGGTCGGCTACGACGGCGCGTTCACCTTCATCTACTCGCCGAGGCGCGGGACCGAGGCCGCGGGGCTGCCCGACCAGGTTCCGCACGAGGTCAAGGTCGAGCGCCTCCAGCGCCTGGTCGAGGTGGTGCAGCGGCGGGCGCACGAGCGTGCCGCGCGCTTCATCGGCCGGACGCTGGATGTCCTGGTCGAAGGTCCGTCCCGCACCGATCCGTCGCGGTTGCGGGGCCGCTCACGGCACAACAAGGTGGTGAACTTCACCGGGCTCGGCGCACCGGGGGAGCTGGTCGACGTGGAGATCCTCGAAGCCACTAGCCAGACGCTGAGCGGCCAGGAATCGATACTGAGCAGAGCCGCGGGCTGAGGCGCGGCACTGCCGGCCGGCCGATCGGCCGCGGTCGCGTCCGTCCGCGTCCTGTGCGAACATCTGTTCGATGCGGTGGAGCAACCTGTCAATGGATGCTGAGGAGCGGGCCCGCCTGCCGGGTTACCGGGAGGAAGCGGTGGTGCGCCATTTCGACGCACCCGAGGCGCTCGACACCAGGTTCTACGAGGTTCGGGCGAAGTCGATCCTCAACCGCGTCCCGGATTCGTCGCAGGTGCCGTTCCGGTGGACGATCAATCCGTTCCGAGGATGCAGTCACGCGTGCGCCTACTGCTTCGCCCGGCCGACCCACAAGTACTTGGACTTCAACGCCGGCCGGGACTTCGAGCGCGAGATCGTGGTCAAGGTGAACGCGCCGGAGCTGTTGCGGGCGGAGCTGGCGCGGCCATCCTGGACACACGAGCACGTGGCGCTGGGCACGAACACCGATCCGTACCAGTGGGCGGAGGGTCGCTACAGGCTGATGCCGGGGATCTGGGAGGCGATGCGCGACGCGGCCAACCCCTGCTCGATCCTCACCAAGTCGCCGCTTCTGCTGCGCGACCTGCCGCTCATGGAGCAGATCGCCGAGCGGACGGAGTTCAGCGCGGCCGTGTCGGTGCCGACCCTGGACGAGAAGGCGTGGCGGGCCACCGAGCCGCGGTCGCCGAACCCGCGGGCGCGGCTCGAGGCGGTGGCGGAGCTGACGCGGGCCGGGATTCGAACCGGCGTCCTGGTCGCACCGCTGATGCCCGGGGTCAACGACGCGCCGGAGCAGATCGCGCCGATCCTGGAGATGGCATCGGAGGCCGGCGCTGCGTATGTGACCGGGATCGCGCTTCACCTCCGCGGAGACGTGCGGGCACTGTTCTTCGACTGGCTGCGGGACAACCGGCCGGATCTCGTGGAGCGCTACAGGCGGCTGTACCAGCGGGGTGCCTATGCGCATCCGGACGAACGCAGGCGACTCACGGAGCTGGTCAAGGGCCCCGAGCGACCGGCGGGACAATTCACGCGCGGCCACGCGAAGGACATCGGTACTGACGGACGGGCCAAGCCTCCAGCGGGAAATACGTCACACTGGAGGCCCGACCAGGACCGCCTTTTCTAAGCCGCGAAAGCGCCGGCGCGCGTGAGACCCCGCGGGTGTGAGACCGGCGGCGTGTTGCGGTAGTAGGTAGGAACGTGAGCGATCAGGACAGACAACCAAGGCAGATGCGAGACCGCCTCAAGCCGCCGCGGCCGGATTTCCGCTTCGATCAGATGTTCGAGACGCACAGCGAGGCGTGGGAACGCGTCGGCCTGGCCAGGGACATCGACACCCGGACCCTGCGCACCGCCCGGCGGCGTGCGGCGGTTCTCTTGCCGCTGGCGATCGCCGTGGTGGTCGTCTACAACAACTACCAGAACTGGTTCGGCAGCAAGCATTATTGGGAGACGAGTAGCCTGGTCACGCCGATCCAGATCGCCGCGATCCTGGCTCTTCTCGCCCTGGGCTGGGCGGTGGCGCGTGACATCGGCCGAGCGATCGGGCCGACGTTCTTCAAGCGGATGGACCCGTCGACGGCCGGGACGGTCGGCTTCATCGTGCGCCTGGTCTTCGTCGGGATCACGCTCCTGGTCGCACTCAACATCGCCGGCGCGAGCGCCAGCTCGATTGCGGCCGGCTCCGCGTTCACGGCGGTGATCATCGGTCTGGCCGCCCAGCAGACGCTCGGCAACCTGTTCGCGGGCATGGTCCTGCTGAGCGCGCGGCCGTTCCGAGTCGGTGAACGCGTCCGGCTCCAGGCCGGCGCCGTGGCCGGACAGCTCGAGGGCGTGGTGAGCTCGCTCGGCCTTCTGTACACGACGCTGGCCCGCGGCGAGGACCGGATTCAGGTCCCCAATAACGTGGTGCTGTCGGCCGCCGTCCTCCCGATCAGGGAGCCGGAGCCGGTCGACGTACGCGTCCGCCTCGCCACCGACATCAGCGTCAGTCAGGTGCAGGCGATCCTGGATGACCGGATCACAACTCCGACCCGCCGGTCGCCGGTGGTTCTGCTCCAGGAGGTCGACGGCAACGACGTCGTGGTTCGTGTCCAGGCCACCCCCGACCGGGCCGACGATGGCGCCCGGCTGGCCGACGAGGTGATTGAGGCGCTGTCCGTGGTGACGGCGGAGCACCCGATCGTCGACGAAGGCGACGGGAAGGAGCGCAAGGGGGAATGGGACGCCGCGGCGTCGCGGCGGCGCGAGTAATCACCGGCCTGGGCTGATCTGCCCGGGCCAGCCGGCGCGGATCGCCCGCCGCCGCGCGGATCGCCCGCCGCCGCGCGGATCGCCTGCAGCCGCGCGGATCGCCCGCCGCCGCGCGGATC
>JAFASQ010000484.1 GCA_019244395.1 Solirubrobacterales bacterium | reverse complement strand
GAGGACGGGACGTACATCGCCTTCGATGAGAACGCGGCGGTGCTCATCGATAACCAGAACAACCCGCGCGGCACGCGTATCTTCGGGCCGGTGGCCCGCGAGCTGCGCGAGCGAAACTTCATGAAGATCGTGTCTTTAGCCCCGGAGGTGTTGTGATGCCGGCGCGATTGCGGCAAGGCGACGAGGTAATCGTCATCGGCGGCAAGGATCGCGGCAAGCGGGGGCGGATCCTGCGGGTCGAGCCCAAGAAGGATCGCGTCTACGTGGAGGGCCTGAACATCGTCAAGCGCCATCAGCGCCCCCGCCAGGTGGGCGGCGCCCAGCGCGCCGAAACCGTCGGCGGCGTGATCGAGAAGGAGGGGCCGATCCACGTCTCCAATGTGATGCCGGCCGATCCGGGTGCCGACACGCCCACCCGCGTGGGCGTGGAGATTCAGGACGGCAAGCGGTTCCGGATCGCCCGGCGTAGTGGAACGAGGTTGGACTAATGGCGCACCCTCCGCTCAGTGCTCACCCACTTCGCGGCTGCGAATCTTCGCCTGGCTGCGTCCTCGGAGCTCGGCGTAGCGCTGCTACGCCGTCGCCCCTGCGTCCTTGCCATGCTCGATTCTCGCTCGCGAATCGGGCAATCACTTCACGGAGAGCGCGCTGATGCCCGAGGCACGACTGCAGACCCGTTACCGGGAGGAGATCCTCCCCGCCCTGACCGAGCGCTTCGGCTACTCCACGCCGATGCGCGCCCCACGCATCGAGAAGGTGACGGTGAACATGGGCGTGGGTGATGCCAAGCAGGATTCCAAGCTGCTCGAGGCGGCCACCGACCAGCTGGCCACGATCACCGGCCAGCGGCCCAACGTCCGCCGCGCGCGCAAGTCGATCGCCCAGTTCAAGGTCCGCGACGGGATGCCGGTGGGCGTCGCGGTGACGCTGCGCGGGGCCCGCTCCTACGAGTTCCTCGACCGGCTGATGTCGGTCGCGATCCCACGCATCCGCGACTTCCGCGGCCTGAATCCCCGCTCGTTCGACGGACGCGGGAACTACTCGATGGGCGTGCGTGAGCAGATCATCTTCCCCGAGGTGGACTACGACGAGGTGGACCAGGTCCGCGGGCTGGACATCACGATCACCACCACCGCCCAGAGCGACGACGAGGCGTTCGCGCTGCTCGAGGCGCTCGGGATGCCGTTCAGCAGAGAGGGCCGTCCGGAGGCGGCCGCGAGCCAGACTTAGAAGGAGCCCATGGCCAAGACTTCACAGGTTGTCCGTCAGCAGCGCACGCCCAAGTACAAGACGCGCGGCTACACTCGCTGCCGCCGCTGCGGCCGGGCCCGCGCCGTCTACCGCAAATTCGGCCTGTGCCGGATCTGCCTGCGCGAGCTGGCCCATCAGGGCTTCATCCCCGGCATGACGAAGTCGAGCTGGTAGGGAGGCCGACGCGATGACCATGACTGACCCGATCGCCGACTTCCTGACCCGGATCCGCAACGCGGCGGCGGCCCAGCACCACGACGTGGCGATCCCGTCCTCCAAGCTGGGGCGCGAGATCGCGCGGATCCTGCGCGAGCAGGGTTACATCGAGGACTACGAGGTCCGCGACCCCGAGCTGGGCCGGCCGGGCCAGGAGCTGACGATCACGCTCAAGTACACGCAGGCGCGCGAGCCGGTGATCTCGGGCCTGCAGCGAGTGTCCCGTCCCGGCCAGCGCACGTATGTCGACCACGCGCACATACCCCGCGTCCAGGGCGGGATGGGCACCGCGATCATCTCGACCTCCAGGGGCGTGATGACCGGGCACGAGGCCCGAATCGCCGGCGTGGGGGGCGAAGTGCTGGCGCAGGTCTGGTAACCCTCTAACGAGCATGTCGCGCATTGGCAGACAACCCATCCCCGTCCCGGCCGGAGTAACCGTGTCGATCGAGCCCCAGCTCGTGCGCGTCAACGGCCCCAAGGGAGAGCTGTCGGAACGAGTCAGCCGCGACATGAAGATCGAGCAGGTGGACGATCACATCCTGGTGACGCGGCCGACCGATCGCGGCGAACACCGCGCGCTGCACGGGCTGACGCGGACCCTGGTGGCCAACATGGTCCAGGGCGTCACCGACGGCTTCGTGAAGCGGCTCGAGATCCAGGGCGTGGGATACCGCGCGCAGCTGCGCGGGCGCGACCTAGAGCTCGCGCTCGGCTATTCGCATCCGGTCTCGATCAAGGCGCCCGACGGGATCGACTTCGAGGTGCCTCAGCCGACCCGGATCGTGGTCAGGGGCGCCTCCAAGCAGCAGGTCGGCGAGATCGCCGCCCTGATCCGCAAGCAGCGCAAGCCCGAGCCCTACAAGGGCAAGGGGATCCGCTACGAGGGCGAGTACGTGGCCAGAAAGGTGGGCAAGCGGGCATGACCGTGATGACCAAGCCCGCTCGTCGGTTGAAGCGCCGGCGGCGGGTGCGCGCCAAGGTGCACGGCAGCGCCGAGCGTCCCCGCATCTCGGTGTTTCGCTCCAACCGTGGGATCTTCGCGCAGCTGGTCGACGACGACGCGGGTCGCACGCTGGCCTCGGTGAGCTGGGTCGAGCCCGAGCTGCGCGGGCTGGGCAGGCTGGAGCAGGCGCAGCGCGCGGGTGCGCTGCTCGCGCAGCGCGCGAGCGAGACCGGGATTCAGAGCGCGGTGTTCGACCGGGGCGGCTACAAGTACCACGGGCGCGTGAAGGCGCTCGCCGACGGGGCTCGCGAGGGCGGGCTGACCTTCTAGGACCGCTAACCTGGCTAGCCGATGGCAATTCGAGATCGCACAGTTTCCGCCACCGGGCTCGACCTCCAGGAGCGCGTGGTCGAGATCAACCGCGTGGCCAAGGTGGTCAAGGGCGGCCGGCGCTTTTCGTTCACCGCGCTGGTCGTCGTGGGCGACGAGCGGGAGGTCGTCGGGATCGGCTACGGCAAGGCGAACGAGGTGCCGGTGGCCATCCAGAAGGGCGTCGAGCAGGCAAAGAAGAACCTCTACCGGGTGCCCAAGCACGGCTCGACCATCACCCACCAGACCACCGGCGTGTTCGGCTCCGGCCGAGTGTTTTTGAAGCCGGCGTCGCCGGGGACTGGTGTGATCGCCGGCGGCGGCGTGCGTGCCGTGCTCGAGCTGGCCGGCATTCACGACATCCTGTCCAAGTCGCTGGGCTCGCAGAATCCCATCAACCTGGTGAAGGCGACGATGGCGGGGCTGCAGTCGTTGCGCACGCCCGATGAGGTTGCCGACATCCGTGGTCTCTCGGTCAACCAGGTCCTGGGGCTGACGACGGAGGCTGAGCCCGCGTCGGGCGCCCCCGGCGCTCCAAGCTCAAACGGTGGCGCAGGGTCAGAAGCAACGCGAGGGGGCGCCGACGCGGATGCCGCGTCCGACTCTGGGGTCGCCGGCGACGGTCCCACCTCGGCCGCACAGCCCGAGGAGTCCGAGGCGTGAGCAAGCTCGTCGTCACCCAGCGGCGGTCGCGCAACGGTTCGGATCAGCGCCAGCGGGACACGCTGCGCTCATTAGGCTTGCGCAGGATTGGCCAACGTGTGCAGCATGACGACACGCCGCAGATCCGCGGGATGATCGCGAAGGTGGCGCACTTGGTGGAGGTCTCGGAGGACGGCGATGGCTGAGCCTGAGGACGTCGAGCGCGAGGAGCGGATTGGACTCCACAACCTGAGGCCGGCGCCCGGGTCGCGGCGGCCGCGCAAGCGGGTGGGTCGTGGTGAGGGGTCCGGCACCGGCAAGACGGCGGGCCGGGGCCAGAAGGGCTGGGGTTCGCGGTCGGGTGCCAAGCGCCGGGCCCGCTTCGAGGGCGGCCAGAACCCTATCCACATGCGGATGCGCAAGCTGCGCGGGCCGCACATGAAGAAGTCAATGCCGTTCGAGCCGTTCCGGACGCACAGCCAGCCGGTCAATCTGCTCGACCTCGAGGCGCGCTTTGAGTCGGGCGCCGCGGTGACGCTCGAGGCGATGCATGACAAGGGCCTGGCCACGCGCAAGGGAATCCCGGTCAAGGTCCTGGCCAAGGGCGAGCTGTCCAAGCCGCTCACGGTGCACGCTCATGCGTTCAGCGCGACGGCGCAGGCCAAGATCGAGGCGGCCGGCGGAACTTGTCAGCTCATCGTCGAGGCCGAAGGCGGGGGTCTTCCGACGTGATCTCGACGATCCTGGGCGCGTTTCGGATCGGCGAGATCCGCAACAAGGTTCTCTTCACGTTCGGGATCCTTGCGCTCTATCGGCTGGGGGCGTACATCCCGGCGCCGGGGATCAACGCGAGCGCCGTCAAGGCGATTCAGAGCAACTTCGGCGGAAACGGCATCCTCAGCTTCCTGAACCTGTTCTCGGGAGGCGGGCTGGGGAGGATTGCGATCTTCGCGCTAGGGATCATGCCCTACATCACGGCATCGATCATCCTGCAGTTGCTGCAGGTAGTGGTCCCCTCGCTCGAGAAGCTTTCCAAGGAGGGCGAGGTTGGACAGGCGCGGATCACCCAGTACACGCGCTACCTGACCGTCGGCCTGGCCTTCGCCCAGTCGATCGGCTACGTGTTCCTGTTCCGCAGCTTCGAGACGCAGGTCAACGTCAGCGTGATCAACAACTTCAACCTGGCCAAGGTGTTTCTGATCGTGGTCTCGCTCACGGCGGGCACGGTGCTGTTGATGTGGATGGGCGAGCTGATCACCCAGCGCGGGATCGGCAACGGCATCTCGCTGCTGATCTTCGCTTCGATCGTGGCGCGCATCCCGCACGGGCTGCAGTCGTGGTGGAACAACCCGGACCAGGTGTTCCGGGTGATCATGCCGTTCATCGCGCTCGGCGTGGTGGCGGCGATCGTGTTCGTGCAGGAAGGCCAGCGGCGCAT
Organism: Solirubrobacterales bacterium; assembly: GCA_019244395.1. Taxonomy (GTDB): domain Bacteria; phylum Actinomycetota; class Thermoleophilia; order Solirubrobacterales; family Solirubrobacteraceae; genus Palsa-465. Next base: position 10,331 of record JAFASQ010000484.1, on the reverse strand, counting down.
CCCGATCCAGTACGCCAAGCGGGTGATCGGCCGGCGCATGACCCAGGGCAGCCAGACCTACTTGCCCCTGCGCGTGAACATGGCCGGCGTCATCCCGGTCATCTTCGCGGCCAGCCTGATGGCCATCCCGCCCACCATCGGCTCGCTACTCGGCCACAACCGCACCAACAATTTCGCCACCGACGTCCAGAACTTCTTCAGTCCACAGGGCTGGCACTACGTGCTCGGCGAGAGCCTCCTGATCATCGTGTTCACCTACTTCTACACCGCGGTGACCTTCAACCCGGTCGACCAGGCGGAGAACCTCCGCAAGTACGGCGGGTTCATCCCCGGGGTGCGACCAGGTCGGCCCACGGCCGAGTTCCTCGACCGCATCCTGGCTCGCCTCACCTTTCCGGGGGCCCTCTTCCTGGCCGCGATCGCCGCCCTGCCGACGGTCCTGATCAACCAGACCTCGGCCAACTTCTTCTTCGGGGGCACCTCGATCCTGATCGTCATCGGCGTCGCGCTGGACACGATGAAACAGCTCGAGGCGCAGCTGATGATGCGCAACTACGAAGGCTTCTTGAAGTAGCGAGCCCCGGGGACGGGGGAGGGAGAGGTGCGCCCGCTCCCAGGTGTGCGCGTTGTGTGCATGAGGCGCCACTCCCCATCGGCCCGGCGGGGTGTGGCGTTGCAGGCTCCTCTGGTGTGCATGACGCGCCACCCCCTCGATTGGGGGCGCACGGTGGCGTGTCATGCACCCGGGCTAGACGGTGAGGGCCCCAGCGAGCTCGCGGCGGGCAGGATGCTGAGGGCCCCAGCGAGCTCCCGGCGCGTCCGGATGTCGAGCTTGCGGTAGGTGTTGCGCAGGTGGTACTCGACGGTCTTGGGCGTAACGAACAGGGCCCGAGCGATCTCCCGGTTGCTCTGGCCAGCGGCGGCCAGCTCGGCGATCCGGCGCTCGGACGGCGTGAGCGACGCCAGCCCGCTCAGGAAAGTCGTGCGCCGGGGACGCGCGCCCGCCGCGGCGAGCTCGACGCGGGCGCGCTCGCCGAGCGCCGCCGCGCCGCCGCGACCCGCCATGTCGGCGGCGCGCTGGAGCCACTGCCGCGCCTCGGTCCGGTGGTTCTCGCGCCGCAGCGCGGCGCCCAGGTCGACGAGCGCTCGGATCGTCTCTAGCCGGGGCGGCGCGGCCGAGCCCAGCCGCACCGCGGCGCGGAGACTCCTCAGCCCTTGTGGCCCGGGCTGGCACTGGCCGAGGACACGGCGGGCGCGAATCCGCATGTGCAGCACGTCGCTTCGCTCGGCCCGGGCGAGCTCCTCGCCGGCCAGCTCACGCGCGCGGCCTGAATCGGCCAGCATCAGAGCGGCCTGCGCCGCCGCTGTGCGCCATGGGGTGTAGCCAAGGTGTTGGACGGTGCGCTCGCCGATCTCTCCGACCACGAGCGCCGCGTCGAGCGCCTCCGCCGGACGGCCCTGAGCCAGGCGCAGTTCGGCGAGTGAGTAGAGGCGCAGCACGTCCTCGATGTCCTGCGGTTCGGCGAGCGGGCCGGCCTCGTCGAGGACCTCCTGGGCCCGGTCGAGCTCGCCGCACTCGATCAGGCACAGCGCGTAGTGCGACGCGGCGGAGCGGGCGAACTCGTGCCAGCCCTGACGACGGGCGCCCAGGGCCACCTCGAGGTCGGCCAGTGCATCGGCCACGCGACCCTGCCACAAGAGCGGCAGGCCGCGCACGTAGCTGGCGGTGGCGAAGGCGAGCGGCCAAGCTCGGCGGCGCGCGTCCTCGAGCGCGGCGTCGGCGACGAGCAGCGCGCTCTCGAGCTCGCCGCCCAGGATGAACGCGGCTGCCACCATCCTCCACCCGATCCACTGAGGGCTGGCGTGCGCGAGGATCCGGCCGCCGTCCCACGCGCGCTCGGCCAGCTCGATCGTCTTGTGAGATGACTCGCCGGTGCTGTTCGCGTGGAGGGCAGCTTGGGCCAGGAGCAGCCGCTGACCCTGGGTCTGCGGTCCCTTGATCGCGTGCTTGATGATGCGGGCAGAGCGCTCGACGGCCAGGGGTTGGAGATCGGGAACGAGCGCGCCGGTGGTGATGAAGCTCGCCTCGAGCTGATCGTGCAGCTCGAGCTCGTGGGCATCGGTGGGGGTGGGCGGGAGCGCGGAGAGGCCGGCGTCATAGGCGCGGGCGGCCTCCCGGTGACGCCCCTGCGTGTCCAGGGCGCGCCCGAGCTGGAGCGCCAGCTCGGCCCGCCGGCGGGGTTCGGCCACGCTGGCGGCGGCCTGCGCCAAGTGCTCCGCGCCGGCGGCCCGGCCGAGGGCGGCCTCGGCCCTCCCGAGCTCGGCCAGCACTTCCGGGCGCAACGCTCCGGGCGGCGGCTCCTCGAGCGCGCGCTCGAGATAGCGCACGGCGGGCTGGGGGGCGCGGGCCTCCCGTGCGGCGGCGCGCAGTTGCTCGACGACCCAGGGGTCGCCGGCGGCGTGACCGAGCAGCAGGTGCGCGGCAAGGAGCTCTACGTCCTCGCCGTCGCAGTAGAGCAGGCGCGCGGCGTCGAGATGGCTTCTTGAGCGCTCGAATGGCGGGATGTCCTGCTCGATCGCGTGCTGGACGAGCGGATGGACGAAGCGCAGCGGCTCGCGCGCGAGCAGGATCTCGGCGCCGGCTAGGACGTCGGCGGCGGTGCTGGCGGCCTCGGTCGACAAGCCGGCGAGGGCGGCGGCGCGCCGCAGCGGGACGTCGGCGCCGAGGGTCGCCACCGCGCGAGCGAGGGCCGCCGCGTCCGGGCCGAGACGTCCCACACGAACCCGGAGAGAGCGGGTGACCGCATCGGGGGCCAGCGCCCGAGCCCGCCGGGTGAGCTCGGCGGCGGGCGCGTCGACGTCCTCGGCCAGGGCGGCCAGCAGCTCGCGCAGAAAGAATGGGTTGCCGCCGGTCACCTCGACGCATGCCTCCGCGAGGCGTTGATCGGACCGGTCGCCGAGTGCGCCGTGGGCCAGCTCAGCGACGGCCCCGCTGCCCAACGGCGTCAGGTTCTCGAGACGGACCCGCGGGTGGCTCGAGATGCGGTCAAGGGCGTCCGAGCGCTCTCCGGCCGGACCCGGGCGGCGGGTCATGACGAGCGCGACCGGAAGCTCGTCGAGACGGTGCAGGACATAGAGGACGAACTCGAGCGAGGCCACGTCGCACCAGTGCAGGTCGTCGATGGCCAGCAGGGTCGGGCGGCCCTCGGCCGCGCCGGCCATGACGGAGAACAGGCCGCGGGAGACCATCAGGTCGCTGACCTCGCCCACGCCGGGGAGTTCCTCGCGCGGCCCGGCCAGCGAGCGCACGCGCTCCGGCGCCTCCGCCAGGAAGGCCCGGCGGCCGTCCGGCGTCAGGTCGCGGAGCAGGGCCCTCACGAGCTGGCCGGCCACCCCGAAGGCGACGTTCTGCTCGAGCTCCGCTCCGGCGGCGCGCAGTACGCGGATCCCGCGCCGGCGCCCCTCGTCGAGCGCTGCCTCGTGCAACCTGGTCTTTCCCATGCCGGCATGTCCGTCGAGGAGGAGCGCAGCGGCCGTGCCGGCCGCCACGGCGTCTACGGCAGTCGCGATCGCCTGGAGCAAATTGTCGCGCTCTAGCAGGCCCTCGCTTCCGCGCACAGGCCGGCCGCGTCTGTCGGGCACCTCCCGCACCGGCATCGAGAGAATGTACCCCGATTCTGAGGGGACCCCAAGCCTCTGGGTGGGGGTTTAAATCCCCTGCGCTCGCGTAATCCTGGGGTGCCTGCCTGGGGCGAAACGCGGCCCCGACGCGCATCATTCTGGCCGTGGAGAGAGACACGGCGCACCTGGAGCTGTCGATCGAGGTCGGTTCGGACCCGATCACCGGCTCGGTCTCCCACGTGAGCTACAGCTCCCAGCCGTTCAGCGGGTGGGTCGAGCTGGTGGCGGCGATCGAGGCGGCGCGGAGCGCGGGGGCGGGCAGCGGCGGCTCGGGTGAGGCTGGGGGTCGACCCCTGGGGTCGACTCCTGGGGCGAAGGCCTCGGAGCTGTAGTTAGGTGTCGGTTGCATGACCGAGGTGAGCCGAAAACAGGGACAGATCAGGGGGCGCAGCGGGGGCGCGTATCCATTGTGGGGGCAGATGGGCAGAAAACGGGATCGGGTAGCTGGGGGTGCCGGTCCGGGATGGGGGCAAACCGAGGGGATCCCACAAACAGCGGGGGCGACAGATGGCAGCGCTTGGCGGTCGGCACGGATGCCGGCCTGGGCGCCCGCCTCGGGGGCAGCCGCCGAGTGGCCGCGAGGGGGTCGCGGTCGGCTCGGTGGAGCTTGCCGGTCCGCATCGATAACGCTGCGGTCCGCATCGATACCGCTGCATCGGGCCTGAGTCACTCGTCGAGGGACTCGGGCCTGATGTTGTTCGTGGCGGTCTTGCCGTGCCCGATACAGTGGGGCGGTGTCAGAGCTCAACCTGATTCTGTTCGGGCCGCCAGGCGCGGGCAAGGGAACTCAGGCCGATCGCCTGCGTTCGGATTTCCAGCTGCCCTACATCGCCACCGGCGACATGCTGCGCGCGAACGTCAAGGACGGAACCGAGCTCGGCACGCAGGCCAAGGAGTACATGGACCGCGGTGATCTGGTACCCGACGAGCTGATCGTGGCCATGGCAGCCGAACGCCTGGGCGAGGACGACGCGCTCGACGGGTTCATCCTCGACGGCTTTCCCCGCACCACCCAGCAGGCCGAGGCGCTCGACAAACAGCTTTCGCGGATGGGCCGGCGGATCACCGCCGTGCTGCTCATCGACGTGTCCGACCAGGAGGTCGTCCGCCGCCTCAGCGGCCGGCGCGTATGCGTCAAGGCCGGGCACAACTACCACGTGGACTTCGATCCGCCCAAGCACGACGCCGTGTGCGACCAGGACGGCTCGCGCCTCGTCCAACGCGACGACGACAAGCCCGAGGTGATCGAGAAGCGGCTGGTCGTCTACCACAACCAGACCGAGCCGCTTGTGGACTACTACGATCACAAGGGAATCTTGCGTCGCGTCGACGGGACGAGGCCTCCGGCCGAGGTGCACGACCACATCCGCGCCCTGATCGCGACGCTCCGCCTCGAGGAAGACGTGTGATCATCAAGAAGACTCCCGAGCAGATCGAGCGGATGGCCGCCGCGGGGACGATCCTGGTCAAGACCATGAACCTGCTGGCCGGCAAGATCCGGCCCGGCGTCACCACGGGTGACCTCGATCAGGCGGCCGAGAAGTTCATCCGCTCGCAGGGGGCCACGCCGGCCTTCAAGGGCTACCGCGGCTTCCCCGGGTCCATCTGCGCCTCTCCCAACGAGATGATCGTGCACGGGATCCCGGGCCCGTACGCGCTGGGGCGGGGGGACATCCTGTCGGTCGACATCGGGGTGGTGCTCGACGGCTGGGTCGCCGACGCGGCGCGCACGTTCCCGGTCGGCCCGATCAGCCCGGTGGCGGCCAAGCTCCTGCGGGTGACCGAGGAATCACTGTTCGTGGCCGTCGAGCAGTGCCGGGTCGGCAACCGTCTGGGCGACGTTTCCCACGCCATCCAGCAGCATGTCGAGGCGGCCGGGCTGTCGATCGTGCGCTCGCTGGTCGGGCATGGGATCGGGCGTGAGATGCACGAGGAGCCGCAGATCCCCAACTACGGCAGCCCCGGCACCGGGATCCTGCTCGAGGAGGGGATGGTGCTGGCGGTCGAGCCGATGGTCACCGCCGGCCGGCACGCGGTGAGGGTGGGCGACGACCACTGGGCGATCTACTCGCAGGACGGGTCGCTGGCGGCGCACTTCGAGTTCACGATCGCGATCACCGCGGGCGGGCCTCGGATCCTCACGCGCTGGCACGAGGCCAAGGGCGGTCGCGCGGCGGCGTAGGGTCTTCTGAGCCCGCCTGCGGCGGCGCCCCGCCGGGCATGGACGCCCGGCGGAACGGTCCCATGGATGACGGCCGAAGGCCGGCCCAATCTCGGGCGGGGTCGCGGCCGCGCACCCCCTGCTAACATCGCTCGTTGCGCCCGCAGCGGATCCGTGTGCGCTGGGTGGCGATGCTACAGCTCGGTAGCGGCGGCCGGAACGGTCTCCAGAGCCGGGCTGTGGGAACTATTGCAATCAGTCAGAGAGCGAAGAGATGAAAGTACGACCCTCGGTCAAGCCGATGTGTGAGAAGTGCAAGATCATCCGCCGGAATGGCCGGGTCCTAGTCATCTGCTCGAATCCGCGGCACAAGCAAAGGCAAGGTTGAGATGGCCCGTATTTCCGGTGTCAACATCCCCCTCAACAAGCGCGTCGAGATCGGCCTGACCTACATCTACGGGATCGGGCGCTCGAGCTCTAACAGGCTCCTCGCCCAGCTCGGGATCGAGCCCGACCGCAAGGTCCGCGACCTGACCGAGGAAGAGGTCATCAAGCTTCGCGAGGCGATCGACGGCGGCTACACGGTCGAGGGCGACCTGCGCCGCGAGCGCTCGCAGAACATCAAGCGGCTGCAAGAGATCGGGTCCTACCGCGGGCTGCGGCATCGGCGTGGTCTCCCGGTCCATGGTCAGAACACCAAGACCAACGCGCGCACGCGCAAGGGCCCGAAGCGCATGCAGGTCGCCGGCAAGAAAAAGGCGACGAAGAAGTAAATGCCAGCACCCCGGAGGCCACAGCGCGGACGACGCCGGGTCCGCAAGAACATCCCGATCGGCCAGGCGCACATCAAGACGTCGTTCAACAACACGATCGTCTCGCTGACCGACCGCGAGGGCAATGTGATCGCGTGGGAGTCGGCCGGTGGGGCGGGCTTCAAGGGCTCGCGCAAGTCGACTCCGTTCGCCGCCCAGGTGACCGCCGATGCGGCGGCCCGGAAGGGGATCGAGCACGGTCTGCAGCGGGTCGAGGTGTTCGTCAAGGGCCCCGGCTCGGGTCGCGAGACGGCGATCCGCTCGCTCCAGGCGGCCGGACTCGAGGTGACCGGGGTAAAGGACGTCACCCCGCAGGCCCACAACGGCTGCCGACCCCGGAAGCGCAGGCGCGTCTGATGGCCCGCGACACGGGTGCCCAGTGCAAGCAGTGCCGCCGCGAAGGCCAGAAGCTCTTCCTGAAGGGCGAGCGCTGCCTCACGGACAAGTGCGGCGTCGAGCGCCGGTCCTATCCGCCCGGTGAGCACGGGCGGGGACGGATGCGCCAGAGCGAGTACCGAGTCCAGCTGCGCGAGAAGCAGAAGGCCAAGCGCTACTACGGCGTGCTCGAGAAGCAGTTCCGGATCTACTACCAGAAGGCCTCCGGACAGCCCGGCATCACCGGCGAGAACCTTCTGCGGATGCTCGAGTGCCGCTTCGACAACGTGCTCGTGAGGCTCGGCTTCGCCGCCTCGCGGCGGCAGGCCCGGCAGCTGATCCTGCACGGGCACTGGACGGTCAACGGCCGGCGCGTGAACGTTCCCAGCTATCAGCTGCGCGAGAACGACGTGATCGCGATCCACCCGCGGTCGTCGGCCACCCAGGTGATTCGCGATGCGACGGAGCTCACCGGACAGGTGCCGGCATGGCTACAGGCAGATCACGACTCGCTCACGGCCAAGGTGCTGCGCAAGCCCGAGCGCCGAGAGATCGCCGCTCCTGTGCAGGAGCAGCTCATCGTCGAGCTGTACTCCAAGTAGGAACAAGCTTTCAGCCGCGCGGCAGATGGGCCGGATGCGGCACTGACACCGCCCAGACGGCGGCAAGACCCCAACGACGTTAGGACCCTGATGCTCGACTTCCAAGTCCCCCGAATCTCCTCCGAGAATGTTGACGACAACCGCGGGTCGTTCACGATCGAACCGCTCGATCGGGGCTTCGGCTACACGTTCGGCAACTCACTGCGGCGCGTGCTGCTCTCGTCGCTGGCCGGCGCAGCCGTGACTTCCGTGCGCATCGAAGGCGTGGCCCACGAGTTCTCGACGATTCGCGGGGTCAAGGAGGACGTGACCGACATCGTCCTGAACCTGAAGGGCGTCGTCTGCCGGATGCACTCCGACGCGACCGAGATCGAGGCGCCGCTCGTCGTCACCGGGCCCGGCGAGATCACCGCCAAGGACATCGACCTCCCCTCGGGCGTGGAGATCCTGAATCCTGATGCGCACATCGCGACGTTGGAGAAGAAGACCAAGCTCGAGGTGTACCTGACGATCGGCCGGGGGCGGGGGTACCGGCCGGCCGAGGAGAACAAGTCACCCGACCAGCCGATCGGAGTGATTCCGATCGACTCGATCTTCTCGCCCGTGCGGCGCGTGGCCTACAACGTCGAGCAGGCGCGGGTCGGACAGCGGACCGACTACGACAAGCTGACCCTCGACATCGAGACGGACGGCTCGATCGACCCGCACTCGGCGCTGCGCGAGGCAGCCGAGATCTTGATCTCGCAGCTGGCGATCTTCACCGACGCCGAGCGCGTGGTCGAGCTGCGGGAGGCCGGGGCTCCGGGGGTATTGGAGCCCGGGATGGGCGGGGCGGTCGGCGCGCCATCGCGTCCGCCGAACGCGATGGACGACATCCTGATCGAGGAGCTCGAGCTCGGGGTGCGGTCGTACAACTGCTTGAAGCGCGCCGGGATCCAGACGGTTGGGGATCTCGTCTCCAAGAGCGAGTCTGAGCTGGCGGCGATCCCGAACTTCGGCAAGAAGTCGATCGACGAGGTGATCGAGACACTACACGCCCGGGGTCTGGGTCTGCGCAACGAGTAGGTTGTCGGTAAGGTCCTGGGTCGTCGGTACGGTCCTGGGTCCGTCCGTCCGGGTTTTTTGCCATGCGCCACCAGCGGAATCGATATCAGCTCTCGCGTGACGCCGCGCACCGCAAGGCGCTGCTGATGAACCTCTCGAAGGAGGTCATCGCGCATGAGCGGATCCGGACCAGCGAAGCCAAAGCCAAGGCGGTCAAGCCCGAGCTCGAGAAGCTGATCACTTTGGCCAAGCGGGGCGATCTGCACGCGCGTCGGCAGGCGCTGTCAGCGCTAGGCCAGGACAAGTTCGTGGTCTACAAGCTGTTCGAGGAGATCGCGCCGCGGTATTCGGAGCGGCAGGGTGGGTATTCGCGGATCTTGAAGCTCGGGCCGCGGCGGTCGGACTCGACCGAGATGGTGCTGCTGGAGCTGGTCTAGGCGTTCCCGACGGGGGCCTCGGTCGAGGATTGGCGAGCGAAAACCGAGCCGGCCAAGGACGCAGCGAGCGTGGCGTACCTAGAAGGTACGCGAGCGAGTGAGGACGGTCCGGATGAACGCGGGCGCGGCCCAAAAGGCGAGGCCGGATGCCGAGCGGGCCGCAAGCCAGCGCCGGTGACGGTTTGCAGCCGCCAAGACCGACCGGGCCCCCGGCGGGGAGGCCTTATCGGGGTCTCCCGGCTCGATCTCGAGTACGACGGCAGTCGGTTTGCCGGCTGGGCGGTGCAGCCTGGGCAGCGCACGGTGCAGGGCGAGGTCGAACGTGCTCTCTGTGTGATTTTGCGGCTGGAGAGGGTGGGCCTTACGGTTGCGGGGCGCACGGATGCCGGCGTCCACGCGTGGCGGCAGGTGGCGTCGTATGACGGTCCGCCAGCGTCGGTCCGGTCGCTGAATGCGGTGCTGCCCTCCGATGTGGCGGCGCTGGGCTGCTTTTCGGCTGCGGATGGCTTCGATGCCCGCCGTGATGCGACCAGCCGGGCGTATTGCTATCGGGTGCACGCGCGGAGTGCGCGGAGCGCGTTTGAGGAGGGACGGGCGCTGTGGTGGCCGCATCCGGTGGATGTCGCGGCGCTGTCGGCGTGTGCCGCGGCGCTGGTCGGCGAGCACGACTTCACCGCGTTCACGCCTTCTGACACGTATCACCAGCGGTTCGTGCGGGAGGTGTTCAGCGCGTTCTGGCAGCCGGCGGACGGGGGAGGCGACGTCCTCGAGTTCTGGATCGAGGCCGATGCGTTCATGCGCCAGATGAACCGGGTGCTGGAGGGGACGATGCTCGAGGTGGCGGCGGGCCGGCGGTCGGTGGCGTCGTTTGCGGCGCTGCCTGAAGGCCGGCCGCGGTCGGAGGCGGGGCGGACCGCGCCGGCGCACGGGCTGTACCTGGCCGGCGTGGGGTACGGTGGCGAGCGGGTGTTGGCCCGGGATCGCGGGTTGGCGCGGGATCGCGGGTTGGCGCGGGATCGTGGGTTGGCGCGGGATCGTGGGTCCGAGTGAGGCGCCGTAGGGTGCATGACGCGCGGGATCGCGGCGGGCTGCACACGCGCGGGATCGCGCGGCAGGGGTGCATGACGCGCGGGATCGCGCCGTAGTGGGTGCATGACGCGCGGGGATCGCGCCGGCGTGTGACGCACGCCTGGAGACTTCGTCGCGAGGCTGCAACAAC
>JAFASQ010000274.1 GCA_019244395.1 Solirubrobacterales bacterium | reverse complement strand
CATGTACTTGTCCTCGGGGTTCTCGTCGGTAACCCGGTGGCTGCCGCGGACCTCGGACAGCGCCTTGCTCAGCGGGTCGTGGCCGGCGCCATTGGAGCGCAGCGCATCGCCCGCCTTGCCCGGGTGCTGCGCGATCGCAAGCAGTAGATGCTCGGTCGAGACGTAATCGTCTGCCAGGTCGCGCATCTCCTTCTCGGCATCGCGCAGGATCTGGACCAGCTCGCTCGAGCCGCCGGCGGGCTCAGGAGTGCCCGCGCCCTGTATCTTGGGCAGCGCGTCGAGCGCGCCCCCGTTGTCCTGGCGAACCGCTGCGGGGTCCACGCCGAGCTTGCGCAGCACCGGCACGACGATCCCGCCCTCCTGCTCGAGCAGCACGGCGAGCACGTGCTCGGGCATCGTCTGCGGGTTGCGCCGCTCATCGGCCAGCCGCTGCGCGGCCTGGAGCGCCTCCTGGCTCTTGATCGTAAATCTGTCTGGTTGCATAGGCGTTCTCGGTGTCGGTGTCTGAGGTGTGCGTGAAATCTAAGTGGCTATGACTTAGATTATGACATACTTTCAGGGCGCGGAGGGCAAAGGGGGACGCCATCGAGCCGCTGGACCGCCAAACGCACCCCCGCTTGTGGGCTCACTTCTTCTTGGCCTTCTTGGCCTGTCCCGGCGGGGTGCCTCCCTGGCCGGGAGGGGCGGGGGTGGTTGTCGTGGGCGACGTCGCCGTGGGCGCCGTGGTGGCCGTCGTCGGGGTGGTGGTTGTCGTCGGCGTCGTGGTCGTGTGAGTCGTCGTGGTCGTGTGAGTCGTCGGGGTCGTCCGGTTGGTCTGCGTGGTCCCGTTCGTGCCGGTGTGGGTGTCGGTCTGCGTGCCAGTAGCCGGAGGCGATGTGTCGCCGCCCGTCGAGCCCGACCCGCTGGTCAGCGCCAGCGCCACCGCGCCGCCCAGCAGCAGCATGGCGATCACGGCCAACGTCGCCCACAACCCCCGGCGCGGCGAGCGCGATGGGGGGCGCGGCGGTATGGGCCGCGTAGCCGGGGGCCCCGGTGTAGCGGTCCCCGGTGTAGCGGCCCGCACCTCGGCCGGAGCGTCCGCCACCTCCTCCGGAGCGTTCCTCACCCCGGCCGGAGCGTCCGTCATCTCGGCCCGAGCGCCCGTCGCCCCCGCCGGAGCGCCCGTCGCCGCCACCGGAGCGTCCCTTGCCTCAGGCGGAACCGTGCCCGGCTGCGACACCGTGGAAGCCTGGGGAGCGTCCGCCGCCATCGCCCCCGCGGCGGCCGCGGCCTCGACCGCCGGCGACAGCCGCCGGGTCGGCGCGGTCGGGGTTCCCGACGCGTAGCCGGCGAGCCGGTCGCGGATCTCGGCGGCGGTCTGGGGACGATCTTCCGGCTTCTTGGCCAGCATCTGTAGGACGAGCGCATCGAGTGCGGCGGGGATCGCCGGGTTGATTGAGCTTGGGGACTTGGGCGCGACGCGCACGTGCTGGTGTAGGACCGCGGCCGGCACCTCGGCCATGAACGGCGGCTTGCCCGTCAGCATCTCGAAGAGGACGCAGCCCAGCGAGTAGATGTCCGAGCGCGCGTCGGCGGGGTTGCCCATCGCCTGCTCGGGCGACATGTACGGCGCGGTCCCCAGCACCGAGGCGGTCTGGGTCAGCGTCACCGCGTCGGCGGTGCGCGCGATGCCGAAGTCGAGCACCTTCACCCGATCGTTCGCACCGACCATGATGTTGCCGGGCTTGATGTCCCGGTGAACGATCCCGGCGGCGTGTGCCGCGGTCAGCGTGTCCGCGACCTGACCGGCGATCCTGGCCGCGCGATCCGGCGCGAGCGGGCCCTCGTCGCGCAGGATGTCGGACAGGCTGCGGCCGTCGACGCATTCCATCACGATGTAGCGCGTGGATCCGTCCGCGCCGGCGTCGTACACGGTGACCACGCCGGGATGGCTAAGCGCCGCCGCCGCGCGCGCCTCCCGCTTGAACCGGGCGACGTAGATTGGGTTCTCCTCGGCCAGCGGATCGAGCGCGACCTTGACCGCCACCACGCGATCAAGTGCCAGGTCGATCGCGCGATAAACGGTGCTCATGCCGCCGCGACCGATCACCTCCTCCAGCCGATAGCGCCCCCCCAGCGTCCGGGATGGTCCGCCCGCGCTCACGTGGCCGGACGCTGGGTCCCGGTGTCCGGCCGCTGCACCGTGACCGTGAACCGCTTCAGGTCGGCGTTCCGGACGATCGCGCCGCCCTTTGCGTAAGGCACGATCTCCGCCCGCAGCTCGCGCCGGACCCGCTCGAGTCGCTCGACCTCGGCCTTCAGCTCGATGGCCCGCTTCTCGAGCGCCTTGATCTTGCGCTCCATTCCCTCGAGTTTCCCCTCGAGCTCGAACACGCGCTCGACGCCGGCCAGGTTCATCCCAAGCTCAGCGGTCATCGCCTGGATGCGGCGCAGCCGCTCGACGTCCTGGTGCGAGTACAGGCGCGTCCCCTTAGGCGAACGCTTAGGTTCGATCAGGCCACGCGATTCATACATCCGCAGCGTCTGCGGATGCATGTCCGCCAGGTCGGCCGCGACCGAGATCATGAAGACTCCGCGGTCGGAGGAGACCTCGACGCGGGCCGAGCTACGCACACGACGCGTCGCCATCAGTTGTCCCTCGCTTTCGTGCCACCGGACCCTGCCTGTGCGAACAGCGTGGCCCGCGGGTTGCCGTTCATCACCTTCGAGAGCCGCTCGATCGCCTCGTCCTGCTCGGGGGAGAGCTTGTCAGGAACATCAATCACGAACCGGTAGTAGATGTCGCCGCGTCCTTTGCCGCCGGGCCTTGGCGGACCCTCGCCGCGTAGCCGCTGGATCGTTCCGTGCTTGGTCCCGGCCGGGACGCGCAGGCGCTTGGATCCGTTCAGCGTGGGCACCTCGATGATCGCGCCGCGGACGGCCTCGGGGAT
>JAFASQ010000196.1 GCA_019244395.1 Solirubrobacterales bacterium | reverse complement strand
ATCGCCGCCTATGACGCCGACGTCGACGTGGTGATGAGCTACGGCCAGATCAGCGCGGAGAACCTGTCCGACGTCGTCCAGGGGGCGATCTTCCCGCGCGGCCCCGACGGCCTGGCCAACACCGCATTCTGGGTTGGAGGGTCCAAGGTCCGCGACGGCGAGACCGTGTTCGCGGCCGCGCAGAAGCTGTTCTTCGAACCGTTCAAGCCGTCGATCATGCTCGACTCCGACGGATCCAACACCACGGCGGCGGCGGCGGTGGCGCGCGTGCGCGGCGCGGTCGAACTGAAAGGCAACCGGGCGGCGGTCACCGGGGTCGGCCCGGTTGGACTGCGGACCGCCGAACTGCTGCGGCGCGAGGGCGCCGAGGTGACCATGTTCACGTTCCCGCCCGATGTGATGAAGGGCGGGGAACATCGCCGCGCCTCGGGCGTCTCGGTCGCGGAGGAGGCGGGCTTCCAGGTCGTAGAGGCCGAGTCCAGTGACGGGCTCGACGGTGCGCTGGGCGGCCACGTCGCGGTGTTCGCCGCCGGTCCGGCGGGGACGCAGATCCTGCGGCGCAGCGGCTGGGCGCAGGAGGGTGTGCGGGTGGTCGTCGATTACTCAGCCGCCGAGCCGGTCGGGGTGGAGGGCGTCGACCGAGGCGACAATCTGGAGGAGGATCACGGCGTGCTGAAGCTCGGCGCGCTGGCGGTGGGCGGACCGAAGATGAAGGTGCAGAAGCGCTGCCTGCAGCGCATGTTCGAGGCCAAAGGCACCGTCATGGACCTCGAGGGCGTCTACGACGTCGCCCTCGAGGTGCTGTGAGGAGGAGATTCGCCGCGCCGGTGTCTCTGCGTCAGCCGCGCGACTTCGAGAACACGAACTTGCCCATCGGCCCGTCGAGCGGACCGTCGGCCTCAGGCCGCCAAAGGATCGTGTCCTCGATCTTGCGCGCCAGGGTGAAGTCCTTGTCGGTGATGCCGCCGGCCGAGTGCGTGGCCAGCTTGACCCAGAGCTTGCCCCAGGTGACGTTCAGATCGGCGTGATGTCCGGCCGCCTCGCACAGGTAACCCACGGCATTGACGGCCATCAGCGTGGTCGGCCAGCCGTCCGTGTTGAATTTGCGCCGGATCCACTTGTCCTCGTAGTACCACTCGTCGAGGCCGTACTCGGAGAACTTGGCGGGGATCTCTTCCTCGCTATAGGTGCGCGGTTTGTCCTTCGTTGTGCTCATTCCCCAATGATATGCCTCGCGTAGCCGGTGTCGACCCCGGAACCGTGTCGTTCGACCTGTGCGTGCTCCAAGACGGCGAGCCGGTCGTCGAGCAGGCATTCGAGACGGGATCACTGAGCGACGACTGCCGGCCGCTGCTCGAGACGCTCGCGCGGCACGGGCCGTATGACCTGGTCTACGGACCGAGCGGCTACGGCCTGCCACTGACCGCGGCCGCCGACGTCGGGGAGCGCGAGTTGGCTCTCATGGTGCTCGTCCGGCCGGACGAGGCACGCGCCGACGTGGGCGTCGGGGGCCTGCGGTCGCTGCTCCGGTCGCTGGTGGCCAGCGGCCTGCCGGTGATCTTTGGTCCAGGGGTGATCCACCTGCCGACGGTTCCGCGGCACCGCAAGTACAACCGGATCGACCTGGGAACCGCGGACAAGCTCTGCGCCGCCGCGTGCGCGATCGCAGACCAATCCAATCGCCGTGCCATCGTGCCGGACCAGACAGCCATGATCCTGCTCGAGTTGGGCGGCGCGTTCAGCGCGGCGCTGGCCATCGACCGGGGGCAGATCGTCGACGGCATGGGCGGGTCCTCAGGACCGCTCGGCGTGCGCGCCGCCGGGGCGTTCGACGGCGAGGTCGCCTACCTCCTCGGCCCGGGCCTGCGCAAGCAGACCCTGTACAGCGGCGGCGCCCTGGATCCGGCCGGCGCGCTGGACATCGGCGACCTGGAGGCGCTGTGGGTCTCACGCGACCACGCCGAGGGCTGGACGGCGCTGCTCGAGGCTGCGGTCAAGGCGGTTCGCGCCCTGGCCGCTAGCGTGCCGACGCCACACGAGGTCGTCATCTCAGGTCGTCTCGCCCGCCTGACCGAGCTCCGCGCGGCGCTGGCCTCGTCGCTCAGCGCCGTCGCCCCCGCGGTTGCCCTCGCCCCGGGGCGAGCCAGCGCCGCCGCGCGGGGAGCCGCGCTGCTCGCCGATGCGCTCGTGGGCGGCCGGCACGCCCCCCTCGCCGAGGCGCTGAGGCTGCGCGAGGCGAGCGGCACTGCGCTTGACTACCTGCGCGTCGCCGGTGCCGAGACGATCTCGCTGGGCTGACGCCGCCAGTCGATGGCCGTTTCTACCCAAGCCAGCAGTCAATGTGACTGCTCGGTCGTGTCATACCTGACCACTTGGTCAGGTATGACACCTGACCACCCGGACAGTGGGGCCTTCTAGCTGCCTGTCCGGTTGATTTCGCGGTTGCGCCCCTGTTAGGTTAGTTTCGCCCATTTTCCGGATGGAAGGAGAGAGTCGCTGTGGCTGCCACTGTCGATCAGGCTGTCATTGATGGGTTGGGAAAACAGAACGGGGTGACGCTGGGGCGGGTGCTCGGCCGCGGGAACGTCGGCGTGGCCGAGGAGGGGTCCGACGGCAAGATGCACGCCACGGTGCGGATCCCGATGGACGAGCTGGTCTTTGATCCCGGCGTGCTCGTCCTCCCTCATGCGGGGCACCTCGAGCTCGAGATCATCAACGACGACAACAACTCGCACTGCGCCGTTCTGCCGAGCAACGGCGACTCCAAGTTCATCTGGCTGGTGAACTTCTCGAAAGGAAGGGCGAGCCTCGAACTGGACGGCCCGGGCTACTACTGGTACGGATCGCGGACCGGCAACGACGAGGGCGGCGGCCTCACTGGCACGATCGTCGTCAGCGGCGAGGTTCCAGACGAAGCCAAGCTCCACCGCCCACCCCAGCCACGGCCCTAGAAAGGAGAGTTGATGGCAACTGAGACTGAGTACGTCGACGCAGGCGAGGCTGTCGACTTCAGGAATCTGAGCCCCGGCTACCTAGGCAAAGCGCCTCCGGTCACCGCGGGGGTCAACTACGACCGCATCCTCAAGGCACGTGATGCGGAGCCGCACAACTGGCTCACCTACTACGGTGCCTACGACGGGCAGCGCTTCAGCAAGCTCGACCAGATCAACGCCTCGAACGTCAAGGGCCTGCGTCCCGCCTGGGTGTTCCAGTGCGGCTCGATGGGCATGCACTCGGGATCCTCGACGTACTCGTTGGAGGCGTCTCCGATCGTCGTCGACGGCGTCATGTTCGTCACCGGCTTCGATGGCTGGATCTGGGCGCTGGACGCCAAGACGGGCTCGGAGTTGTGGCGCTACCACCGCGCCTCCCCGTACGACGTGCGCCTATGTTGCGGCAACGTCAACCGCGGGTGCGCCGTGGCCGACGGGAAGGTCTTCATGGCCACCCTGAACGCCCATGTGATCGCCCTCGACGCCACGAACGGCTCGCTGGTCTGGGAGCAGCCGTACGGCGACGTGCGAGCCGGCGAGAGCGCAACCGTCGCCCCGCTGATCGTCAAGGACATGGTGATCGTCGGGAGCTCCGGCGGCGAGTTCGGGGTGCGCGGCCACGCCGATGCCTTCAAGCTCGAGACCGGCGAGCGCGTCTGGCGCTGCTACATGGTTCCAGAGCCCGGGGAGCCGGGGTCCGAGACGTGGCCCTCCGAAGGCGAGGCCTGGGCGCGCGGCGGCGCCAATTGCTGGACCACGCCCACGTTCGACCCGGAGCTCGACCTCCTGTATTTCAACACGGGCAACCCGTGCCCCGACTTCGACGGCGGGGTTCGCGAGGGAGACAACCTGTACACCAACTGCGTCGTGGCGGTCGACCCCGACAATGGCCAGATCAAGGCGCACTATCAGTACACCCCGCATGACGTGTGGGACTACGACTCGACGATGGAGAACATCCTGTTCGAGATGGACGGACGGAAGTGCTCCGGGCACTTCGACAAGAACGGGTACTTCTTCGTCCTGGATCGCACGGACTGCAGCCTGATCCGGGTCGTTCCCTTCGTCGATCGCATCACCTGGGGTGAGATCGACTCCAGCGGCAAGGTGACGCCGCGGGTGTTCCCCGACAAGGAGGGCGAGCCCGTCCACTTCTGGCCCGGCCCGGCCGGTGCCAAGGAGTGGACACACGC
>JAFASQ010000077.1 GCA_019244395.1 Solirubrobacterales bacterium | reverse complement strand
GCTTCTCCGCGAATCACTCATGTACTCGCAGCTGCGCCGCTCAGCAGTGGGTCGGCGGCCGGCGATGGCGGTACCCAGCGCCGGCGGGATCTCGGCGCTGGCACTGCTCGCGGCGGCCACGCTGCCGGGACTGGTCGACGGCCGAGGCAGCGGGCACGGCGGGAGCGCACGGGTGGCCTTCGGCCGCGTGCCGGGGCGCGCTCGGCTCGCCGAGGCGCGGGTGCGCGAAGTCCCGCTCAGCCCATCGCCCGCCGCGACGGCGACGGCGCATCCGACGACGGCGCCACCGCTCGCAACGGACGTGCCGGCAACTCGGGCTCCGGTTTCGGCCGCCCGTCCCGTAGCGCCCCGGCCAACCATCCACTGGGGCCACGTCGAGACAACTTCAGCGTCCTCCTCGCACTCGCTGACCGCGTCGCACCCCGCGATGGCAGCGAGACACGCCGCGGCCGCCCACGATGCTGTCGCCCATAAAGCGAGCGGAGGAGTTGCCCATGCGCTGAGCGGAGGGGCCGCGCCGACCGCGCGCAAGCACTCTGCCTTAGCGCCTCGGGTGTCCGCGGAACCCCAGCCCCCCGGGCACCCGAGTACGGGCCGCGGCGTCATCGAGCGTACCTCGCACGAGGCCGTAAGAGCGCTGCGGCCTACGGCCACGCGCGCGGCGTTGGGCGGCGTGAAGAGCAGCGCCCCCGCCAACACGGCGCCGACGCAGGCCCACGCGCCGGCCACACGGCACCCCGTGACTCTGAGACGCCCCCCAGCAACCCACCCGCGTACGTCAATCCAACCGACAGCAACCCCCCCGCCGGCAACCGAACTAACGTCAAGCCATCCCGTGACCGCTCGCCACCCGACGGCCAGCCACCCGACGGCCACGACCCATGCCCCCCCCAAGGCGCCGGCGCCCGCCCCCGCGCCGGCGCCCTCTGGGGGCTACGTGAACCCCCTGGCGGGGGCCAGCGTGACCCCGGAGCGGATCGACCAAGGCGTCGACTATTCGGGATCCGGAACGCTGGGCGCGATCGGCGACGGCAAGGTCACCTACGCAGGCACGAGCGCCACCGGCTGGCCGGGCGCGTTCGTCGAGTACCAGCTCACGAGCGGCAGCTTCGCCGGCCGGTACGTCTACTACGCCGAGAGCATCACCCCTGCCGCCCGTCTCCACGTAGGCCAGACGGTGCAGGCGGGGCAGCCGATCGCCTCGATCGACGGCGGGATCGAGGTCGGCTGGGGATCAGGCGTGGGGACCCAGCCACTCGCCCAAGCCGATGGCCAATGGTCCTCCGGCGCCGACAGAAGCAACTACGCGAGCGCCGACGGCAAGGATTTCTCCGCGCTGATCGCGCGGCTCGGCGGGCCTCCTGGGAAGAGCGAAGGCTAGGCCCGCGAGTACGGGCGGTGATGCGCCTGGCCGAGGCTGTCGAGGGCAGCGGCCAGGGCGGCCTCGGTGTCGGGCGGGGCAGCCGGTGGCGGCGGCTCGGGGGCCGGCGCGAGCTCGACGGCCGCGGGGTCCGGACGCGGTGGCCCGACCTCGGGCGGTTCCGGAAGGGGTTCGACGACTTCGGGTTCCGGCACGGGTTCTGCGACTTCGGGCTCCGAGGGATCTACCGCTACGGGTTCGGATTGGGCCGGCACGATCTCGGGTTCACGTTCAGGTCCGCGCAAGAAGGCCAGCAGCCGGGCCAGTCGGTGCCGCCGGCGCGGTGCCGGGACCGCGGCGCCCGGCACCGCCGGCGCGAGGGCAGCGGGCGGCTCCTCGACCGGCACCGCGGCGGCGACCGGGTCCTCGACCGCGACGTCGGCGACGACCAAGTCCTTGTCCGCGATGTCGGCGACGACCGGGTTTTCGACCGCGTTGTCGCCGCCGGCCGGCCGCTCGATCGCCAGCGCCACCGCCGTGGCCGTCAGGATCACCTTCGTCCCCCAACCGGCGGGCTCGATCCGGACCGTGCCGCGCGCGTGCTCGCCCTCCCAGGCGACGGAGGTCTCGGGATCGAGCCGCGTGATCCGGATCTCCCCGAACCGGCCCAGATGGCGGGCCAACGAGGCGGCGTCGCTGCATTCGGCCCACAGCTCGGGCGGCGACTTGACCAGCGTCCGGCTTGCCTGAAGCTCAGTCATGCGTGGTGGTTTCGCGCGCGCCGCCGGGACTCCTCTATAACGTGCCCGGGATGCCGCAGAGCACAAAGCTCGGAGCCGCCGGGCCCGTCGTGTCCTCGGTGGGGCTCGGGTGTATGAGCATGTCGGGGACGTACGGCCGCGCTGACCGCGAGGAGAGCATCGCCACGATCCGTGCGGCGCTCGACGCGGGAGTGACGCTGCTGGACACCGGCGACTTCTATGGAATGGGGCACAACGAGCTGCTGATCGCTGACGCGCTCGCCGGCCGTCCGCGCGACGAGGTCGTGATCAGCGTCAAGTTCGGCGCCCAGCGAGGACCGGATGGAAGCTGGCTCGGCTACGACGCACGCCCGGCTGCGGTCAAGACCGCCGCCGCCTACTCGCTCCAGCGCCTGAAGACCGATCACATCGACATCTATCGCCCGGCCCGCCTCGACCAGCAAGTGCCGATCGAGGAGACCGTCGGGGCGATCGCCGAGCTGGTGCAGGCGGGCTACGTGCGCCACATCGGCCTCTCCGAGGTGGGCCCGGAGACGATCCGCCGAGCCGCGGCGGTGCACGCGATCTCCGACCTCCAGATCGAGTACTCGCTCATCTCCCGCGGGATCGAGGGCGCGATCTTGCCCACGTGCCGCGAGCTCGACATCGCGATAACGGCCTACGGCGTGCTCTCGCGCGGGCTGATCTCCGGCCACTACCACGCCGGCGCCGACGGGAGGTCCGGCGACATGCGCGGGCGCATGCCGCGGTTTCAAGGTGAGAACCTGCGCCGCAACCTCGCCCTGGTCGAGGAGCTGCGCGCGGTGGCGGACGGGCAAGGCGCAACCGTTGCCCAGATGGCGATCGCGTGGGTGCGCTCACGCGGCGAGGACATCGTGCCGCTCCTCGGCGCGCGCCGGCGCGAGCAGCTGAACGAGGCGCTCGGCGCGCTCGAGCTCGAGCTGAGCGCTGAGCACCTCGAGCGTATCGAGCGGGCCATCCCGTCCGGCGCGGCGGCGGGAGACCGCTACGGCGCGCCGCAGATGGCCGATCTGGACAGCGAGCGGGGCTAGAAGCGCGGGGCGTTCAGGCGCCCTTGGAGACGAACAGCTCGACCTTCGCCCCGCCGCGCAGCTTTCGTCCGGCGCGCGGGCTCGTGCTCACCACTCGGCCCCGGCGAAGCTTCCGCGAGCGAACTCGCTTGATCCGGCCGGCTCGACAATGATCACGGCGGAGCGCTTTCTCCGCGTTCGCCAGCTTCATCCCCTTGGTCCGCGGCACCTTGCAGATCACGGCGGGCGGGCTCGCCGGCAGCACCTGGTAGACGACCCTCACCTGGGCCTGGGCGGTCGCGCCGGCGCCGTCGGTGGCGACCGCGCTGATCACGTTCGGTCCTGGGCTCAACGGGACCTTCGCGCTCCACGAGCCGCCGGCACCGACCGGGACGGCCTGCCCCGCGACGACAAGCGACGTGATCCCGGAGCCGGCGGTGGCGGTGCCGGTAAGCGTGGCGGCCGGCGCGGATGCCGTGGAGCTATTGGCGACCGAGGTGATGGCAAGCGCGAGCGGCTGCAGTCGGTCCTGTCCGGCGAGCGCCAGAGCGCTCGCGTCCGCGGACGTGTATCCGATCGAGTACACGTAGGTCAGGCTCGCGGTCCCGCCGGCGGGCAGAACCAGGTCGTGGTGCTCCTCGAGCTCGCTGTTGCTGGCGAAGCGAAAGCCCGTCGGAGCTGTCCCGAATGAAATCGCGCCAAACGCCTCGCCCGGATCTCCGTCGGCAGCGTTCACGTTAGTTCGTACGAGGATCGAGCCGGGCGCGGCACTCGCGCCGGGTACCGAGGCGCCACCGGCGTACTGGGAGAAGCCGATCTGTCCGGGGAACTGCCAGCCACGGCTCCCATCGGCGAAGCCTGCCACGCCGACAACGTCGTCATAGAGCAGATCCACGGCGTGCGCCGCCCCGTCGCTCGAGGACCAGGTGTCGGTCATCGTCATGACCCGCCCCCCATCGCTCGTCGTGACCGTGCGCTGGAGGTTCACACCGGCGCCGACGAAGCTCGGACATGTGCTGGACGTGGGGATCTCGGCGTTCGGGCCGTTACAGAAGACAAACGGCTCGTTCGAGGTCGAGGACAGCAGGCCGCTGGTCGGATCGAACCGGACGGATGCGGTGAGGGTCGTCGGAAGGCCACTCAAATTCGGCAAGAGGCCCGCGGCTGCAGCGGGGTCATAAGCGTTGCGACCGTCCACCTGGACCTCGGAGCGGCCTCCCCAGATGCCCAGATCATCGCTCAGCAGCGACCCGGCGCAGTCGATGGCAAAATTGTCGGCAACGTTGAAGGCGGCATCGATCGGCGCCGCGTTCGGGCCGCCGCAGGCGTATGGGCTGATTGTGGCCAGCGATCTGGAGGGGGTGCCGACCGCCGACCAGGTCGCAAAGCTGGTGAACGTGACCGCGTTGACATAGAAGTTGAAGGGTGTACCCGCGTTCGGGCCGCTCGCGAGGGCCACGGGTAGGTCCGCCTCGGAGACCGCTATCCGCTGGGCGGCAAAGCTGCTCGTGTCATCTGCCGCCCCGCCGCCGCGCGGAATGGCCCGTAGGCGGCAGGCGTGCCCGGCGATCGCCCGCAGCGGCACGTTGCCGGTGTCAAATGTTCCCCCCTGACCGACCGCCAGGCTGCCCGCGAGTATCGAGAGATGGGACGGGCTGCCGTAGAAGCAGACAATGTCGAGGAGATCACCTGCAGTCCCGTTCGTCGTACCGGTGACGCGGACGGTCGTCGGCGTGTTATCGAGCGAGAGCAGGTACGAGGCGTTCTCGGGCGTCCCCGGCTCGCTCGAGGTCCACGAGCTAATCGTGGACGACGTGACGGCTGCCCGAGCGGCGGCGGGCATTACGGCAAGCGCCGCAATAAAGGTGATGGCAGCTATCCATAGCCTGGGCATGTGGGGTCCCGTGTGCACACCCCAGTCAACGCGCAGCGATCCCGAATCCTGCGGCAAGACGGGGACGAGGTTATCGGTCCAATCGGCACCGCGGGGCGGGTCCTTTAGCCCACCGCGGGAATGTTGGCGGCCGCCGGGGCGGGGAGCGTCGCGAGCGTGACCAGGCGTCGCGCGAGGAGCCTTCTCAAAAGTTCGGCTGGTACTCGCCGAACACGTCCTTCATCGCCCCACATACCTCGCCGAGGCTGCACCGGTCCTTCAGCGCGGCGCGCAGTACGGGCAACAGGTTCTCGCTGCCGCGCGCCGCCGCGCGCACGTCCTCGAGCCGTCGCTCCACGGTCGAAACGTCTCGGCTCGCCTTGAACGCCTTGAGGCGCTCGACCTGCTCGCGCTCGGACGCGGGATCGACGCGCAGGATGTCCGGAACCTCGGGATCGCCCGCGTCCACGAACTTGTTGACACCGACGACGATGTCCTGGCCCGTGCGGTAGCGCTCGTGATAGCCGAACGCGGACTCCTCGATCTCGTTCTTGATGAAGTCGATCGCGTTGACTGAGCCACCCAGGCGGTCGATCCTGTCGATCAGCTCGTTCGCCCGGGTCTCGATCTCGTCGGTCAACGCCTCGACGAAATACGAGCCGGCGAACGGATCGACCGAGTCCGCGGCCCCCGACTCATAGCCGATGATCTGCTGTGTGCGCAGCGCGATCTTGGCCGCGCGCTCGGTCGGCAGCGCCAGCGCCTCATCGAACCCGTTGGTGTGCAGCGATTGCGTCCCGCCGCACACCGCGGCGAAGCCCTGCAGCGCGACGCGAACGATGTTGTTCTCCGGCTGTTGCGCGGTCAGGGTTACGCCACCGGTCTGCGTGTGGAAGCGCAGCCGCCAGGAGCGCTCGTCCTTGGCGTCGAAGCGCTCGCGCATGATCCGGGCCCACATCCGCCGGGCGGCGCGGAACTTGGCCACCTCTTGGAAGACGTTGTTGTGGCCGTTGAAGAAGAAGGCCAGCCGCGGCGCGAACTCGTCGACGGCCAGCCCGGCGTCCAAAGCCGCCTGCGCGTAGGCGACGCCGTTCGCGAGCGTGAAGGCCACCTCCTGCACGGCCGAGCAGCCCTTCTCGCGGAAGTGATAGCCGCTGATCGAGATGGTGTTCCAGCGCGGGATGCGCTCGCGGCAGTAGGCGAACAGGTCGGTGGTCAGGCGGATCGCGCCGTGGGGCGGGTAGATGAAGTTGCCGCGCGCCATGTACTCCTTGAGGATGTCGTTCTGGGTGGTGCCGCGGAGCCGCTCGGGCGCCACGCCCTGCTCCTCGCCCACCAGCTCGTACAGGAGCAGCAGCACCGCGGCGGGCGCGTTGATCGTCATCGAGGTCGAGACCTGGTCGAGCGGGATCGCGTCGAAGGCCGTTCGCATGTCGTCAATCGAATCGATCGCGACGCCGGTTCGCCCCACCTCGCCCAGGCAGCGGCGATCGTCGGAGTCCAGCCCGAGCTGGGTGGGCAGATCGAACGCCATGCTCAGCCCGGTCGATCCGTGGGCGAGCAGGTACCGGTAGCGCTCGTTCGACTCCTTGGCACTCGCATAGCCGGCGTACTGACGCATGGTCCACAGCTGGCCCCGGTACATGTCGGGATGGATGCCGCGGGCGTAGGGGTACTGGCCGGGTTCGCCGAGTCGCTCGGGGAGGTCCTCCGGCAGATCCCCGTCGCTGTAGAGGGACTTGATCTCGATCCCGGAGTCCGTGAACCGCCGCGGATCGTCGGGACCGACGATCGGGGCGATCGTGCGGTGCTCGTCAGTGGTGGCCATGGCGCGAGTTTGGGCAGCGTCAAGCAATTAGCGGGCGGAGCTGGCGAGCGGCTGGGCGTGTCTGGCCTCGCCGGCTCGCCCCGATAGTACCCGGGACGTGCTTGAGGGCGAGCCGGCGGCGTCAGGCGCGTCCAGACGCCGCCAGAACGCCAGATCATTGTCTGACGCTGCCCTACCCTTTGATCCGTGCAAGTCCGCGTCAGACTGTTTGCCGGTTTGCGGGAACGCGCCGGCGCCGCTGAGCTCGAGCTCGAGCTGCCCGACGGCGCGGTGGTCGCCGACGCGCTCAGAAGGGTGCGGGACTTGACCGAGGGCATCCCGGTGGTGATGGCCGTCAATCACGAGTACGCCGAGGCAGACGCGCCGCTACACGGGGGCGACGAGGTGGCCCTTATCCCGCCCGTATCCGGCGGCGCCGTCGGCGCGCTGCACGCCCGATTGACCGCGCAGCCTCTGTCGCTGGACCGACTGCTCGAGCTCGTGCGCGATCCACGCGCCGGCGCGGTCGTGACGTTCCTCGGCGTGACGCGCGAGGTGGCCGAGCTCGAGTATGAGGCTTATGCCGAGATGGCAGAGCCCCAGATGGCCGCGATCGTGCGCGGGGCCATCGAGCGCCACGGGCTCTGCGCGGCCGCCGCCGAGCATCGCGTGGGCGCCGTGCCGCTGTCAGAGCCGTCGGTGGCGATCGCGGTCTCGGCTCCCCATCGTGACGCCGCGTTCGCCGGCGCGCGCGAGATCATCGACGAGCTCAAGGCCAGGGTGCCGATCTGGAAGAAGGAGGAGGGCGAGTGGGTGCGCGGGGTGACGCCGCGGCCCTGAGGTCGCTCCCGGCGGTCCACGAGCTCGCGGCCGATCTCGACGCGCCGCACCACCTCGCCGTGGCCGCGGCGCGCCGCGCGATCGACGAGCGGCGGGAGGCCGTGCTCGCCGGGGGCCCCGCGCACGGCGATCTGGTGGCGCGGGCGCGCGAACTCCTGCTCGAGCTGGAGCGGCCGTCGCTGCGACCCGTGCTGAACGCCACCGGCGTGATCCTGCACACCAACCTGGGACGGGCGCCGCTCGCGAGGAGCGCGCGCGAGGCGGTGGCCCGGGTCGCGCAGGGCTACTCGAACCTGGAGCTGGACCTGGACTCGGGTCAGCGCGGCAGCCGTCACGCCCACGTCGCGCAGCTGCTGGCCGAGCTGAGCGGCGCCGAGGCCGCCATCGTGGTCAACAACGGGGCAGGCGCTGTCCTGCTGGCCGCCGCGGCGGTGGCCGGTCCAGGGCGGGCAATCATCGTGGCGCGCGGGCAGCTGGTCGAGATCGGCGGCGGCTTTCGGATCCCTGAAGTGATCGCGCAGTCCGGTGCGCGGCTGATCGAGGTGGGCACGACCAACCGCACCCGGCTGGCCGACTACGAGCGCGCGCTGCGTGACGCGGACGGCGAGGTCGGGGCGATCATGCGAGTCCACCAGTCGAACTTCCGCACGGTCGGATTCGTGGAGGACGTGCCGGTCGAGGCACTGTGCGAGCTGGGGGTGCCGGTCATCGACGACATCGGATCTGGCTGGCTGGCTAGCCAGCCAGCGCGGATGTTTGGAGGGGAGGGGGCGGTGCCCCTCGACGAGCCGCTACTCACCGCCTCGGTGGCGGCCGGTGCCACGCTCGTCTGCTGCTCGGGCGACAAGCTGCTGGGAGGTCCGCAGGGCGGGCTGATAGTGGGCCGGCGGGAGGCGGTGGCGGCAGCCCGTCGGCATCCTCTGGCCCGAGCGCTGCGGATCGACAAGCTCTCGCTGGCCGCGCTCGAGGCGACGCTGCGGCTGTACCGCGATCCCGAGCGCGCGCTCCGGGAAATTCCGGTGTTGGCGATGCTGGCCGCCGACCCGGAGACACTCTCGGCCCGGGCGAAGCGGATCGCGGCCGGGATCGGGGAGGGTGCCGGCATCGTTGCCGCATCGGCCAAGGTGGGTGGCGGGGCGTTGCCCCTGCTCGAGCTCGCCGGACCGGCCGTCGCGCTCGAGGGCGAACCGGAGGCGCTCGCGGGTGCCCTGCGCGCGGGCGAACCGCCGGTGATCGTCCGGATCCACGATGGGCAGGTGCTGCTCGATCCGCGCACGCTCACCGAAGAAGAGCTCCCGCTCCTGGTCCGGGCTGCTCGGGCCGCCCTGGCTGGATGAAGCCCCTGACGCTCGGCACGGCCGGCCACATCGATCACGGCAAGAGCGCCCTGATTCGGGCTCTCACCGGCGTCGACACCGACCGCCTGCCGGAGGAGCGCGCGCGAGGGATCTCGATCGAGCTCGGCTACGCCAGTCTGAGCCTGCCCTCAGGCCGGCAGCTGTCGGTGGTCGATGTTCCCGGGCACGAGCGGTTCGTGAGGACGATGGTCGCGGGCGCCACCGGGATCGACCTGTTCTTGATGACGATCGCGGCCGACGACGGGGTGATGCCCCAGACGCGCGAACACGCCGCCGTGCTGCGGGCGCTCGGCGTGAGCATCGGAGTGGTGGCGGTGACCAAGAGCGACCTGGCCGAGCCGGATCTGGCGCTGATCGAGGCCTCCGAGCTGCTGCCCGACAGCGAGGCCGTCGCGGTCTCGGCCCGCACCGGCGCGGGCCTCGAGGAGCTCCGCGCCGCGCTCGATCGCGCCTGCGTCACCGTCGCGTCTCGCGCCGACGCGGACGCCGCGGCCCGCCTGCATGTCGACCGCATCTTCACGATCAAGGGGGCGGGGACGGTGGTCACCGGAACCCTCTGGTCCGGCGAGATTGGTCGGGGAGACGAGATCTTGGTGCTGCCGCAGGGACGGCGTGCGCGTGTCCGCGGAGTGCAGGTCCATGACCAGGCCTTGGATCGCGCCCCGGCCGGCCAGCGGGTGGCGGTGAACCTGACCGGCACTGCGGTGGGGGAGATCGCCCGCGGGGATGTCCTCGTGGCCGGCGACTGCGACCTGCGGCCGACCTATCGGATCGACGCCGAGCTCGAGTTTCAGCCCGGTGCCGAGGCCGAGCACTCAGAGCGCGTCCAGATCCACCACGGCACGCGTGAGGCGCCCGCGCGCCTGGCGTGGCTCGGGGGACGTTTCTGGCAGGTGCGCCTCGAGCAGCCACTGATCGCCGCCGCCGGGGATCACATGGTGGTGCGACGGATCGCGCCGCCGGACACGCTGGGCGGGGGTCGGGTACTCGACCCTGCGCCGCGACGGCACGGCCCGAGCCGGGAGGGGCTGGCCCGGCTTGAACGCTTGGCGCGCGGCGAAGCACCCGAACCGTCCGGACGGGCCCTCACGGTCCCAGGGACGCCGGCGAAGCCGGCCCCAGAAAATCGGGCTGCGCCGGCGCTGTCCGGGGCCGCGCATGAACTCGAGCGCCGGCTGCGCGAGGCCGGCGTCGAGCCGCCGCTCGACTCAGAGCTCGACGCGGCCGACCTGGCCGCCCTGCGAGAGGCGGGCCGTGCCGTGCGTGTATCGAAGACCCTCCACTATCACGCCGATGTGCTCGCGGCCGTCCGCGCACGGCTGGTGGCACTCGCCGGCCGGAGCGGCGGCTCGGTGACGCTCGCCCAGCTGCGTGATGAGCTCGCCACATCGCGCAAGTTCGCGCAGGCGCTGCTCGAGCATTTCGACGCCGAGAAGGTGACGATCCGCCGCGGCGATGAGCACGTGCTGCGACGCGGAGTCACGCATCGCGGTGGATGAATCCGTAGATTCCCGCCCCATGCCAACCAGCCTAGTCACCGGAGGCGCGGGATTCCTCGGATCTCACCTCTGCGAAGAACTGCTACGCCGCGGTCATCGCGTCATCTGTGTCGACAACCTCGAGACGGGATCGCTTGCCAACATCGAGCACATCCGGGACCGCGCGTTCGTGCACCGGAACATCGACATCATCGAGCCGTACTTCATTGACGAGCAGATCGACTTCGTCTACCACCTGGCCTCGCCCGCGTCTCCGATCGACTACCTGCGCTTGCCGCTGGCGACGTTGAAGGTCGGCTCTTACGGCACCCACCACACGCTGGGCCTGGCCAAGTTCCACCGCGCGCGCTTTCTGATCGCATCGACGAGCGAGGTCTACGGTGACCCGCAGGTCCACCCCCAGCCGGAGAGCTACTGGGGACACGTCAACCCGATCGGTCCCCGGGGCGTCTACGACGAGGCTAAGCGATACGCCGAGGCGCTCACCATGGCCTATCACCGCCAGCAGGGCGTGGACACCGCGATCGTGCGGATCTTCAATACGTACGGTCCGAGGATGAGGCCTCACGACGGCCGCGCGATCCCGACGTTCCTGCGCCAGGCGCTCCAGGACCGGCCGATCACGGTGTTCGGTGACGGATCTCAGACACGCTCGTTTTGTTACGTCGAGGACGAGATCCGGGGGTTGATCGCGCTGGCCGAGTCCGGCTATCACACTCCGGTCAACATCGGCAACCCGGACGAGTTCACGCTGCTCGAGCTGGCCAAGACCGTGATCGACGTGACCGGCTCGAAGTCCGAGATCCTGTTCGAGGCGTTGCCCACTGACGACCCGCAGGTTCGTCAGCCCGACATCACGCTCGCGCGGGAAATCCTCGGATGGGAGCCAGCGGTGAGCCTGCGCGAGGGTCTCCGGCGCACGATCGATCAGGCCGGCGTCGAGGCGCTGGTGGGGGCGGTCTAGCCGGGTAGGGCAGCCAGGCCGCGCACGAAACATTTCCCCGCTAGGCCGCTACTTCGATATAGAGCTACCGTTATAGCCGGCGGGGGCCGATGTCGGTGCGAGGTCGCGACATGACGGTCGAGCAGAGAGAGGTCGGAAACATCCACCAAGACGGCGGCGCGCAAGACGTCGGCCCGCTGGCGCTCCCCCAGCGCGATGTGCGGCGCAAAAAGCCGCCATTCCTGTCATTCCTGCTGCGCTGGGAGACGCTGCGCCGCGTAGCGCGCGTGATCTCCCTGCTCGCCCTCGACTTCGTCGGGGTCGTGGCCGCGCTGTTCACCGCGATGATGCTCAAGCTCGCCGTCTACGACCAGCTCGATGCGGGCATCGCCTGGAGGGACATCAAGCACTGGATCGCGTTCGCGTATCTGCTAACCGTCCTGAGCTTCGCGCGCGTCGACCTGTACGCTGCGCGCACCCGCCGGCCCGGGCTGGCGCGGATCGCCACCGCCCTGTTCCAGGCGACGGTGATCGGCTTGGTATTCGCGCTGGCCGATGGGCAGCACTTCTCGAGCTACTTCATCTTCTACGGCTCGCTGTTCTTCGCCACGATCTACATCGCGGCGCTGCGCGAGCTGCACCTGCGGGCAAGCGGATGGCTGCTCGACCAGGCGGGATACGCGCGGCGCGCGCTGCTGGTCGGATCGGGTAAGC
The DNA here is from genome assembly GCA_019244395.1 of Solirubrobacterales bacterium. Lineage (GTDB taxonomy): Bacteria > Actinomycetota > Thermoleophilia > Solirubrobacterales > Solirubrobacteraceae > Palsa-465. The sequence goes on along the minus strand of JAFASQ010000077.1, from coordinate 3,041 downwards.
ACATCGAGGAGGTGGCGGGCGCACTGGCCGACCGCTCGCGCACGCGGGTCGACATCGTCGGCTACATCTCGCTCACGCCACGACCCCGCAACGGCCTGCGCTCGCTCGGCCAGCTTCCCGATCTCCCGAACGTGCTCGACCGCGAGGCGGTCCAGGAAGTGATCATCGCCGATCCCGATTTCCCGCAGGACAAGGCGGTGGAACTCGTCGACTCCTGCCACCGGCGAGGCGTGACGGTTCAGGTCGCGCCCTCGACTATGGAGATCCTGATCGATCGGGCCGAGTTCGCGCCGGGTCACACCGTGCCGCTGTTCACGCTGCGCCCGCCCGTGTTCGAGGGCGTCGACTACGCGGTGAAGCGCTCGTTCGACCTGGTCGTCTCGATCGCCGGCTTGATCCTGCTCTCGCCGGTGTTCCTGGCCATCGCGGTCGCGATCAAACTGAGCTCGCGGGGCCCGGCGATCTACCGCTCGGCCAGGCCCGGGATGGCCGGTAAGCCGTTCTTCTGCTTCAAGTTCCGGACCATGCGCGAGCACGCCGAGCAGATCCAGGACGAGCTCGAGCCGCTCAACGAAAAGTCCGGCGCGCTGTTCAAGATCCGTGATGACCCGCGCATGACCAAGGTGGGGCGGTTCCTGCGCCGGTTCTCGCTCGACGAGCTGCCCCAGCTCGTCAACGTGGTGCGGGGCGAGATGTCGCTCGTCGGTCCGCGCCCCCTCCCCATGCGCGACTTCGACCGCCTCGAGGAGTGGCACAAGAAGCGCTACCTGGTGCTGCCCGGCATCACCGGGCTGTGGCAGGTGTCCGGACGCGCTGAGCTCGACTTCGATGACCTCGTGCGCCTCGACTTCCTCTACCTGGAGCGCTGGTCGATCCTGCTCGACCTGACGATCCTGCTCAAGACGATCCCCGCGGTACTCAGCCGCCGGGGTGCCTTCTGACGCCGACGGCTACTAGGCTGTCGGCGCCGCCATGCCGCCGACCGACCGCTTCGTGATCTCCTTTGCTGCGGAACCCCCGCAGGAGCCGCTGCCCTACGGCCGCTGGGCGGACACCCTGGGCGGACACTTCCGCGCGGCGGTGGCCGAGCTCGACACCGAGGGCGAGGAGATCGGCGAGCTCGACACGCAGATCGCCTGGTTTCCAGATCGCACGTACGCCGGGCGCACGTACATCCCGGCGGTGGCGCGGACCACCGGCGGCTACGAGTTGTTCGGTTTCGTCTCGTTCAACGAGGGAGCACAGGGCCCGAGCAACTTCGAGGCGCGGGTCGACTTCACCGCCGAGCTGGCCGAGGCCAATCCCGACTGGAAGCTGGACCTGAACGACGACGTGATCGCCACCTGGCGCGGCGAGCAGGGAAAGGCGGCGGACATCACGCTGGTGTGGGGCGTGCCGCTCGTGCCCGGTGGCGCGATCGTGACGGCCGAGCTCGCCAATCTGGCCGTGGACCAGGCCGAGCTCGTTGAGGACCGCTTCACGTTGATCGCGCCCGACAACTACCGCTCGGACTTCCTCGAGATCAAGCTGTGGAGCAAGGGCGGCGACGAGCTCGCCGGCGAGTCACTCTACGTCGACGACGACGAAGAAGACTGATCGGCGATCGTTTTCGGGCCGCGCTCGTTGGTGGACCCGTTGGCGGCGCTCAGCGCAGCCGGCAGCCGCAGCTTCGCCTCGGCCTCGCTCAGCGGGAAGTGACATGCGGCCACATTCCTGGTGCCCTTGTGCTCGAGCACCGGCTCCTCCTGGCTGCAGAGCTCCTGCGCCTTGAAGCAGCGCGTGTGAAAGCGGCAGGCCTGCGGCGGGTTGGCCGGGCTGGGGACATCGCCGGTCAGCAGCTGGCGCTCGCGCCGGCCCCCGCTCGGGCTCGGCACCGGGACGGCCGAGAGCAAGGCGCCTGTGTAGGGGTGGCGCGGGAAGCCGTACAGGTCGTCGCTCGGGGCGATCTCCACGATCTTGCCCAGGTACATGACGGCGACGCGGTCGCACATGTGGCGCACGACGGACAGGTCGTGGGCGATGAAGATCAGCGTCAGGCCCATCTCCCGTTGCAGCCCGCGCAGGAGGTTCAACACCTGGGCCTGGATCGAGACGTCGAGGGCTGACACCGGCTCGTCGGCGACCAGCAGCTTCGGCTCGAGCGCGATCGCGCGCGCCACTCCGATGCGCTGACGCTGGCCGCCCGAGAACTCGTGCGGGAACCGGTTGAAGTGTTCGGGGTTCAGCCCGACCCGGTCCATCAATTCCTGGACACGCTTGCGACGCTCGCCCGAATCCTTGAGCAGGCCGTGGATGACGAACGGCTCGGCGATGATCGAGCCGACCGTCTTGCGGGGGTTCAGGGAGGAGTACGGATCCTGGAAGACCATCTGCACCTCGCGGTGCAGCGCCTTCAGATCGTCCTTCTTGGCGGCGGCGACGTCCTGGCCCTCGATCGTGATCGTTCCCGAGGTGGGATCGAGCAGCCGGACGAGGAGCCGCGCCGTCGTGCTCTTGCCGCAACCCGTCTCACCGACGATTCCGAGCGTTTCGCCGCGCTTGACATCGAACGTGATGTCATCGACTGCCCTGACCGCGCCGATCTGCTTCTGAAACACGATCCCGCGGGTGATCGGGAAGTGCTTGACCAGGTTTCTGACCTCGACCAGATTCGATCCGTCGGTGATCGCCGGCTGTGCTCCGTCCACGGTCAGCTTCCTCCATCCGCGCCGGGTCGATGTCCGGCGTGTGCCCTCAGCGGCTGGTCCTCCTCGACCACCAGGTGGCGCAGAGTCCCCGATGTCTCGCCGGCCTCCAGGCCGCGCCAGATACGGGTCCTGACCTCGGTGGTGAGCAAGCACGCGGCCTCGTGGCCGGGGTCCCCGGTGACCGGCTCGAGCCGAGGATCGACCCGGGTGTGCGCGTCGCGCACGTAGGGGCAGCGGGGATGGAAGTGACAGCCGGACGGCCGGCGGATGAGACTGGGCGGACGACCGGAGATCGGCACGAGCTCCTCGTCGCGCGGGCTGTCGAGCCGGGGGATCGACTTGAGCAGGCCCCAC
>JAFASQ010000577.1 GCA_019244395.1 Solirubrobacterales bacterium | reverse complement strand
AGACGCCGAGCCTGAACTACCTGAAGAGCTACACGACGGCGGGCCAGGCCACGATCTTCGTCAACCTGAAGGACTCGACGCCGCCGGCCAAGGTGCCGGACATCTGGTACCAGGTGCGCAAGAAGGTGCGCGACATCCAACACACGCTGCCGCAGGGGGTGGTCCCCGGCTTCAACGACGAGTTCGGCGACACCTACGGCATCGTCTACGGCTTCACCGCGGACGGGTTCACCGACCGAGAGCTGAGGGACCACGTCGTCGAGGTCCGCAAGCAGCTCCTCCAGCTGCCGGACGTCTCCAAGGTCGACATTCTCGGTGCCCAGGACGAGCGCGTGTACGTGGAGTTCTCGACCAAGCAGTTGGCGGGCTTGGGGATCGACCGCTCCGCGCTGATCGCCGCGTTGCAGGCCCAGAACGCCGTCACGCCCGCGGGCGTGGTGCAGACCGGGGACGAGAAGATCCTGGTCCGCGTCTCGGGCGCGTTCCGCTCCGAGCAGGATGTCCTGGCCGTCAACTTCGTCGCGAACGGCCGGATGATCCGGCTGGGCGATATCGCGCGCGTCACGCGCGGCCCGGCCGACCCCGCGCAGCCGATGTTCCGCGTCAACGGAAAGCAGGGCATCGGGATCGCCATCGCCATGCGCGCGGGCGGGGACGTCCTCGCCCTCGGGCGCAACGTCGCGCACGCAATGGCGGAGATCAGGGTGAACCTGCCGGTCGGGATCGAGCCGACGCTCATCGCCGACCAGCCGGTGACCGTCGAGCACGCGGTGGACGATTTCATGGAGGCGCTCTGGGAGGCCGTCGCCATCGTGCTTGGGGTCAGCCTGCTCAGCCTCGGCCTGCGCGCGGGCGCCGTTGTGGCCGTCTCGATCCCGCTCGTGCTCGCGGCGGTGTTCGTGGCGATGGCGTTCTTCGGGATCGACCTCCAGCGGATCTCGCTCGGCGCCCTCATCATCGCCCTTGGCCTGCTGGTCGACGACGCCATGATCACGGTCGAGACGATGGTCACGCGGCTGGAGCACGGGGACGACAAGGAAGACGCCGCCACCTTCGCTTACACCTCGACCGCCTTTCCGATGCTCACCGGCACGCTGGTCACCGTCGCCGGGTTCGTCCCCATCGGCTTCGCGCACAGCGCCGCCGGCGAGTACACCTTCTCGATCTTCGCCGTCGTCGCCATCGCGCTGATCGCGTCGTGGGTCGTCGCCGTCCTCTTTGCCCCCTTGCTCGGGGTGTGGATCCTCAAGAAGCCCAGAGCGGCGCATTCGGGAGAACCCGGCCCGATCATGCGCGCGTTCCGCAGCCTGCTTGTGCTGGCGATGCGGGCGCGCTGGGTCACGATCCTCGTCACGCTGGGCCTGTTCGGGGCGGCGCTGTACGGCACGCGCCTCGTGCCGCAGCAGTTCTTCCCGTCGTCCGACCGGCCGGAGCTGCTGGTGGACCTGCAGCTGCCGGAGAACGCGTCGATCTACGCGACCCGGGACGCCTCGGGCCGCCTGGACAAGCTCCTGAAGGGCGATCAGGACGTCGATCACTGGAGCACCTATGTCGGGCAGGGCGCCGTCCGGTTCTACCTGCCGCTCAACGTCCAGCTCCCCAACGACTTCTTTACCCAAGCCGTGGTCGTCACCAAGGGCTTGCAGCAGCGCGAGCGGGTGAAGGCGCGGCTCGAGCAGGCGCTGGCGAACCAGTTCCCGAGCGTCGTGGGGCGGGTCTACCCGCTGGAGCTCGGCCCGCCGGTGGGATGGCCGCTCCAGTACCGCGTCAGCGGACCCGAGCCGGACCAGGTGCGCGCGATCGCCTTCAGGGTCGCCGACGTCCTGGGGTCGGACCCGGGCGCCCGCAACGTCAACTACAACTGGATGGAGCCGGCGCGCACGGTCAGGATCCAGGTCGACCAGGACCAGGCCCGCCTCCTGGGCTTGAGCTCGCAGCAGCTGGCCCTGTCCCTGAACGCGGTCGTGTCCGGCGTCACGGCCACCCAGATGCGCAGCGGAATCTATCTCGTCGACGTGCTGGTCCGCGCCTCTGACGAGCAGCGCATGTCGCTGGAGACGATCCGCACGCTTCAGGTGCCGCTGCCGAACGGGCAGACCGTTCCCCTGAGCCAGATCGCCTCCGTCGGGTATGGCCAGGAATACCCCATCGTCTGGCGCCGGGACCGCAGGCCCACGGTCACGGTGCAGGCCGACACCGCGCCCGGCATCCAGGCCGCGACGGTCGTGCAGGCATTGGCGCCGAAGGTCGCGGCGCTGAACGCCAGCCTGCCGAGCGGGTACCATGTCGGTGTCGGCGGAACGGTTGAGGAGAGCGACAAGGCGCAGGTGTCGGTCGCCGCCGTCCTGCCCTTGATGCTGGTCCTCATCCTCACGGTGCTGATGGTCCAGCTTCAATCGTTCAGCCGCCTGTTCCTCGTGCTCAGCGTGGCCCCCCTGGGCCTGATCGGGGTGGTCGCGGCCCTTCTGCTCGCGGACAAGCCGATGGGCTTCGTGGCGCTGCTTGGCGTGCTCGCCCTCACGGGCATGATCGCCCGCAACTCGGTGATCCTGATCGACCAGATCGAGAAGGAGAAGGCGCACGGGCGCCACCCCTGGGACGCCGTGGTCGAGGCCACGCTGCACCGCTTCCGCCCGATCCTGCTGACCGCCGCCGCCGCCATCCTCGGCATGGTCCCGATCGCGCCGACCGTCTTCTGGGGTCCGATGGCCTACGCGATCATGGGTGGGTTGGCGGTGGCGACGGTTCTGACGCTGATCTTCCTGCCGGCGCTCTACGTGACGTGGTTCCGGATCAGGAGGCCCCTCCCAGACAACAAGGAGACGGCGGATCTCAAGCAGGCCGCCCTGGCCAGCCACTGATCCGAAGCGAGGAGGCGAGAGATGACCAGAGCTCATGCACGAGCGTCAGGCTCGGTCCGGGTGGGCGGCCACGCGCTGCCCCACCCGGGTGGTTGGGCGCATCGCCGAGCGGGCACTCGCTGAAGGGCTTCGTGCCAAAGCCGCGGACTCTGCGCCGCGGCACTTTCTCGGAGGCGAGGACTGTGCACATCGACCCAACTCTCCTAGGCCCGGTTTCCGCGCTTCTTGGCGCCCTCATAGGTGGTGGCGCCTCGCTGGTCGCGGCCATCTACACCCAACGCCGCCAGGACCGCCTCCAGCGCGTCGCAAGCGAGGTCGCGAAGCGGGAGACCGTCTACGCTGACTTCGTGATGGGCGCGTCGAACTGGCTGCTAAGGGCTTTCGTGCGCAACGAGATTACGCTGGACGGCGATGAGCAGCGCCTGGTCGGGCTGATCAACCGGATGAGGCTCTTCGCCCCACCCAATGTGGTCGCCGGGGCGGAGCTCGTGCTCAGAACCATTGTCGAGATCTCGCTGAAGCCGAGCATCGAGCTCCGGCAACTCGCGAAGGAGGCGTTGTCCAAGAGTCTCGATCCCGATCCGCTTGTGGCATTCAGCTCGATCTGCAGGGCTGACTTGGACAACGTGCGCCGGGCGGCGGTCTAAGCTCATGGCAGCTGCGCATCTGCGCCGGAGGCGCTTTGCATGGGCTCCGATTAAGGCGATCGGGATTTGCAGGCCGACCTCCGTTCGATATCCCTCGACGCGGCGAGCGAGCGCAGCTCGGATTTGTTCTCGAGTCTCCTCGGATTGGCTCAACACAGTTGCGCATGTAACCGCAAGGCCACCCAACCCGCCCTGCCAGAGCGCGTTCACACTGGAAACCAAGCAGCTCGTGGCGTAGTCTCGAATGGTCACGCTCGCGACCCCGCTACCTTCCAGTAGCCGTTGAAATTCGAGAGTGTCGGAAAATCGGAACAGCGGATGCCTGGGCCTGCCCCCGAGGCGTTGAGGAGTGCGATCAGAGCATCAGGAGGGGCGAACATACTGACCCGCCGCGCGCTCGCGGTCAGGCGGCGCGGACCAGGACGCCGCGCACCGCCTCGTGGGAGACCCGGTGTCCGGCCTCCCGCGTCGCGGCCGCGATCGCCCGCAGGGACGCGCCCGCGGCGCGCAGCTCGCGCATGCGCCGGATCGCCTCCTGCTGCCCAGGAATGGC
>JAFASQ010000549.1 GCA_019244395.1 Solirubrobacterales bacterium | reverse complement strand
AAGCTGTGCACGTTTGCCAGCCGGGACGAGAGGGAGAGACAAAGTGAGCACGCACCTGACGCCGATCGAAGGCCTCCGAGGCAGCGCCGGCGCCTCGTCACCCGCCCCGGCGACCGAGAGCCGCTACGAGCGGCTGACCCGGCTGATCGCCACCGACCGGGCGGTGATCATGGACGGCGCCACCGGCACCGAGCTGATTCGCGTGGCCGGCGAGCGGCCCGAGATCGAGGAGCATCTGTGGGGCCTGACGGCGCTGCTGGAATCGCCGGCCGAGGTCCGGGACGTGCACTGGCGCTACGTCGACGTGGGGTGCGACGTGATCTGCACCGACACCTGGGGCCTGGCCACCGCGCTGCGCGACGGCAACGCCACACTGTGGGACACCGCCGAGCCCGTCCACTGGATGGACGTGGCCCGCCGCGGCGTCCGGCTGGCCCGGGAGGCGGCGGCGGACGCCGGGCGCGGGGAGGAGGTCGCCGTTGCCTTCAGCATCAATGGCGACGTCGACACGCCGGACGGGCGCGAGACTATCCGTCTCCTGGCACGGGCCTTCGAGCACGATCCGCCCGACCTGATCCTGGTCGAGACGCTGACGCTCGTGCGCAGCTCCACTTACGCCACCATCGAAGCCCTGCTCGACACCGGCCTGCCGGTATGGCTCAGCTTCCGGCGCTGTCGCCACGGCGTGTGCGGCGTGTACGGCGAGCATTGGGGTGGGCCGGAGGGTGACGCGTTCGGGCGCGCGGCGCGGCGTTTCGAGGAGATGGGCGTCGGGGCGCTGGCCATCAACTGCCTGCCGCCCGACCACGTCATCGGGATGCTGTCGTGGTTGCGCGACTTCACCGACCTCCCGCTCGGCGTCTACCCCAACCTGGGCTATCTGTCGGCGGTGGGATGGCGCCACGAACCGGGCGTAGGCGGCGCCGAGTACGCCGACCTTGCCCTGCGCTGGCGGGAGGAGGGGGCGCAGATCGTCGGCGGATGCTGCGGTGTCGGTCCCGAGCAGATCGCCGCGGCGCGCGCGGCGCTCGAGCCGACCAAGCCGGGCAACGCCCGGCCCGCCGCGCTGCCGGACGAGGGCGCGGGTCCGATCTCGCTCGACTCCCGGCAGCGTCCCGCCGCCCGCCGGTGGAGCGATGCGCGAGGCCGGGCGATGTTCCCGCTGGACTTCCCGGACATCACGCTCGAGCCCGGCGTGTTCGTCCCCACCCAGGGGAGCTTCATGGTCTGGAAGTACCTCTACCAGGAGGCGGTGGGGGCGCACCAGCGGTGCCTCGATATCGGCTGCGGGACGGGCCTGCTCTCGGTTCAGCTGGCCCGAAACGGCGCCGCTCACGTCCACGGCATAGACATCAACGGCGCTGCGATCAAGAACACCCTCACCAACGCGTTTCGCAACGGCGTCGCCGATCGCGTCAGTGCGGCGGTGCAGGACCTGTATCCCTGGGTCCCCGAGGAGCGCTACGACGTGATCGTGGCCAGCCTCTACCAGACGCCAGTTGATCCATTCGAGCCGGTCGTCTCGCACCGGCCGCTCGACTACTGGGGCCGGAGCCTCATCGACCACCTGTTCCGCATGCTGCCCGAGGCATTGGCCGACGACGGCATCGCATATGTCATGCAACTGTCTATCATCGGCGAGCGGCGAACCAGCCAGCTGCTGGAACGCCTGGGCTATCAGGCTCGTGTCGTGGACTTTGGGCTGTTCGAGTTCACGGAGCTGTTCAACGACGCGCGCGACCAGATCGCGCGGGTCGAAGAGCTCTCAGACGCCTACCACCTGAAGCTCGGCGGGACGGATGTGTTGGCCGCTTATTTGCTCGAGATCACCCGTAAGGAAGGTAGAACCGCATGACTCAAGCCGACAACGAGTTCCTGTTCACGTCGGAGTCGGTGACCGAGGGTCACCCGGACAAGGTGGCTGATCAGATCTCCGATGGCGTGCTCGACGCGGTGATGCGCGACGATCCAGACGGCCGTGTGGCGTGCGAGACGTTGGTGAACACGG
>JAFASQ010000376.1 GCA_019244395.1 Solirubrobacterales bacterium | reverse complement strand
TGCGAACGCCCGCTCGTTGAACCAGTTCGACTTCCAGTCGTGGATATAGCCCACGCGGAGCGACTCGGGATGAACTTTTTGACCCATATCTAGTGACTAATCCTTCGGCGTGAGCAAGATCGTGAGGTGGCTGGTGCGCTTGCGGATTCTCGTCGCGCGACCCATCGCGCGCGGCCGAAAGCGCCTGATCGTCGGTCCCTCGTCGGCGTGAACGTCCTTGACGTACAGGTCCTCGCCCACGAGCTCGTGGTTGTTCTCCGCGTTGGCCACCGCGGACTCGAGCAGCTTGCTCCAGTCCCGCGCTACCGCACGCGAGGTGTGAGCGAGGATAGCTCGCGCCTCCTCCACGCTCTTCCCGCGGATGTGGTCACAGACAAGCCTCGCCTTCCTGGCCGACGACCGCACGTACTTGGCCTGCGCGCGAACCACCACATCCCGCCGCTCACCCCGCGCTCCCCTTCTCCTACGTTGAGGCGCGGGTGCGGGCGCCGCGGCCTCCTCCTCGGCGGGCTCAGCCGCACCTCGCCGACGCCGGCGACGGGAGGCAGCCGGCGCCTCCGCCTCCTCGGCTTCGGCCTCCACATCCTCGGCATCCGAGTCGTCATCGGACACGAGCTCCGACTCGCCCTCCGCCTCGTCGTCAGCCTCGAGGACGACGTCGGCTGCCGCCTCGACGGCGGCCACGTCCTCCGCCGAGGGCTCCACCTCAGCGGCTTCCCCGCCTTCAACAGAGGCCGTGGGGGACGCGTCCGCGTCCGCATCCCCTCGCGTCGCCTCGGACTCCGACCCCGCCTCGGGCTCCGGGCGCGGGGAATCGGACGCGGGCGCGTCCTCCGAGGCCTTCTTACGCGACCTACGCCGCCGGCGTGGAGTCTCTTCGGGATCCGACGTGCTCATCGTCTCTTACCAGTCCCCGCATGCCCGCGATACAGGCGAGTCGGCGCGAACTCGCCGAGCTTGTGCCCGACCATCGACTCGGTGACGAACACCGGCACGTGCTTGCGCCCGTCGTGCACCGCGATCGTGTGGCCGACCATCTCGGGGAAGATCGTCGAGGCACGCGACCAGGTGCGGAGCATGCGCTTCTCGCCCGAGCTGTTCATGGCTTCTATCCGCGCCATCAGCCGCTCCTCGACATAGGGCCCCTTCTTGCTCGAGCGACTCATCGCTTCTTGCCTCTCCTCCGTCCGCGCACGATGTACTTGTCAGATGCCTTGCCCTTGGGCCGGGTGCGGTAGCCGAGCGTCGGCACGCCCCACGGCGTGACCGGGTGCCGGCCGGGCGTGGTCGAACCCTCGCCGCCACCGTGCGGGTGGTCGACCGGGTTCATCGCGGTGCCGCGGGTCTGCGGGCGCACGCCCATATGGCGCTTGCGCCCCGCCTTGCCGATCGACACGTTCTGATGGTCGGTGTTGCCGATACTGCCCACGGTGGCACGGCATTCCGCCCGCACCATCCGCATCTCGCCCGAGGGCAGGCGCAGCGTCACGTAGTCGCCCTCCTTGGCCAAGAGCTGCACGCCGGCGCCGGCCGCGCGCGCCATCTGTCCACCGCGCCCCGGCGTCAGCTCGACGTTGTGCACCACGGTGCCCGCCGGCATGTTGCCCAGCGGCAGGCTGTTCCCGACCCGGATGTCCGCCCCGGGGCCGGACTGCACGGTCATCCCCACGCGCAGCCGCTGCGGAGCCAGGATGTAGCGCTTCTCGCCGTCCGCGTAGTGCAGCAACGCGATGTAGGCGGAGCGGTTGGGGTCGTATTCGATGTGCGCCACCTTGGCCGGGACACCGTCCTTGCGACGCTTGAAGTCGATCTTGCGATACAGCCGCTTGGCGCCGCCACCCCGGTGGCGGGCGGTCTTGCGCCCGTTGGCATTCCGGCCCCCGGACTTCGTGAGCCCCTCCACCAAGGACTTCTCGGGCTTGGTGCGGGTGACCTCGGCGTAGTCGGGATAGGTGACGAACCGTCGGCCGGGCGAGGTTGGTCTGGGCTTACGGATGGGCATTTACTCCCCGGCCTCCAGTCCCCCGAAGATCGGGATGGTCTGGCCCTCGCGCACCTGCACGATCGCCTTCTTCCACTGACGGGTACGGCCGCTCGTCTGACCGCGGCGCTTGGGCTTGGAGTGCACGTGGGCGGTGCGCACCTCGAGCACGTTGACATCGAACAGCTGCTCGATCGCCTGGCGGATCTGGGTCTTGTGCGCCCGATCGTTGACCCGGAACGTGTACTTGCCGGCCTCGGCCAGCGCGAACGTCTTCTCGGACAGGACCGGGCGAATGATCACCTGGGTCGGGTCCATCAGGCGGCCTCCTCTGACTGTGACTCAGCCGGCCTCGCGCCGGCGCGCGCGAGCAACGAGCGCATCGCCGCCTCGGACACGAGCAGCGACGCGGCGCCGACGATGTCGGCCACCCCCGCATCCTCCACCGGCATCGCCTCGATGTCTCTCAGGTTGCGGAAGGACTTGCCCGCGGCCGCCTCGTCCTGGCCCAGCAGCACGAGCGCCGGCCCCGGGGCGGCCCACTCGGCCAGCACCTCGGCGGCCTGCGCCGTCGACGGCTCGGAGAACGAGCCGGCGTCGAACACGGCCAGCGATTCGCGCTCGGCGTGCATCGAAAGCACGCTGCGCAGCGCGGCACGACGCGCCTTGCGGTTGACCTTGACCGTGTAGTGGCGCGGGGTCGGTCCGAACACGGTGCCGCCGCCCGTCCACAGCGGCGAGCGTGAGGATCCCGCGCGAGCCCGCCCGGTGCCTTTCTGGCGCCACGGCTTGGCGCCGCCGCCGGAGACCTGGCCGCGCGTCTTGGTCGACGCAGTGCCGTGCCGACGCGCGTTCAGCTCGGCGCGCACCGCTTCGTGCACGAGCGGCATGTTGAAGGAGGCTTCGAACGCGACGGGATCCAAGTCGATCGTCCCGCCACCGAGCACCGACGCGCTCCTAGGCATCGGCCCGCACCTCCGCTGTGAGAGCCCTACGCATCGCTCCGCACCTCCACGGTCCCGCCCCGCGGCCCGGGAACAGCGCCCCGCAGCAGCATCAGGTTCCGGCCGGGGATCACCTCGACCACGGTCAGCCCGCGCTGGGTGGTCCGGCCCCCGCCCATCCGGCCGGGCCCCCGCAAGCCCTTGGGGACCCGCGAAGGCGTGGCCGAGGCGCCGATCGAACCCGGCGCACGGACGTTGTGCGAGCCATGGGACTTCGGGCCGCGCTTGAAGTTGTGGCGCTTGATCGTGCCCTGGAAGCCTTTGCCCTTG
>JAFASQ010000281.1 GCA_019244395.1 Solirubrobacterales bacterium | reverse complement strand
GTCGTCGTTGCTCCTCCGAATCACGTCCATGGGCTCCCGCACAAATGGGGTGACGGACGCAAGTCCCGGGCGGTGCTCTGACCGAGGCTGACCCGGGAGCGTCCCGGCGATGTCGAACATCAATCCCTGCGCGTCCGCGGGACGCAGGTCACCGTTCAGCATGTCGCCACACCACACTCTCTTTCCTCGGCATCGCAACGCTCGCCCGCGTGCACGGCGTCGGTGCCACCCTAACCGACGCAACCGCCCGCCAGTTCGATCGTGCCTGGCCGACGTAGTCTCACAGCAGTTTCCGGCCGAGCCGCTCGCCGTTCCTGCCCCGAGCCCTGGTGAGGTTCGCAACTTCGTGGATCGCGAGCCGACGTCGACTGAGTCGGGATGCGGCACGCGGCTGCCGAGACCTCACCGGATGCCCGGCTTCACCTCCTGCCGCACGTAATGGCGGGCGCCAGCTCGCTGCTGCGCTGTGGTAGCGCCGCACGCAACGCGGGTTTGACGGCCTTGAGTATCGCAAGTTCCTTGACAATGCTGGCCGTCCCGCGCTAGGTTCCCGCGCGAGACGCGGGAGGTCTAGTGAGGGAGGGAACACAGATGGCGGCTCTTGTAATGCGGAGGTTCGTCGGCCTGCTCGTGGCGGCGTTCCTGATGACAGGGTGTTGCCTGTTGATGGCGATGGACGGCGCGAGCGCGCGCGTGAATCGCGCCGGGCAGAGCCCGCCGACGCGGCCGGCGCTGCTCCCCACTCCGTCCTGCCCGACGCCGCCTGCGTCCGAGGCGGCGCCGTGGACGGATCCGAGCTTCGGCGCCGAGTGCCAGGCGCAGTACGTGATCGAGGACCTGGAGAACCCGGGGTCGGCGCTTTACGCCCACAACCCCGACGGCACGCCGGTGCAGTCGACGCTGCAGCGCCTGGAGGCCGCGCTGGCGAGCGGACAGAACATCCAAGCCGCGAACGGCACGTCCACCGGCTTGTTGGCCCTGTACGGCCTGACGGTCTCCGGCGGGACCGATGATGGCGCGGACGGTGAACGGGCCAGCGGGCTGGCGTTTCCCAGCGCGCTGGCCGTGGGCGCGTCCTGGGACCCCGCCGCGGCGGCCGCCTACGGGACGATGCTCGGCAGCGAGTTTCACCGCACCGGGCTGAGCGGCGTACTTGGGCCGGTGATCGACATCGACCGTACCTGGCACACCGGCCGTGAGCAGGAGAACTTTGGCGAGGACCCGTTCCTGAGCGGTGTGCTGGTCGCCCCCGAGGTGCGCGCGATCCAGGCCCAGGGCGTGATGACGACCGTGAAGCACTGCTGCGCCTACACGCAGGAGCAGGGGCGCTCGGGGCAGGCGCTGACGCTGACCAATCCCAACAACACGGGCGAGAACGAGCTGGTGTCCGAGCGCGCGCTGGAGGAGATCTACGGTCCGGCATGGCAGGCGGCGGTGGCGCCCCAGCAGGGCAACGGCATGTCGGTCATGTGCGGCTACGCGATCATCAACGCCGCGACGCCACCGCCCTACACCGGCGCCGACTCATGCGGAAACCAGTTCATCCTCAATGACCTGATCAAGGGCCAGTACGGCTTCGAGGGCACGTTTACGCCCGATGCCGCCACCGCCAAGCGCGACTCGTCGCAGCTGAACTTCCTGGGCGGGGGCGACGGCGGCGACGCCAGCATGACGCTCGCGGAGCTGCAGGCGATCGTCGGGGACGGCAGCGGCGACGGGCTGACCAACGCCGACGGCAGCCGGAACCTCGTCTCGCAGGCCCGGCTCGTCGACGAGGTGCGCCGGCTGGTGCTCCAGTCGACGAAGAACGAGCGCTTCCTCAACCCGCCCAACCGGAACGGCATCGGCGACGGGATCACCCAGGACGAAGCGACGTCAGCGCAGATCGCCGAGCAGGGCGCGGTGCTGCTGCAAGACCGCGGGCACGTGCTCCCGCTCTCCTCGGCGGCGCGGTCGATCGCTGTGATCGGGACCCAAGCCGCCGGAATTTCGCAGGCGAAGATGGGCCAGGCGACGAGCACGCAGCAGCCCCAAGTCGCCAACGACGGCTCGGCGTATGTCAACCCGGCCAACGTGTTCACCGACACGGCGAGCGGCCAGACGTTTGGCTATTCCAGCGCCCTGAGCGGGATCACCGCCCGCGCCGGCTCCGGCCGGACGGTCACGTACTCGCCCGGCACAGTGGGCCTGGCCGAGCAGCCGGTGCTGACGGCGAACGGGCAGCTCAGCGGGCCGGGCTCGATCGTGACCCCGGACGGCAGGAGCGCCGGCTTCCTGGCCACCTACTACGGCGCCAATGACCCGACCGACCCGTCCGCACCCGTGCTCGGCCCGCCACAGGTGGTGGCATCGGCAGCGTTCGGCACCCCCGATGCCGGGAGCCCGCCGTCGTTCCTGACCACGAGCGCGCTGTACCCGAACAACCAGTGGTCGGTTGCGTTCACGGGGAAGTACACGCCGCCGGTCAGCGGCGAGTACAACTTCTCGGTCACTGAATCGGGGACGACGAAGCTCTACATCGACGGAGCGCTGGTGGCGCAGCGCGCTCGTGACGACTTCGGCTACGTAGACCACGCCACGGTCGCGTTGACCGCGGGGAAGCCGGTCTCGATCGTGCTTGACTACTCGCCCGAGGAGGCGGCAGCCGGAATCCCGCCCGCGCTTGCGAACAACTTCGGGTCAATCTTCAACACGTTCCTCGGCACCGAGGTGCAGCTGGGCGTGACACCGCCGCCGGCGAGCGGCGCGACCCTGATCCAGCAGGCGGCGGCCGCGGCGGCCAAGGCGGATGTGGCGGTCGTGTTCGCCGGCCGCGAGATCGGTGAGGGCCACGACATCGAGACGCTGTCGCTCCCGGGCGATCAGAACCAGATGATCGAGGCCGTGGCCGCCGCCAACCGGCACACCGTAGTCGTGCTGACCGGCGGCCCGGTGACGATGCCGTGGCTGCAGCGGGTGGCCGGCGTGCTCGAGATGTGGGAACCCGGCGCCACGTTCGGCACCGCGGTGGCGTCGCTGCTGTTCGGCGACAGCGATCCCTCGGGCAAGCTGCCGATCACCTTCCCGGCGAGCGACCGCCAGGGCTCCGGCACAGCGGC
>JAFASQ010000225.1 GCA_019244395.1 Solirubrobacterales bacterium | reverse complement strand
GCCGCCTCAAGAGAGCAGTTCGCGCCCGACATCGCCGTAGAAGCCAGCACCGAAGCCTAGATCCGGACGTCGATCCGCTCCTCAGCGCCGTGCCCCAGCGAAGCCGCGTCCGACAGCGTCACGCGCCGCTGCGAGAAGAACCCGCATGCCACCCAATCGGGGAACGCCCCGCGGAACCAGCGCAAGTCTGAGAAGCTGGGCAGGATCACCGGCACGGTCACGCGGCGCGATCGTTGGCGCTGATCCAGGGGTCGGAATCCAAGCGGGCATCCGACCGTGTGCTGGCAGCTCCGCAGCTCGGCTGCTCGCGATCGTGTCGAAGCAGAACTCTGCGGCGCGCAGCCGTGACTGCTGCAAAGCGACCAGCCACAAGCTCACGATTGATGCTTTAGGCGTCGAGGAGTAGCCCTAGCGCTGGCGGTCCGTCGAGCTGGCGGTCGACGTCGTCGCCGGCGGGGTGCTGCGTGACTCATGGTGTCAGGAAGCAGGCGCCTGGTCGCCACGTCGCGAGCGGTCGGCCGTGACTGCTTCCAGCGCACAGGAAGCGTGCGGCGAAGCCGCTTCTAGCAGCGCGCGAGGAGCAGCGCGTCGGGTCAAGGAAGCCTCGGTGGCTTGGCGAGCGTGCGGCTTGGCGGCCGTCCCTGGTGGCTGCTAGCCTGCCGCCTCACCCGGTGCGGGGTATGGGCATCAACGACCTGCGTATTCACGGAGGCAAAATCAATGGTCAACTCACCCATTGGCTCGTCCATCGCCGACGACGGGACATACCGTCTGCTCGCCGGCTTGGCGGTGGTGATTGATTCGTACTCGTTTGAGCCGCTGTCGCGTGTGGTCACTCCCGAGTTCACGCGCTACACGACGGTGGTGCGGCTCCGCGGCCGGGGGCACGAGGGCATCGGCGAGGATGTAACGCCGTTTCCGCCCGCACAGCTTGCATTTGCACGCTCCGACCCAGATCTGCCGCTTGCAGGCCAGTGGACGGTCGACTCGTTCGCCGACCAGCTCGACGCGCTGGAACTGTACCCGGAGGTTGCGCTGCCTCCCGGCTTCCCGAAGACGTTTCGACGCTGGGCGTTTGAGAGTGCCGTGCTTGACCTCGCGCTGCTCCAGGCCGGCATCTCCCTCCACGAGGCACTCGGTCGTACTCCTCGCGCCGTCGAGTTTGTCAACTCGCCGATGCTCGGAGACGCCGCCGTCCCGGTGATCCAGCGGCGCCTGGAATGCAATCCGACCCTCCACTTCAAGCTCGATCCCTCGCCCAACTGGGATGAAGAGCTGATCGAGCAACTCGCGGCCACCGGTGCCGTCCTCATCATCGACCTGAAAGGTCAGTACCCACCCGAGGCGCCGATTGCGCTGGCGCCGGAACCAGATCTCTACGCACGCCTCGCTGCCGGGTTCCCGGGCGCGTGGCTCGAGGATCCCGGGTTGACGGCGAGCACCCGTGAAGTGCTCGCGCCGTATCACGACCGGATTACCTGGGACCTCCCGGTGCGCACCCCAGACGACATCCCGAGACTGCCGATCCCGCCACGGGCGATCAACATCAAGCCGGCGCGCCATGGACGTCTGCGCTGGCTATTTGACGTCTACGACTACTGCGCACAGCGCGAGATCCCCACCTACGGAGGCGGAATGGGCGAGATCGGCCCCGGCCGGGGCCAGAACCAATATCTCGCCTCGATGTTCCACCCCGATGCCCCGAACGACGTCGCTCCGATCGCCTACAACGATGCCGAGCTCGCACCAGACCTACCCACCAGCCCGCTCGAGCCCGCACCCTCGCCCGTCGGGTTCCGGTGGGAGCAGCAATGACAGACAAATTTGGCAGCGACACGGGTCTACGCATTCGGGCGTAGATCACAGTTTCGCGGGATCATCCAGGAGAGGTTCGAGGCCAACCAATCCCGGCATCCGAGGCGACAGATAACCCGTGGGCCGCAGTCGCTCGGCTCGGAAGCGACCGTGTAGGGCGATCCGTCTATCCGTCTGTCGAGAAGCGCGGGGCCCGAGACTGCCGCTCAGCTCGAAACGCAGCGGCGCCATCGGGGTGACTGCTCCAGGCGTAACTGGGCCGTGGGTTCTCGCTGGCGCGTGTGGCTGCTTCGTCGCGCACACCGCCATGATCGAGCGGCTTCTCCTTTGGGCGGTCGCCGGCTTGAAGTAGCAGCCAACTCGCGGCTGGCAGCCGCCGGCCTCGCGCCCGGTGGTTCGTGAATCCGGCGGTGTGCGTTGGAAGTGGTGCAACACATTCGGACGCGCCGAGGGTGGGCTTGCATCAGCGTGGGACCGGTCCCAGCGACTCGGTGTCGCTGCCCTACTTCACCGTCGCTGACCTCGGTGCGGCATTGCAGCGGGTCGGCACGCTCGGCGGGTCGGTGATTCATCCCGGTTGGCACTGGCGATCTGCCGGGACTCGGAGGGCAGCCCGTTTGGCCTCGCGCTCGACCCAAGCGTCCGGCCTTAGGCCGGATCGGGGCCGCCGACGACTGACGCCGGGGCATCGGAGTTCCTGAGGGGCGCCGGATGCTCCCTGCTGCGTTGCACATCACGTTCGATATGCCGTCGACCGATGAGTCGGCGGTCTGCAATCGTCTAAGCCACGATGACTGATACGACCCCCCTCATCACCGGCGTGGACTTCGTCTGCATCCCGGCGCAGGACTTCGATGCGATGACGGCCTTCTACGGCGAAACTCTCGGCCTTCCGTTCGTCAAGCGCTACGGGAGCCGGCCGGGAGCCGAGTACCAGGCCGGCAATCTCACGCTGGCGATCATGCGCACCGAGGACTTCGGCGGCACGTTCTCCCGCAACGCGATGCCGATCGCTCTTCAGGTCAATGACGTGGCAGTCGCGCGAGAGCGGCTTGAGGCCAAGGGCGTGCGCTTCGTCAGCGAGACGTTTGATTCTGGCGTCTGCTGGCAGGCGATCTGCCTGGACCCCGACGGCAACCCGCTGTCGCTGCACCACCGCTACGCCCCGAAGGACGAACGTCCCTCCGCGCCGTAGTCGGTCACGGCGCGCGACAACCTGGTCGGCAGAGAGACATGAAGGTACCGTTGCGCGTGCTTATAGACAAGGCCCTCAACCGGGGCTACGTCCTGTCGCCGCTTGGCGGAACCTCACCACCGCCGGGAGGGGCTGGTCTTCGTCTGGCCCTCCATAAGGGGACGGCAGAAGCTGGCCCTCTCCCGGCGGCGGTCGAGGCAACAACAGGATGGCCTATAAGCAGAAGTGGGTGCGAGTGGCGACCCAGGACGCGGACAAGAGGGGCCGGGCGTCGGCCCGGCCCCTCGTCAACTGTCGCTCGGCCAGCATCCGCGTCGCGGTGCCGGCGTGGCTGTTTTTCAGCAGATCTTGGCAACCACCGTTTCGGTTCCGGGATTGCCTGGGTTGGGCGCATCTCCGGGGTTGGTCTTGACGACGACTTCGTGCACGGTGTCGCCCGAGTCACTCCGGGGCGCGGCCAGCCCGCGCGGAATCCACGCCACCCCCTCGGAAATGTCGGCACGCCGACGCGCCTCGCTTCGTCCACCGCCTGATCGGTCGGGGCGCGACGAGCGGAAGGCCTCGTCATCCCACAGCGCGTTCGCGCGCCAGGGCCTGCCGGCGGGGACGCGCGCGCTGGCCGCGCCAGGGACAACGCCCCGGGAAGGTCAAACGCCTCCCGGGGCGGCTCTTCTGCGCGTCACTATTGGTTAGTCAGTCAGGTCGTCGCTCTAGCACGAGCGGTATGCACCGCTCGTGCTAGAGCGGTATTCACCGTGACCCCTGTCGACATCGGCTGCCCGGGCGGGAGATGACAGCGATCACTACGAGAACGTCACCTGCACTTGGTTGCTCATGGGGGATATCCATTCAGGCCCGATCCAGTCGTAGGACCAGATGTTGTAAGTCCCACGGTTTAGTGGGAAGTCAGCCGATGAGTAGAGCGCGGTCGTAAACGTCCCATCTGCCGCCACCGGAACGCGCTGTGTCGTGGTAGGAAGGCCGCTGACGTCTTTCGTGACCGAGACCACGGCGGTGCTGCCAGCGACAAAGCATTGGCCCTGGATGATCAGTTCGTTACGCAGCCCTGTCCCCCCCGTTGGGACGGTTATCGCGTTGATGGAGAAGCAGGAACTCATCGGGTAGGGCTTCGGGGGAGGCTTCGGGATCGGCTTACACGTCGTCGGCGTGCATGTACAACCCGTCGGCGTGCATATACCGGGCCCGTTCGAAGTAACCGCGCCTGCTGGACTCGCGGCAAGCGCGGTTGCTGCAAACATCGCGGTCGTAACGCCTGCAATAGCGGTGAGGCGAGACTTCAACATCAGTCTGTCCCTTCTGGTTGTGGGCTTGCAGTCTGAGGCCACGGCCAGCCGGTCAATGGTGGTCATACCTGCGACCTCCCTGGCGATAGCCCTCCGGCGCCTCTGATCGGGGCGCTCGGTGACATTCCTTTTCTGAGTTGTGCGTTCCGTTGAACTCAATACGGCGGTGAGCCCGGTACGGTTCTCGGCCCGTGGTAGACGTCCGGGCGGTACCGCGCCCGCCGAGCCGTCGTCCTCACACTCAGCGCAACTCCGACCCGACGTGAGCACTGCCCGTGAGGCCAGGCAGCTGCTCGCGGTCGGGCGGAGGCGTCCGCGCAGCGCTGATTGACCAGGCGAGTGACCGGCGCGGCGCGGCCGGATCGGGGTCGCAGGTCCGCGATGGGCTCCGGTCAGCTGCGATCGAGGAGGACCGGTTCCAACCAACTCATGCCTCGGCCTCCGCAACCAGCAGCGTCGCACCGGGCGTGGCGGAGCACTGGCTTCTCACCGCCGCTCTCTCGCGAAGCGAAAAGAGCTGCCTCGCGCGCAGCTTGCGAGACTGAGCAGAGCCGGCGGTCCGCGCGCGGCCTTCCTCAAGACCGGTGTTTCACCAGGGGTGGCGGGAGCGCGGCGGGACGTTGACGTCAGTGTCGAAGAGAACCATTTCCACAACTGATCGGGCGTCGCCGCAGAGACCACCGGCAGGCTTGCCCAAATCGTCCAAGAGGGCGGTCTCGATCAGCCGGTTCGACATGCCCGCAGGCGTCGCGCTGGAGAAGCAAGGCCGTCCGAGGACCGTCGCCACGCGCACTTGCGCACATGCCTACGCGGGCAGCATCTCCTCCCTGTGACGGGCGACGGCGCTGGTCCTGCTCATCCTGACGAGTCCGGTGGGCCTGTGCGGCTGATTGTCACTCCGCCGGGAAGGTGTAGCGGGCTCGGTGGCTGCGCTTGAGCTAAACGGAGGTGGCGGGCGTGCAGCCGGGCGGGCGCGAGCAGCCCCGGGGTGCGCCGCGTCAGCTACTGCACGATGACAGGCGGGTCAGGATGCTGGCGGATGCTTGGAGTGGCTTGGCGCGCCCGGCGCTGCTTGCTTCGCGTCTGCGTCGCTCGCGGCGGAGCGGGCGGCGAGCGCGGCGGAAGGCCCGCGCTTGTGGGCGATCGCGGGCATGGACGCTGCCGCGGTCGAGAGCGCGCCCGCGAACCCGATGTCCCGGGTGGTCGAAGCGGTGTGGGCCACGGCGATCGCCGCGGCGTGACAGCGACGCATGTGGGCATGTGTTGTGTCCTGGTGGTGTCGGTGCACCGTGCTGGCCGGCGAGGGCGGATCAGCATCGACGTTGTCGCAGAGCAATACGGGTCGGGACGTTCTGCGGTTCGCGGGAACAGGTAGTTCGGGCCTTCGCGGGACACGGTTCGCGGGTAACCGTCGATCGTTGGCGATGCAGCCGCGAGGCGGCGGCGGCGGGGAATCGTCCGGGGGCTCGGTGCGGTGGTCTCGCCGACGACGCCGTGGATTCTGCGCATGGAGCTTCGTTAGATGTAGCCGCCTTGGTGCCTGGCCGTTGGCCTGTCGACGGCGCCGATCCCGTCCCCAGACCAGAGTTCGACCTACTCGTCGAGGTCGCCTCGGTCACCAGTATCCGTGACGTAACCGGCCGATCTCGTGAGTACTCCCCGCGAGAGATCGAACTGATCGGGCCTGACTGCAGGAGATGGGTACTGTCTGCTGCTGCTGGGATAAGCCGCGCCGGGCGAGGAGTTGGGACGGGCGTCTGGGCCACCCGCGGCGTGTCGGGTGGCCCATTCGTCCAGCGCGGGTGGTGCGCGATTACTTAGGGCAGGGGTTCTTGTCAGTGCCGCAATGCCCCGGAAGGGGCCCATTGAGGGCGTGCACTGCGGCGCCAGGGTGTGACGTCGCGGCGACAGCGACGCCCGAGCTGAGCGCGCCGGTTCCCGCGATCATTACAAGGACGAGCGCGAGCTTGTGCCTGACCATTACTTGCTCCTTTGGCTGGGTTGACCTTTGTCAGCCAATACGGGGCTGACAGGCAAATGGTTCGCGGGGTGAGCGCCCGTGCACCGAGCGCCTCGCGCGGCGCGGCATGCATGTCGCAAGATCGCGCCCCCTTTTTGAATACCGAGATCGTCTGTGATCACACCCCGCGGGTGAGAGCCTCGGTGTGGAGCGGGCTCCGATCGAGGTGCGCGCGGAAGGGCTGCGCCACTCGGTGCGGATCGGTGACGCGGCTGACTTTGAGATCGAGGACGTGGTGCCGTTCGGGGTTGAAAGCGGTCAGCCCGCACGTCTGACGGGCATTTTTCATCCCGCCGCGTCAGAGCTGACGATCGGGCACGCGACGCGGTCTAAGATCGACGCCTTCGCTATCCGGTACGACGGAAACTCCGGCTTCTCGACTCCCCAGGTCTCGTGGGCGGCTGACCGCCGTTGCGGTCAGCCACCGCGTCGACGAACGGCGCGAGTTCGCCACGCGCTCGCGGCGGCCCGCGCGCGCCTTGGCCGGGTCCTCCTGTTACTCGCGTTTGCCGGCGCAGCGTGGTGGTCCACCGTGGATCGAATGGCCGGCATGGACGGCGGGCCGGGCACCGGTCTCGGGACGCTCGGCTGGTTTTTAGGCGTATGGGTCGTGATGATGGCGGCGATGATGTTCCCCTCCCTGGCGCCGACCACCGCCGTACTACACGCGCGCATGACCCGTCGGCGCGGCTGGAGTCGCCCGCTCCTTTTCACCGCGGCGTACCTGCTCGTGTGGGGGGCGGCTGGACTCGTTGCGTACGGGTTGTTTCGCCTTGGCCGGAACGCCCTCGGCAGCGAGCTGACCTAGCGCACCGGCGGGCGGTGGTTCGCCGGCGCCGTCCTTGCCGTCGCCGCGATCTACGAGCTGACGTCCCTTAAGGACGTGTGCCTCGGTAAATGCCGCAGCCCCCTCGGGTTCCTGCTCGGAACCTGGCGCGAGGGTAACCGGGGCGCCCTCGAGATGGGATCCAAGCACGCCGCGTGGTGCCTCGGCTGTTGCTTGGCGCTGATGGCCGGGCTATTCGCCCTCGGAGTGATGAGCGTCACGTGGATGGCGCTAATCGCCGCGCTCATCACACTGGAGACGACGATCCCGTGGCGCCGCGCAGCCACCTGGGGCACCGCAGTTGTGCTCGTCGCTCTCGCGATCACCGTTATCGCGATACCGAACGACGTGCCCGGGCTTGTGATTCCAGGCGGAATTGCACGCCATTCACTCGATGAACGCGATGCGCTAACTTGACGCGCACGCGCCGGCAGGCGCTCTTGCCAATAGGGATGCACCGCGAACCTCTTTGTCTCCCACGGGGCCGCGACGGCGGGACTGCTCCTCCGGGTGGTCGTCGACTCGGAGCAGAAGCCACCGGCGGGACCGAATTGGCGCTCGAGGCGGCTGCGGCTTCATGTTTGCGGCACTCTCGGATCCGCCGGGCCGAGAGGGCCTGGCCTGCTTGTGGCGAGTTGGACTCTGTCTTGGCGGCGAGCCCTGTCTCGCTGGCACGAGGGGTACGCTGCCGCGGCCGGCGGGCGACGATAGCGGCCGGTCCGCTACGGAGGTCGCCGAGCCAGCTCGAAATTGAAATCGATCGTCTCTCGAAGGAAGTTGTCGGTCGCCAGCCTGCCCATCTCGTGGCGAACATCGCGCGCGAACGCGTCCGCCTGGTCGCCAAGGACGGCCCTCGGTAGAAAGGACGTCGAGTACACGAATCCGATGAGCGCGTCCACCGTCCAGTCGTGGGCCGTGGGAAAGCGCTCCGAGTCGACTGGCTCAAAGCCAGCGGCTCGCAGCAGCGCCATGTCCGGCCGATGTCGGCGTGCGTTGTCCCAGCCAGCCGGGACTCGGGCCTCGACCCCCAGCTTGCTCTTCCAGGCCTCGAGCAGTGCCGACAGGGCTCTTTGCCAGTCCAGATCACCCATCCAGAGCCCCGCAGACCACAGCAGCGCGATATGTCCGTTCGGCTCTAGCCACCGAAACGCATTCGCTGCGACCACCTCGCGGCGAAGGCGGTGAAACCCATTTCCGATCGCCACCAGTTCAAACCCGTTGCCGGCGCCACAAGCTCCTCCGCTCGCGAGAGGACACCGTGAACATGATCAGCATCGGCTGCGCGGGCCTTATCCCGTACCAGCTCGATCATGCCCCGCTCCTGATCGACTGCCCACACCTCATCGAATCGCCCCGCCACCGCGAACGTGATCTGGCCGGTACCACACGCCAGATCCAACAGGCGGCCACGTCCGCTTGGCTGCGTCCGACTAAGAAGCGCCTCGATCATCGCCACCGGGTAGGGAACGCGGAAGCGGTCGTAATAGCGAGCGGTCCCGCGGTATAGCTCCGGGTCGAAGTCGACCGGGTCAGGCATAGCGAGATTATTGGTCGAGCACGTATCGCAGAGCAAGGGAAACGCGGAGTCCCGCACCAGCGCGGCGACGACATCCCTGCCGCGGTCGAAGAGCGGCCCGCCTGCGGGGAAATACGACCCGGAGCGACCGAGAGTGCTCGTTTGTCGCCCCCGCGGCAGTGTCAACCAGACTGCTGTCACTGTCATCGTGGCTTGGGTCTGGGCGGTGACGTCCGACCCGTCCGGTTGGTTCCCGGGCTGGCGGCGGGCTGACTCTCGAGTGCCGCGTCGGCTGCTTGGGCCTGACTGGCAAAGCTCCTGTCGCCCGTCGCCGCCCGGGGACCTCCGGCGTGACTTGATAGAAGCGTGGCTTTCGCCTCGCGTGACGGTTGTCCGCCGGTGGTCCGCTTCGTCGGTGTTCAACCAAACGAAGGGATGGTCATATGATCGTGATCGGCGCGGACACGCACAAGGGGTCGCACGCGTTGGCGGCGGTGGACGAGGGAACCGGCAAGGTCCGCGGCCAGCGCGAGATCAGGGCTGAGGATGCTGGGCATCTGGCCGCGGTCCGTTGGGCCCGCTCGCTGGGTGCGCAGCGGGTGTGGGCGATCGAGGACTGTCGGCATGTCTCGCGGCGCTTTGAGCAGGCGCTGGTGGCGGCTGGCGAGCGGGTTCTCAGGGTCGCGCCGCACCGGATGGGCGCTTCGCGCAAGGGCGAGCGCGAGCCGGGTAAGTCGGATCCGATCGACGCGCTGGCGGTCGCCCGCGCGGTCGTCAAGGACGGCGTCGAGCGGTTTCCGGTCGCTTTTCTGGACGAGCGGGCGATGGAGATCCGGCTGCTGGTTGATCACCGCGAGGATCTCGTCGCCGAGCGCACGCGGACCGTCAACCGGCTGCGCTGGCACCTGTTCGCGCTGTGCCCCGAGCTCGAGGCATCACTGAAGCGCGGCGCGTTCAACCAGCCGCGGACACTAGATCGGGTCGACCGCCGGCTGCGCAACCTCAACGCGGGAGCGCGTGGCCGGATCGCCCGTGCGCAGCTCGCGCAGCTGCGGGCGCTGAACCGTCAGATCGACGCTCTACGCGGCGAGCTGGCCGAGCTCGTGGCCGCGCATCGCCCCAACCTGCTGGCCGAGCAAGGGTGCGGCGCGCTGACCGCCGCGATCCTGATCGGCCGCACCGCCGGCAACGAGCGCTTCCGCTCGCAGGCCGCGTTCGGGCGGCAGACCGGGACCGCGCCGATCCCCTGCTCCTCGGGGAAGCGCACCCAGCACCGGCTCAACCGCGGCGGGGATCGCCAACTCAACCACGCGCTACACATCATCGCCGTCACCCGCGCCCAGCATGACCCGGCCACCAAGCAGTACCTGGCGCGAAAAGAGGCCGAAGGCAAGACCACCAAGGGCGCGCTGCGCAGCCTCAAGCGCCACCTCGCC
>JAFASQ010000202.1 GCA_019244395.1 Solirubrobacterales bacterium | reverse complement strand
TGCGGGCGAGTGGATTGCAGTAGTCGGCTACTGAGGACAGTTAGGGCGGCTCACGGCAAGCTCCGGGCACTGAGGAGGCGGGGTCATACGGACCCGGCCAAGCGATAGGAAGGAGCTTCACGTGTCCACGACGAGTTTGTTTGACGGTCGCGCCGATCACAGTCGGATCGATCGGGGTCCGGGGATCAAGATCTATGTGGCGTTCATCCCGTGGGTGATGTTTTCGCTGATCGCCAGGCATAGCACGCTGAGGGCGGCAGCGGTGGCGGCGCTGGTGGGCGCTTTGGTGATCGCGTTGCCGGCGATTTACGCCAGGCGTACGAAGGTGCTCGAGATCGGCGCGATCCTTGCGTTTGCCGGGTTTACGATCGTGGCGTTCGCCGCCGATCCTGCGACCGGCGATTGGGTTGCGCGGTATGCGCGTGCGATCGCGGCGGCGCTGCTGGCGGTGATCGCGTTCTCCTCGTTGCTGGTCTCGCCGTTCACGGCGCAGTACGCGCGCGAATCGGTCCCGCGTCAGTTCTGGTCCTCGCCGCGCTTTACGCAGATCAACCGGCAGCTGACGCTGATGTGGGCACTCGTGTTCACCGCGCTGGTCCCGGCGCATCTGCTCGCGGGGGCGCTCAACACGAGCCGGGCGAATCTGCTGTTCAACTGGGCGCTGCCGGCCGTCCTGGTCTTCTGGGCTGCCAAGCGGACCAGCGCGATCACCGCTGCGGACGGTCAGGCGGCGTGATCATGCGGGTGTTCGAGGACGATGATTTCCAGTTCGGGCTGGAGAACGCGCTCGGCGCGGTGTATCGGCGGGCGGCGGACGTCGGCGAGGTGCTGGCGACCGCCGCGCGGATCACGGACGGGGATCCCGATTCGTGGGTGCTGGAGTGGACCGCGACGGCGCGAGCGGTCTGGGCAGCCGGCGTCGCAGCGGCCGAGTCAGGACTCCGGGTCAGCGCCCTGGCGCACTATTTGCGGGCCGCCACGTATTACGCGACCGCGCTGTATCGGATCGCCTACGCCAGCGGGCGCGACCGGCAGTTGGACCTCTGGCGGCGTCAGCGGAGCTGCTGGGATCGCGCGGTGGATCTGTTCCCGACCCCGGGCGAGCGCATCGCGATCCCCTATGAGGACACCGCCCTGCCGGGGTACTTCTTTCGAGCGCACGACGCGCAGCCGGGCGAGCAGCGGCCGCTGGTGGTGATCAACAACGGCAGCGACGGCGCCACTTCGCAGATGTGGATGTTCGGCGGAGCGGCAGCGAGTGAGCGAGGCTATCACTGGATGACGTTCGACGGCCCCGGTCAGCAGGCTTCGCTGTTCGAGCAGGGCCTCCCGTTCCGGCCCGATTGGGAGGCGGTCCTCACCCCGGTGATCGACGCGATGCTTGCGCGCCGGGACGTCGACCCGCGCCGCGTGGCGGTGATCGGGATCAGCCAGGGCGGCTACTGGGTCCCGCGGGCGCTTGCGTTCGAGCATCGCTTGGCGGCGGCAGTTGCCGATCCTGGTGTGATCGACGTGTCAGCTAGCTGGACGGATCCGCTGCCGGCGCAGATGCATACGCAGCTTCACGAAGGGGAACAAGAGGCGTTTGATCGGGAGATGCGCCTCGCCGAACTGTTCTCCCCTACCACTGCGGCGACGCTGCGGTTCCGGGGAGAGCCCTACGGGCTGAACGGCAAGTCCCGCTTCGACCTCTACAAGGCGGTCGCCCGCTACAAGCTCGGGGACGAGCTCGAGCAGATCACTACTCCCCTGCTGATCACCGATCCCGAGGACGAGCAGTTCTGGCCGGGCCAGTCACAGCAGCTCTACGACCGCCTGCCCGGCCCAAAGCAACGGGTGAGGTTCACCGCACACGAGGGTGCCAGCCGCCACTGCGAGCCACTTGGCTCGGCGCCGCGAGAGACGCGGATCTTCGACTGGCTCGTGCAATATCTCGGATCACCCGCGCACGGGTAAGCGTGCTCGATACTGAGAAGATGGACGAGCTGCGAACGAGCCGGCTGCTCTTGCGGCGCTGGCGGGTGCAGGATCAGCTCGAGATGGCCCGCATCAACCGGGACCCAGAGGTCGGTCGGTACTTGAACAGACCCGTCGATGAGGAGGCGGTGGCGGCGTTCTTCGGGCAGATCGTCGAGCACTGGGAGAGACACGGCTTCGGTCCGTGGGCGCTTGAGTCATGGGAGCCTGGGCACGCGGGACGGTTCCTCGGCTTCGCGGGCCTTGCCCACGTGCCGCCTTTCTTGGCCGCTGCCGGTCCTGCGCCCGAGTTGGGTTGGCGCCTGTATCCTTCCGCTTGGGGGCGGGGGCTGGCGACCGAGGCCGCGCGCGCGGCCCGAGACGATGCTTTCCTGCGGCTCGGGCTGCCCGAGATCGTCTCGATCATTCATCCCGAGAACGAGCGCTCCCGGCGCGTGGCGGCCAAGCTCGGTATGCACGAGGATCGCCGGATCGAGAATCCGGTGATCGGGATCGAGGTCGAGGTCTGGCGACTCGACAACGGATCTCG
>JAFASQ010000163.1 GCA_019244395.1 Solirubrobacterales bacterium | reverse complement strand
ACCTGCCCGGCGAGAATCCCGGGACGCTGCCCGACGCGAACTGGCGAGATCACCGTAACCAGCTCGAGGCCCAGTGCGACGACGCGACCGGACCGTTCAGTTACACCGACGGCGTGAACACGAGCTCGGTCAAGCATCCGGGCTGGCGCCGCAGTCCCAAGCGACCACCCGGCGGGTGCGGGATTGCCGACGGCACCAACCGCCCGTGGTCGATCGGCGACAACGAGAGCCTCGCGGTCGGCCAGGGAGACGTCCAGGTCACCCCGCTCCAGCTCGCCACGGCCTACGCCACGATTGCCAACGGCGGCAGGGTCGTGACCCCGCACCTCGGCCTCGACGTACAGTCGCCCGACGGAATCGAGCTGCGGGCGTTCAATCCCCGCCCGGCGCGCCGCATGAACATCAACCCGCTGTACCTCGAGACGATCCGAGCCGGCTTGCGCGCGGCTGCCTCGCAGCCCGGCGGAACCTCGGCCGAGGTGTTCCAGAACTTCCCCGAGCAGGTGTACGGCAAGACCGGCACGGCTCAGTACAACGGGCAGCAGGACTACGCCTGGTACGCCTGCTTCGTCCCGGCGAGCGCCACCAGTAAGCCGATCGTCGTCGTGGTCACCGTCCAGCAGGGCGGCTTCGGCGCGGTCGGCGCCGCGCCGGTGGCGCGACAGATCCTGTCTCAGTGGTTCTTCGGCAACAAGGGCGCGTACGTCGCCGGGAACTCGAGGACGCTGTGAGCGTGACCGCAACCCCGATCCGACCCGTCGAGGAGGTGGAACCGCCGCGCCCACACATGCTGCTGCGGATGGACCCGCTGTTGATGCTGGCGGCGCTCGGGCTGGCGGCGTGCTCGCTGATCACGTTGAAGGGCGCCACCCGCACGCTGAATCCCGGGCACCCGCTGTACTTCGTCGAGCGCCAGGCGATCTATTTCGGTCTCGGGCTGGCCGTGGCGCTGATCCTGGCCCGGATCGACTACTCCAGGCTGCGCGAATACAAGTACGGCCTGTACGCCGTGATGGTCGCGCTCAACCTGGTCGTGCTCGGGATGCCGAAGGTGCAGGGGGCGGCGCGGTGGATCCCGCTGCCGTTCTTTCAGCTGCAGTCCTCGGAATTCGGCAAGGTGCTGCTGATCACCGCCGTGTCGGCGTTCGCCGTGGACCGCTCGCGACGGCTGCATGAGCCTCGCACCACGGCCCGCATCATGCTCCTGGCGATCCTCCCGGCGCTCATGGTGATCCCCCAGCCCGACCTGGGGACGGCGCTGGTCTACATCGCGGGCGGGTTCGCGATCCTGTTCTTCGCCGGCACCTCGTGGAAGCAGCTGACCGCGCTGGTGGTGCTGTTCGTGCTCGCCATCGCGTTCGTGCTGGTGGTGGCGCCGGCCACCGGCCATCATCTGCTCAAGCCGTACCAGATGCAGCGCCTGACCGGCTTCCTGCATCCCTCGCACGATCCGCGCAATCAGACCTACAACATCCTGCAGTCGCTCACCGCGATCGGGTCGGGCGGGAAGACCGGGCTCGGGGTTCATGGCGCCACACAGGTCAACCTGGGGTACCTGCCGGCGCCGAAGACGGACTTCATCTTCGCCGTGGTGGGGGAGACGTACGGCTTTGTCGGCGGCGCCATCGTGCTGTCGCTGTACGCGCTGATGATCTGGCGCACGCTGCGGATCTTGACTCTGTCGAAGAACCTGTACGGGACGCTGATCGCGGGGGGCGTGCTGGCGATGCTGATGTTTCAGGTGTTCGTCAACGCGGGCATGACGATCGGGATCATGCCGATCACCGGCGTCCCTCTGCCGCTCATGAGCTACGGTGGCTCCTCGGTGCTGGTGACGTTCATCGCGATCGGCCTACTACAGTCGATCCATATCCAGGCCCGCATGACGGCCGCGTCCAAGAGCCGAGGATTAGCCAACTGATGCGCCGCTGCCCCAGCCAAACGGGCGCGGCGCCCTCCGGAGAAACGTGCCCAAGCTCAGGGCACTACCGGGCACTTCACCAAACTTCATAAAGGACTGAATGAGCATTGAGAAAACAAGTATTGGTCAGCGTCGACCGGGGCGAGACCCGGGTCGCGCTGCTGGAGGCGACCGGATCGGTCGCCGCACGTAAGAGCACCGCCAAGCCGGGGAGCTCGCGCAGACGGCGCCGGCCGGCCAACCCGGCCGCCGGCTATCACGTCGCCGAGCTGTACCTCGAGCGGCGCGGCGCCCGCTCGATCGTCGGGAACATCTACAAGGGTCGCGTCGACAACGTGCTCGGCGGGCTCGAGGCGGCCTTCGTCGACATCGGGCTGGAGAAGAACGGCTTCCTGCACGTCGACGAGATCGTGCTCCCCGGCGTCGAGGCCCCGCGGCGGGGCCGCGGCTCGGGCCGCGAGAGCCGCCAGATCACCGACATGCTGAAGCCGGGTCAGGAGGTCGTCGTCCAGGTGGTCAAGGATCCGCTGAAGACCAAGGGCGCGCGGTTGACCATGGACCTGACCATCGCCGGGCGCTACATGGTGTACGCGCCGTACGGGGAGGGCGTCGGCGTGTCGCGCCGGCTGGACGACGCCGAGCGCGAGCGGCTGCGCAAGGAGGCGGCCAAGCTCGATCTGAAGGGCGCCGGCGCGATCATCCGCACCGCCGCGCAGGGGGGAACGCGGGCCGACTTGGAGCGCGAGCTTCTGTATCTGTTCAAGCTGAACGAGGTCTTGCAGAAGCGCGTCGCCGAAACGGCCGCGCCGGCCCTCGTCTTCCAAGAGGCCGACCTGTCGGTGCGCGTGGTGCGCGACATTTTCTCTTCGACGTTCGAGCGCGCGATCGTCGACGATCCCAAGCAACATCACCGGCTTGTGTCGTTCTTCTCCCGTACCGCGCCCGAGCTGGTCGAGCTTGTCGAGCTTTGGGAAGAGGACACGCCGCTGTTCGAGGCCTTCGGTGTGGAGGAGGTGCTTGATTCCACGTTGTCGCGCCGGGTCGATCTGCCCAGCGGCGGCTATCTGATGATCGACTACGCCGAGGCGCTGACGGTGATCGACGTCAACTCGGGCTCGTTCGTGGGCCGGGGCAAGGCCGCCCGCCTGGAGGACACGATCACCAAGACGAACTTGGAGGCGGCCGACGAGGTGGTCCGCCAACTGCGGCTGCGCGACATCGGCGGGATCATCGTCATTGACTTCATCGACATGGCGCGCGCTCGCAACCGCGACGCGGTTTTGAAGGCGCTTCGCTCCGCGCTGGATGAGGACCGGACCAAGACGTTCGTGGTCGAGATCTCGCCGCTCGGGCTGGTCGAGATGACCCGGCAGAACGTGACCGACGGCGTGCGCGAGATCATGACCCGTCCGTGCCCGACGTGCCACGGCGAGGGCGTGATCAAGTCCGAGGAGACGCTGGCCATCGAGTTCGAGCGGCGCATGCGCGACCTGGGCAAGGAGACGGATGCCCAGGCACTCCTGATCCAGATGAACCCGCGCGTGAGCGCCGAATTCACCCGTGACGAGGCGCGCGTGCTGCGCCAGATCGAGGAGGACAGCGGCAAGTGGTTCACCTTCGAGGGGTCGGAGGGTCTGCCGCTGGATCACTTCGCGGTCATCTTGGAAAGCACCCGTGAGCGAGTGCTCGAGCGCGCGGTGCCGTTCCGCGTCGGCGAGGAGGTCCACGTCGAGATCGTCGAGCCCCACATGTACAGCCCCGGGGACGCGGTGGCCAAGGTGGACGGCTACGTGATCTCGATCACCGGCGGCGGCGACTATGTAGGCCAGAAGCACCTGGTGCGGATCGAAGAGGCGGGGCGGACCTCGGCGGTCGCCTCACTCCTCGACGTTCCGGTCTCGCCGGCCGCTTCGGTCGATGGGGCCGGTTCGGACGATTCGGGGCTAGAATCGAAGCCTCGGCGTCGTGGCCGCAGAGGCGGACGGCGCCGTTCCGGCGCTAAGGCCGAGTCCGTGAGTTCTTCCGAATGAGCACCTACGCAATCATCAAAACCGGCGGTAAGCAGTATCGCGTCGAGCACGGCCAGTCGTTGCTGGTGGAGCGGCTGGCGGTGGGTGACGGCGAGGACGTGAGTTTGGAGCCCCTGCTCTTCGTCGATGGGTCCGAGGTTGTCGACGGCGAGGACTTGGCCCGCGTGTCGGTGACGGCCAGGGTGGTCGGCCACGAGCGCGGCCCGAAGCTCCGGGTGGTCAAGTTCAAGCCCAAGCGCGGCTACAAGCGGCGCACCGGCCACCGGCAGGAGCTCACCCGGATCGAGGTGACTTCGCTCGGGGTGTCGTCGGGTCGCGAGCGTTCCCGCTCAGCTACCAAGGAGGCCAGCAATGGCGCATAAGAAAGGCCTCGGCTCGTCGCGCAACGGGCGCGACTCGCACGCCAAGCGCCTGGGCGTGAAGGTGTTCGCCGGCCAGACGGTGACCGGTGGCGAGATCATCGTCCGTCAGCGCGGCACGCGCTTCAAGCCGGGCAACGGCGCCGGCATCGGCAAGGACGACACGATCTACGCCGAGGCGCCCGGGACCGTGCAGTTCACGCGCGGCCGGCGCGGGCGAGTGATCTCGGTCGTGCCCGGTTCCGCGGAGCCATCCGAGTCGTAAGGCGGCTCGGCGGAGCCAACCGCGGCGTGCGGCCTGCGCCGGCGGCGCCATCCGCGTCGTGAGGCTTCCCGGCGGAGCCAACCGGGGCGCTCGGCACTCTCGGCGGAGCCATCCGCGTCGTGAGGTTCTCCGCGCGGCCGGCCTCCCGCCACCGTCCGGCTAGCGCCCGTCCGGCTAGCGCCCGTCCGGCTAGCGCCCGTCCGGTTAGTGCCGGTTAGTGCTGTCCAGCTAGCGCCCGTCCCCCTGCCTGGCTGGCTAGCCAGCCAGGCAGGGACGTGCGGCCGGGTCGGGCGGCGATGGTGGCGTGGGGGGCGATCGTGGCGTGGGGGGCGGTGGCTCGGTGGGCGGTTGCGTGGTGCGGGCGGTCGTGGGCGCAGTGGCTCGGTGGGCGGTTGCGTGGTGCGGGCGGTCGTGGGCGTGGTGGCGCGGTAGGGGTGTGGTGGCGGGACGGGCGTGATAGCGCCGTAGACGGTGATCGCGCGGTGGGCGGTGGCGTGGTGCGGCGGTCTTGGGCGCGGTGGCGTGGTAGGGGCGTGGTGGCGGGATGGGCGTGATGGCGCCGAAGACGGTGATCGCGCGGTGGGCGGTGGCGTGGCGCGGGCGGCGGTGGGCGTCGTGCCTCGGTTGGGGCAGGTGGCATGGCGCGGTGGCGCCCGCCGGGCACGGACGCCCGGCGGAACCGGCCCCATGGATGACGGCGAGCCGGCCTCGCGACGCCGGTGCAGGCGGTGCCATCCGCCGCCGGCGAAGCCGGCCCCTGTCCCGCCGTTATGAGCTGCGAGGTGCGCTCGCGACGGCGGCGCGCGTTGACCGCGACTGCGCTGTCGCGCTCCGGACACTGCTTCGTGCTGGAAGCCTCCTTGGCCCGCCGTGCCATCGGAGCGTTGATGGGCGCCACCGCCAGGAAGATGTTCACGTTCCTGAGCAGATTTGGCGCAGGTGGGCGTCTTGTTTCGTCACACGGATCGGACGATCCTGCGGCCTATGACGGATGTTTGGCGATGGAGGTGACACATGAGTGGCCTCAGCGCCAAAGTTCGAGTCGCGCGCCTGGCGGATCGGCAGGCAGGGCTTGTGAGCGCGATCCAGCTCGTTGCCCTCGGTGTCGATACGCGCGAGAGTTCGCGGTGGGTCGGCCACGGCTATCTGCTGCCTCGCCTTCCGCGCGTGTATGCGGTCGGGCACCGCGCTGCAAGCGTGGCGGCGGATCTGTGGGCCGCGGTGCTCTACGCCGGCCCTGGAGCCATGCTCAGCCACGCTACCGCGCTCTGGTGGCACGGGCTGCTCGACCACCGGCCCTGGCCGCTCCAGGTGACTACGTCGCGTCGTTGTCGGTCACGGCGGGGGATCCGCGTCTACGGCCGGCGCGCCTGCGAACGGATCCTGCACGAGGGTCTGCCGACCACCAGCCTCGAGCAGGCGGTGCTCGACTTCGCCGCGGTGGCGCAGGTCGACCGCGTCCGCCACGTGCTCGCGGTGGCCGACTACCGGAAGGTGCTCGACATCGCCGCGCTCCAGGCGGTGCGAGGTCATGGACGGGTCGGGAGCGGCAGGCTGCAAGGCGCGCTGGCCAGGCACGAGCCGAAGCTCGCCCACACCCGCAGCCCGCTCGAGCGGCTGTTCCTGCCACTGTGCGAACGCGCCGGCATCCCGATGCCGGACGTCAACGTCTGGATCGCCGGCGTGCTGGTCGACGCCGTATGGCGCCAG
>JAFASQ010000046.1 GCA_019244395.1 Solirubrobacterales bacterium | reverse complement strand
TGCGAATGGGTCTCGAACGTCCTGACTAAGGTGCTCCAGCGACCACGGTTGGCTGCCTACCTCGAGCAATCCACGCGCTACATCGCCTACGACGGGCCGATGCCCGACCCGCCCGGCGGTTACCGCTACTACCGCGACGCCTCCCTCGGCCCGGCTTACGAGCGGGCGATGGACGAGCTGTTCGGGATCTACTCGCGCGCGCTGCCCCGGGTATGCGGTTGGGCGGAGCGGGAGTTCCCTCGCGCCGAGGATGAGCCGGCCGCTGCGCACACCCGCGCGATCAAGGCCAAGGCGTTTGATCTGTTGCGAGGGCTGCTGCCCGCCAGTTCGCTGTCGCACATGGGCATCTTCGCCACGGGCCAGAGCTACGAGCAGCTGATCCTCCACCTGCTCGCTCATCCCCTGCCCGAGGCGCAGGCGTACGGCCATATGATCCTGGACGAGCTCAAGCAGGTGATCCCGAGCTTCCTCATTCGGGTGGAGCGACCCGAGCGCGGCGGCCAGTGGGCGAGCTATCTGCAGGCTCGCCGCCAAGCCGCCGAGCGCTCGGCCATGCGGCTGGGCCTGGACGACGCGGACGCCGCCGACGGACCAACCGCGGCTTCCGTGACCCTCCTTCGCTTCGAGGGCGAAGAGGACGACCTGCTCGCGGCAATGCTGTTCGAGGCTGTCGCCACCTCGGAGGAGCGGGTCCGGGAGGCGGTGGCCGCGCTGAACGACGAAACGCGCGCCGAGCTACTGGCCGAACTCGCCGGCGAGCGCACCAACCGCCGCTACCGTCCCGGCCGCGGTCTTGAGGCGCTGCGCTACCGGTTCGAGATCGTCGCCGACTACGGCGCCTTCCGTGACCTCCAGCGCCACCGCATGCTGACCATCCAGTGGCAGTCGCTGACGCCCGACCTGGGAGCGGACGTGCCCGAGCAGGTCGAGCTCGCCGGATGCGGCGATGATTACCGCCGCGCGCTTGAGATCTCGCGCGAGGAGTACGAAAGACTCGCGGATCGCGGTCTCGCCACCGCCGCTGCGTACGCCCTCTGCTTGGGCTACCGGATCAGGTTCGTGCTGGATCTGAATGCTCGGGAGGCGATGCAGCTGATCGAGCTCCGCTCCGGCCGCGAGGGCCATCCGAGCTATCGGGCAGTCGCCCATGAGATGCACGCTCAGATCAGCGCGGTGCATCCCGCGGTCGGCGCGCTGATGACCCACGTCGACCGCGAGGCAGAGCCCCGGCTCGAACGGATCCTGGCCGAGATGCGCAGCCACGCTCGGGCCGCCGCCGGCGCCTGAGCTCGCTGGCGCCTCAGCCCACCCCACCCCTCAGCTCACCCCCACGCCTCAGCTCACCCCACGCCTCAGCTGACCCCGGCGCCTGGGCTCACCCCGGGGGCCTCAGCTCATTGCCCGCCGCCCGCGACCCGCTCGTGCTCGGCCTGGCGCAGCTCGATCCGCCTGATCTTGCCGGTGAGGGTCTTGGGCAGATCGGGCACGAACTCGATCAGCCGCGGGTACGCGTAGGCGGAATGCCGGTCCCGGACGAACGCCTTGATGTCTTCCGCGAGCTCGGGTGACGGCTCGTGACCGGCGGCCAGCACGACGAATGCCTTAACCACGTTGCCTCGCCGCTCGTCGGGTGACGCCACGGCGGCCGCCTCGGCCACCGCCGGGTGCTCCAGGCACGCCGACTCGACTTCGAATGGACCGATTCGGTAGCCGGCGGAGATGATCACATCGTCCGCCCGCCCGTCGTACCAGAAGTAGCCGTCCTCGTCGGCCCGGGCGGCGTCCTTGGTGTGGAACCAGTCGCCGCCGAACACGGCCTTGGAGTCCTCGGGCCGGTTCCAGTAGCCGAGCGGGTAGTGGGGGTTGGAGCGGGCCTGCAAGCAGATCTCTCCCCGCTCGCCGGGCGGCACCGGCCGTTCGTCCTCGTCCAGGATCGCCACCTCCCACCCAGGCAACGGCTTCCCCATCGAGCCCTCGCGGACCTCCATGAACGGGAAGTTGCCGCACCGCGGATAGGACTCGGTCAGCCCGTAGAAGTCGAGCACGGTGATGCCGTACTGCTCGCGGAACCAGCGGATCGCCTCCGGGTTCAGCGGCTCGCCGGCCGAGCACACGACGCGGAACTTCTGCGGATAGCGCGTCCCGGCGTCGCGCACGGACATCATCGAGCGGATCGCCGTCGGGGTGGCGAACACATTGGTGACCCCGTGACGGCTCAGGAAGTCGAGCTGCTTCACCGGGTCGAATCCGCCCTCGCGCTGGTACACAGTCTGAACCGCGCCCAGCCGCCACGGCCCGAGCAGCGGACAGATCCCAGCCGCCCAAGCCCATTCGCCCATCCCGTGGAACAGCTCGCCGTCGCGGACGTCGTGGCAGT
>JAFASQ010000555.1 GCA_019244395.1 Solirubrobacterales bacterium | reverse complement strand
AACCGGTTCGGGTCATTTGGTCCGACGAGGGTTCGAATCCCTCCCTCCGCTCACCCATGCGTCGAATCCGTCGTTTGGCTCTTCGCCTGGTCAGCTTTCGCGCAGCCAGTTGCCCAGAAAGGGATCGACGATTCTCCAGCCAGTACGGGTGGTCAGAGCCTGCATGAGATGGCCGTGCCGTCGCTCGACCGCGGCGTGTGCTGAGCCGCCTTTGCGGGAGTCCGTAGCGACGGCCAGCGTTTACGACCGACGAGCGCAATCGTTCGCGTGGCGACCAAGGCGCTCCTGTTAGACCCTGGACGTCCGCTCGCTCTATGGCCCGAGGCCTGCGTC
This sequence comes from Solirubrobacterales bacterium, assembly GCA_019244395.1. Classification (GTDB taxonomy): domain Bacteria; phylum Actinomycetota; class Thermoleophilia; order Solirubrobacterales; family Solirubrobacteraceae; genus Palsa-465. Next base: position 6,151 of record JAFASQ010000555.1, on the reverse strand, counting down.
GAGCGCGACGCGAGCGGCACCCCGCAGCCGCGTGAGGTGACCCACGATTTAGCTCAGGCGTGCGGCTCGCCGCCGGTGCCCCACTGCCGGGCCGGCACCCCCTCGACGATGACGTGCGTCAGCGGACGGATCTCCTCGCTGGTGCACTCGACCATTGCGTCGGTCAGCTTTTCGATCAGCTTCGGGACGGTCTCGTCGTTGATCCGCGTGTCGTAGACCTTGACTTCGATCAGTGGCATGAACGCTCCTTCGGTTTCAGGGGGTGGAATCAGCGCTCGACGTGCAGGCGTCCGCTGTCTGGGCCGAGGACCAGGTCTCGCTCGCGGTCGGCCACGTGGTCGAGCGGCACGGGGGCCAGCGCCTCGAAGAACGCACAGCCGTCCTCCGACCGCAGGGAGTGCTCCACGCCCCGGTTGACGACGACGACGTCGCCTTCGCGGAGCGTGCGCGTCTCGGCGCCGACCGTCATCTCGAGCTCGCCCTCGAGCATGTACATGAGCTGTTCGGTGTGTTCGTGCGAGTGGCGCGGCACCTCGGCCCCGGGCTCGTAGCGAACCCGGCACAGCAACACCTGTTCGCCGCCAACCGACTCGAGCGTGACCCGCGGGAACAGCGAGAGGGGCGTACGGCCGTCCATGCTCTGGAACGGCGGGGCTGAGCTCACTAGCGCACCGTCCGGCAAATAGGGCACACTAGACCTCCAGGAAGCCGGCGCCGCCGTTGCTCGACACGGCGCTCAGCGAGATCTCCTCGTCGAAGATGACGCGCTTGCCTTCCCTCCGCGGCTCCGCCTTGGCCTGGATCGCCCGCAGCACGCGCTCGGGGGTTGCCGGGTACTCCGTGACCCACGCCCCGACGGCGTCGTGGATCGCGGCGGCGATCGCCGCAGGTTGGGCATTGTTGGCCATCTCGCCGATCGCCTTTGCGCCGAACGGGCCGTCGGTCGAGGGGTTCTCCAGAATCACGTTGTCGAGCTCGGGCAGGTCCTCCAGCGCCGGGGCGAGGTAGGTGCCGAACTCTGCGCCGCGATGCTCGGCGGAGGGATAGTGCGGATAGGCCTGCTCGAGCAAGGCGAGCCCGAGGCCCATCATCGCCCCGCCCTCGATCTGTCCCTCGACGAGCGTCGGGTTGATCGCGCGGCCGACGTCATACACCTGAACGAGCCGCGTCACGGTCACCTCCCCCGTCTCGTCGTCGACCTCAACGTCGGCCACGCAGGCGGCGTAGGAGACCGCCGAGTGGGGCTCGACCTGGACCGATCCGTCCTCGTCGCTGATCTCGGCGAACGGCTTCAGCGCCGTCCCCTGGCCGGAGATCAGCTCGCCGTAGTTGTACGTGGCGGCGCCGGCGACGTCGGCGACCGAGATCCTGCGGTCCGGAGCGCCCTTGGCGACGACCTCGCCATCGGCGATCTCCAGGTCGCCGGCGTCGATCTCGAGCTCCTTGGAGGCGATGTCGAGGATCCGCTCCCGGACGCGTTCCGCGGCGAAGCGCACCGCGTTCCCGCCGATGAATGTGCCGCGCGATGCGAATGTGCCGGTACACACCCCGGAGGAGTCGGAGTTCGAGTTGTCCATCGTCACCCAGTCATACGGGACGCCGAGCGTGTCCGCGACGATCTGGGTGTGGACCGTCTTTGAGCCCTGACCGATGTCGACCGTGCCGGCGAAGACGTCGACCCGCCCGTCCGGCTTGAGCTTGATCCACGCCTGGCTGGGGTCGCCGTTCTGGTTCATCCCGGTCGGGTATTCGATCGTCGCGAATCCGCGACCGGAGTGGCGAGCCATCAGGAACCCCCTCCGTTGCCCAACACGTGGGCACCTTCGGGCGCCTGCTGCGCGACGAGGTGCTCGGGCAGGAGATCGCCGCTTCGCCGGTCGGCGGTCATCGCCGCGTACTCGGGGCCGAGCTTCTCGCCGACTCGCTCGGCGGCGGCGAGCGTGACCGGAACCGTCGAAGGATCCTGCATCGCCACGCGGTTCGCGGTGGTGTCGCCGATCCGGTTGGCGTTCTTCAGTCGCAGCTCCCACGGACTGATCCCGAGGACCTCGGCGATGCGCGTCATATGCAACTCCACAGCCATCGACACGGAGGTGACGCCGAACCCGCGCATGGCAGTAGTTGGTACGCGGTTGGTGAATACCACGAAGCCGTCGAAGCGCAGGTTGGGGATCGTGTACGCGCCGGTGTGATGGAAGGCGTGCTTGGTGACGCCGTAGGGCGAGAATCGGGCATACGCGCCGGAGTCGTGAAGTGTCACGGTCCGCCGACCCAGCACCCAGCCGTCGCTCGTCACGGCATCGGCGATCTCGATGTGCCAGGGAGCGCGGGTCGAGGAGGCGAGGAACTCCTCCTCGCGCGTCCAGCGCCACTTGACCGGCCGGCGCGACTTCAGTGCCAGTAGCGCCGCGATCGTCTCCGACGCGGTGTCGACTTTGCCGCCGAACCCGCCGCCGACCGTGCCGCCCACGAACTTCAAGCGGTTCAGCGGTACCTCCAGGTGAGCGGCCACGACCCCGAGGGAGAAGTACATCGCCTGCGTGCAGGAATAGATCGTGAGCCGTCCGCCCGCCTCCGGCACGACCAGCGCGATCTGCGTCTCGAGCGGGCAGTGCTCGATGGCCTGAGGACGGTAGACCCCCTCCACGATCACGTCGGCCTGGTCGAACGCCCACTCGACGTCGCCCTTGCGCACGCGACGGTGGTTGTGGGGCCCGAAGTGGGGATACACCCCGCCCCAGTGATGCATCCGCGGCGCGTCGGGGTCGAGCGCGTTGCGCATGTCAAACAGCGCGGGCCGCTCCTCGTACTCGATCTCGATCGCGTCGAGAGCCTCGAGCGCGGTGTCGCTGTCCTCGGCGGCCACCGCGGCGATCGGCTGCCCGCGGTAGCGGACGTCGTTTTCGGCGAGCAAGGGCTCGTCCGCCGGAATCCCCAGCGCCTCCAGGTGGCCGTACACGTTATTTGGCACGTCCTCATGGGTGACGACCCCGCGCACACCCGACAGCCGCTTGGCCCTGGCCGTGTCGATCCGCTTGATCGCGGCGTGGTGGTGCGGAGAGCGCAGCGCCTTGGCCACGAGCGTTCCGGGAACGCGGACGTCATCGACGTATACCGAGCGCGCCGTCACGTGGGCGACGCCGTCATACCGTGGAAGCCTCGCGCCTACGGCTTTCATGCCGGGGACCCCGCGATCTCGATCTCGGGCTGGGAGGGCTCCGGAGCCAGGGGTTGTTCGATGGGCTCTGCACCGACCTGCCCGCGCGAGGCGGCCATCACCGCCTCGACGATCTTGACGTACCCGGTGCATCGGCAGACGTGGCCGCTCAGCGCGTCGAGCACCTCGTCGCGGTCGACCGGACCGCCCTTGCGCTCGATCAGCGCGTGCGCCGCCAGCAGCATCCCCGAGGTGCAGTACCCGCATTGCGCGGCGTACCGATCGTGGAACGCCGACTGCACGGGCGCGAGGTCTCCAGGCGCACCGAGCCCCTCGACGGTTGTGATGCGCGCATCTCCGACGGCGGCAAGCGGCAACAGGCAGGACCGCCGCGGCTCGCCGTCGACGAGGACCGTGCACGCGCCACAGCCACCCTGCTCGCACCCGTGCTTCGGGCTGAGAACAGCGAGCTCCTCGCGTAGGACCTCCAGGAGCGAGGTCAAGGGCGGGCTCGAGACGGCGCGCGAGACGCCGTTGACATTCAGTTGCATAGGTCAGCCTCCCCCCAGTTGCGTGATCGCTCTTCTCACCAGGACGGGCAAGACCTCCCGGCGGTACCAGGACGACGCAAGCGCGTCATCCTGGGGCTCGAGACCGTCGAGCGCTCCGGCGGAGGCCTGCTCGGCCGCTGCCCCGTCGGCGAGCGCGCGCTCGACCGAGCGCAACCGGACCGCCCGCTTCGCAACGCCCGCCGCGGCGACCCGTACGCCGTCGGCCAACTCCGCGCAGGCGACAGCCATGACCGCGTAGGAGTGCGCGTGCGGGCGTCGCTGCGACGAGTAGGCAGCGCGACGGGGACGCTCGAGCTCCACGCCCAGAACCAGGCGCGGCTCGGCGTCCAGTCCGGCCAGGAACTCGTCGATCGGCTCGATGCGCTCCCGGCCCGCCACGGCGCAGCGAACCTCGGCGCGTGCCGCGAGCAGCGCGGCTTGAAGATCCCCGCGCGGGCCCTGCCGGGAAGGCGGCGCGCACAGGTTGCCCCCGAGCGTCGCCTGGGCGCGAATCTCCGGATCGGCGACATCGCGCGCGGCCGCGGCGAGCGGCTCGACGCCCGACCCCGCGATCGCCGCGAGCGTCGTCATCGCACCAACCGCGACGTTTCCGTCCGCGCTGATCTGGTTCAGGCCGGCGCGGCCGAGCATCAGCGTGCGCGCGCGCTGGGGATAACGGCGGTAGGCGATCATCGGCATCAGAATCGTGCCGCCGGCGAACACGGTCACGTCACGCCCATCGCCGAAGGCGCGCACCGCGTCGGCCCCAGACGCGGGCATCAAGATCTCGCTGTCGCTGAGACCCAAAACTCTCCCTCCTCGGTTGACTGCGGACCGTCTCAGGCCCCGGCGGGACACTGTAACGCCGAGTCGCAGGGCCCCGCAAGGGAGGCGGCTAGAGTGACACCAGGATGGAGCGCTTCGACGACATCGAGCAGCTCGAGCAAGCGCTCCTCTGCGCGTCGTACCTTCCCGACCGAGGTCTTGCGACAGCGTTGTTTCTTGCCCTCAAGGTCCGCAAGCCGCTGTTGCTCGAGGGGGAGGCTGGCGTCGGCAAGACCGAGGCGGCGAAGGCGATTGCCTCGACGCTGGGGGCGCGGTTGATCCGCCTGCAGTGCTACGAAGGGCTCGACGTCGCCCACGCCGTCTACGAGTGGAACTACACGCGCCAACTGCTGCACATTCGCGCCACCCAGGACGGCGGGCCCGTGGCCGAGGAGGAGCTGTTCGGGGAGAAGTTCCTCATCCGACGACCGCTGCTCGAGGCGATCTCCGCCTCCGGGCCGGTCGTGCTCCTGATCGACGAGATCGACCGCGCCGACGACGAGTTCGAGGCCTTCCTGCTCGAACTGCTGTCTGACTTCCAGATCACGATCCCGGAGATAGGGACGATCACCGCGACGCACCGGCCGGTGGTGATCCTCACCTCGAACCGCACCCGGGAGCTTCACGACGCGCTCAAGCGCCGCTGCCTGTTTCATTGGATCGGGCATCCCTCGTGCGAACGGGAGGTAGAGATCGTGCGCCTCCGGGTGCCTGGCGTACCCGAGCGGCTCGCGGCACAGGCGGCCACGTTCGTCCAGGGCCTCCGCCGGCTCGACCTGAACAAGCCGCCCGGCGTCGCGGAGACCGTTGACTGGGCGGAAGCCCTCACCGCCCTGGGCCAGCTGGAGCTGGACTCCGAGCTGGTCTCCTCGACGCTCGGTTCCGTGCTCAAGTATCACGAGGACCTCGAGCTGGTGCGGGACGAGACGTTGCTCGGGCTGCTCGCGGAGGCGCGAACTGGACGCTGACGCGCTCGTCCGCCAGGTGGTCACGTTCGGGCGGGTGCTTCGCGAGGCTGGCCTCGAAGTTGGCCCGGGGCGAATCGCGGACGCGCTCAGCGCGCTGGACGAGGTCGACGTCGGGCGCCGGGACGACGTGTACTGGTCGCTGCGGACCACGCTGGTCACGCGCTTCGAGGAGATCGATCCGTTCGACCGTGCCTTCAACGCGTGGTTCCTGGGCGAGCCGGTGCTGCCGCCGGCTCGTGTGCAGGTGGCCAAACTGGGCGTGCGGCGGCGTGGCGATCGTGGCGACCCGGTGCGCGGCGGCGACCGCCCGTCGGAGGATCCGGACCTGCTCAGCGTCGGCTGGAGCGCGACCGAGGTCCTGCGCCACCGCGACTTCGCCGCGATGACCCCCGAGGAGTTCGCCCGCGCCCGCGCGGTGATGACCCAGTTGGCGACCGTGCGCCCACGCCGGCGCTCCCGACGGCTGCGCTCGCACCCGCTGGGCCGGACGCTCGACCTCCGGAGGCTGGCGCGCCGCTCGCTTGCCACCGGGGGCGAGCCAATCGCCCCCGGCTTCCGCCGGCGAGTCGAGGTCTCGCGCCGGCTGGTGATCCTGTGCGACATCTCGGGCTCGATGGAGGCCTATACGCGTGGCCTGCTTCTATTCATGC
>JAFASQ010000396.1 GCA_019244395.1 Solirubrobacterales bacterium | reverse complement strand
GTGCGTAGAAGTACGCACTCGTGTCGGTGCGCAGGACGCGGAACGGCGCGGGGCGCGGACATAACGTTCGGTTGCGTTCACGAGATACCAACTGATCCCAGCCCAACATTGTCCGCAAGCAATTCACCCTCCGACCCGCAAGGAGCACCATGCTGCACGTCGAGCGCGCCAACTGATTTTCGAATCGTGGCCTGGCCATGAGAAGGCCCACCGCAGGGCTCTTCCGCCGCGGACCGAGGCGTGCGTCAACCCGAGCCCGGCGCGCGAACCGCGCCGGGCTTTTGTTTGGCTGCGAAGGGTCGCAGCCCGATATGCGGGGCGGGGACTTAGGCGCAGGCTCTCGGCCATGCCCGCATCATCCATGACCCGGCGCCTCCGCCTGCTGGGCGACCGGCGTTTCGCCTGCTTCTCTGCAGCCTCGCCGTCTCCTCCTGCGGGGACTGGCTCTACAACGTGGCGCTGCTGGCGCTGGTGTTCGAGCGCACCGGCTCGGCCACCTGGTCGCGTGCACCACCGCGGCGCGAGTGCTCCCGATCGTGGTCCTCGGTCCGCTCGGGGGAGTGTTGGCGGACCGTTACGACCGTCGGCGACTGCCGTCACCGCGGCGCTGCTGCGGGCGCTGTTGATGGTCGCGCTGGCAGCGGTCGCCACCTTCGGCCTGCCGATCCTCCTGGTGCTGGTGATCCCGGCCGCCGCGGCGGCCTCGGGCGTGGTCGAGGCGCCGTGCGCGGCGGCCTGCACCGCGCGCTTCGTGGCCGACGCCGAGCTCCAGCGCGCCAACGCGCTGCGCTCCGCGATCGGCCAGGCCGCGATCCTGGCCGGCCCGGCGCTCGGGGCGCTCGTGCTGGTGGCGGCGACGCCGGCGGTGGCGATCCTGCTCAACGCCCTCACGTTCCTGGCCTCGGCGGCGGCAATCCGCGCGATCGCGGCGGGATCAGGCCTTCCATCCCGCCGAGCGCTCCGACGAGCAACCGCCGCGCGTGATAGCCGACAGCGTCGCCGGCGTGCGCGCACTGCAGGCGGCTCCCGCCGCGATCAGGCTGGTCGGCGCCGACACCGTCTGCAGCGCCGCCTACGGGCTACTGACGGTGACCCTGGTGCTCGTGGGCCGCAAGATCGATCGGCGGGATCGTCCTCGGCTCGCTGGTGGCGGGGCCGCTCGCGGCGCTGTTCGGACTGACCGGCACCATGATGATCGCGGGGACGAGCGTGCTCGTGATCGGCGCCTTGCTGCTGCGCCGACTCACCCCGGGCTTTTGCGCCGAGCGTGACGCATGGGTGGGTCACGTCCCCATGGCCGCCGACGTCAGATCGAAGTGTGGTTGGTGGGAGCCGGAGTCGCGCTTGACGGCGTGGTGAGCTCGGGAGCTTGTGTGGCCATGGCGGCGCTCTCACCGAGCCGGGGATCGTCGGGCTGATGGCCGCGGACTGAAGGTGGCGCGTCTCGCTCTTCGTGATGTTCGCCGCTGATCGAGTTTCGGAATTCCTTGAGTCCCTGACCGAGGGCACGGCCGGCCTCGGGGAGTCGTCTCGGTCCAAGCAGTACGAGCGCAACGATCAAGACGATCAGTAAGTGACTGGGTTGAAGGATGTTGGTGAACACGATGATTTCTGGTGGTTGGGGCGGTGGATGGGTTCGTCGTGGGCTGTGTGATCGGGTCGGGCGGACGTCGCTGACGTGTCGCCTGGATTCGGCGCCCCAGGGCTGACGGGCGCGCACTTTTTGGTCCGCGGGCAGCCGGACGCTTATCCCGCGCCCGGCCCGCCCGCGCTGCGTTGCTTCCTAGGTCTATACGTCGCGACGAGCGGCGTCTGCCGCTTCCGCGAGCTCCATGAGCTTGCGGAAGAAGCTTGGCGGCTGCCCATCGAAGAGGTTGTCGTCGGTGAAAGCGTTGACCGCGGCGACGGCCCCCGAATTCGCCGTGGATGACGGCCGGATTACAGACACCTTGGGGAGAGCTGGACTGATGAACGTGCAGGGCTCCGGCAGGATCAAGTTGGTTTGCTTGAGCTCGTCAGTGTTGGAGCTCAGATCGGGGAACGCCAGGTGGGTCACTGGATCGGTTACGTTGTTCGGCGGAGCCACGGCGGTTGACACCTTGTCGTGCCAGAGTGAGAAGTGATCCACCTCGGTGCCGCCAATGCTCGCTACTATGCGCAGGACCTCGACGCTGGAGGCCTGCTGCAGCAGCGTCGTGTAGAGGCTCGAGCCGCCCTGCTCGATGAACGCGAAGTGGAACGCCGCCGTGTTCGCGATCGCCTGGATGCGCGCCGAGTTTTGCTCGTCCGCCTTGTTCGTCGGGATCGCCGGCTGGTGCTTGATGGTGAGTAGCTGAGCGAACGACGACGCACCGAAGTCGACGTTCGCGGTGCTCCGATAGCGCGTGTACCAGCTCGTGTCGACGTTGAGGTTCATCAGGTTCGTCAGCCGCCCTTTGTTCCTCGCCCCGGTGGCCGTGCTGCTCGGCAGATTCCGAAACTCGTCCAGGTCAACCTTCCGCCTGCCGTGTGCCTCCAGGTAGGCGTTCAGGAAGGCGGCGTGGCTAAACTCGTCATCGGTGTTGTCGGTGATGTACTGGGGCATGTCACCGTCGATGCTCGTCAGCGCGGCGACGTACGGAGCGTTCCCGCCGCCTGCGGGAACGCCCGGCGACTCGCCGTCCGACTTGCCGTTGACCGAGACGCCCCCGAGCTCGGTGTACTGCTCCCAGAGATCGCTTTCGATTAGCTCCGCTGCGGCCAGGAACCGGAGGATCGCCGCGTCACCGTCCGTCAGCCGGGCGGAGTCGCTCGCCGCCGCCCCGGACGCGAACAAGGCACTGCCCGGGACCGCCGCAGCGCCGGCAATGGTCATCCCCTTCAAGAACGAGCGGCGTTTGATGACGCGATTCCAGTGCGCCTGGACGTCATCTTCGGCCGCGACGGTGCTTAGCTCCGCAGGCTCAGTGGCCGAGAATTGGTTGGAGCTCGGCATGGGTGGCCTCCTGTGAGGTTGTGTTGACGGTGTTGGGGCCCCACCCCCGTCCTCACCTATGACGCCGTCCCTGCCGCAATCTTCCCCGCTCGCATGAGATGATTTTCAATCTTCGCCGCCGCGGGCGACGCAGATCCCGCCGCGCGGGCGAGGCTGCCAGTCTCGTGGAATCCGCTAACCGGGCAGCCGCCGACTGCCGTGGCAGCGCCCGTCAGTCACGCCGGTCGTCCTACCACTTCCGGGGCGTGA
>JAFASQ010000314.1 GCA_019244395.1 Solirubrobacterales bacterium | reverse complement strand
GCCTGCTGTTCGATGCTGCCCGATCGGCGGAGCTTCCACCGCTTGTACGTCTCGATCCCGGCGAACACCAGGATCAGCAGGATGATCGGGTTCGGGAAAAGGATGGCCAGGGGGACCATGGCCAGGAGCCCGGCGAACCACATCCATGGCGCCATCGCAGCCATCGCCCGGCCCCCGTCGAGTGGCACCACCGGAAGCAGGTTGAACAGGTTCAGGAAGAAGCCGGTAAAGGCGAGCGCACGCCACAGGTCGTTGCCGGTGGCCTGCCAGACGAGGACGCAGGCGGCGGCACCGAGGCTGCCGAGGATCGGGCCGGCGAGGCCGACGCGCGCCTCGGCCAGTGCGTTGCGGCCGAGCGAGCGCGCCGCGATCACCGCGCCCATGAACGGGATGAACATCGGCGCGCTGGCCTTCAACCCCTCGCGTCGCAGTGCGATCACGTGGCCCATCTCGTGCACGAACAGCAGCGCGATGAAGCCCGCCGCGAATGACCAGCCCCACAGCAGCGCATAAGCGGCGAGCGAGACGAGGATCGTCCCCGTCGAGGCGAACAGCTTCAGCTTCGGAAGAAGGAGCAGGACCGCCTTGAACTTGGCGAGCAGGGCGACCAGCGCCGCCCCGACGGCGGACAGACGGCGCCTGATGCCCGACTGGGCGCGGGGCGCGACGGGTGGCTCAGGCTCCGGAGCCCGGCCGCGCGGCGGCTCGAGCGGGGCCGGCAGCCATTGGCTATTCGTGTCCATTGCTACGGATTGTAGGAACGGCCAGGGAGCGTCCCGCGCCACTCTTCGCCTCTTCTTCGGAGGCCTGGATCGAAGGCCCCACAGCTATACTCAAAGGCGCATCCCCGGGGACGACAGGCTTCGACGTGGTCGATTCGTGGGGGTGGTTGCGAGTCGAGGTCCGGGAGGCCTCGTAAAACACCCGGAAACAAATAAGTGCGGACTCACACGAGTTCAAGCTAGACCCCCGGCTGGTCACAGCTTAGTTAGGGTCTAAGGCTAATCCGGCCTTCGTTCGCCTGCGGCGGAGGATCCGGGTCAAATAGCAGGCTCGCCCGGTGAGGCCCGCTCCCGCCCCGCCGGGGACACCTTCGGAGCTGGCCCTCGACAACCCCGCCGGCAAGGCGAGTCGAAGGGTGAGACCAGAGTGCCGGCTACGCTCGTAGATGCCACCTTTTGCGCGGCCGCGGACGCGGGTTCAATTCCCGCCGTCTCCACCTCGACAGTTAGACGCTTCAGTTTCCAAATAGGAGGCTGGAGCGTCTTTCGGCGTTATGGACGGCTTCTCGGGACAGTTGGCGGCTCGCTCGAGCCCGAGTCAGACGTGCCCGGCGACGACCGCGCCGAAAGCGCCGAGCGCCGCCCAGGGGTCATCCCGGGCGGCTGATGGGTTCTTCAGGGCAGTGAGCGAGCTTACGCGGCGGGTGCGCCGCGATCCCGTCGCGAGGGTGGTGTTCGCCTGCCGAGGCCGAGCTGCTCGGCCTTCTCGCCGTACGCGCCCATGATGCCCATTCGGACGCGCATCTTGGCTAGCTTGGCGCTGATGCTCGCGGCGCGGTCTTTGAACTTGCGCTCGGTTCCCAGGTGGTTGCGTCGGGGCTTGCCGAGCCAGCCTTCGCGGTAGCAGATGCGAAGCCAGTCGACAAGAGCGGCGACATTGGCGCGAAGGCGATGCCAGCCGATGTCGCGGATCTTGGGGCGGACGCCGAGATCGTCGGCGGCGACCTTGTAACGATCGCGCCACCAGTCGTGTTGGGCCTCGTAGGAGCTGTGGGATTCCCTCAGCTCGTGGTAGAGCGGGTCGATGCGCCAGAGGGGCACGAGCAGCCGGTAATCGGACGAGCATGAGATTGTCTGGGTCTTCGTGCACTCGTCGGTTGCGCCGGCCATGCACTGCACCCACAAGCGAGGATTGCGGTTGTCGGCGGCCTTCGACAGGTCGCCGGGAGAGAAGCGGACGAAGCTGGTGGGGGCGCCGCAGTGCTTGCAGCGGGGGACGCCGTGGCGGTCGTGGGTGTCCTTGTCGTGGCGCTTGAAACCGCCGGGCCGCCATGGGAAGACGGGCGCCGTGCCGTTGGTCGTGCACTTCTGAAAGACGCTCGCGACCGAGAAGCCCTTGTCGCCGATCGCCGTCTCCGGCGCCTCGCCGAGCAGGTCGCTCACCAGGTCGTAGTGGTCCTCGAACAGGTCGTACTCCTGGCGGCTGGCGCTGTCGACGATGGGAACGACGCCGCCGGTGAAGTGGTCGACCGCCTTGCCGGAGTAGTAGCCGTGCCAGAAGCGCTTTGCGCCGCGAGGTCCCATGTAGGCGCGGATGCCGGCGTCGAGGTCGACCGTGCGGTACCAGCAGCCGTCGATGCGCACGCGCTTGATCATCCGCGAGCCGCGACGAACGATTTCCACATCGTCGGGCTTGCCCGTCGCGCTGTCATCGCCAGCTTGCTGGGGCGCGAGACGCGCCAGTTGATGGCGCTCCTCGCGAAACGCCTTCGTGTCCTGCCGCGCCGGACGGGTTCCGGCACCTGCGCGGCCATGACCAGAGGCGTGACCGTTGTCCTTCGCGGGACACTTATCGGGTTCACAATCGTGTACAAGCGCGGCGTGCGTTTCGTCTTCGGTGTTGTCGAAGTGAACGTGGGCCATGACGCGCGAGTCCTGGGAGCGGGCGCGCCGAATGAGCTTGCCCGCTGCCGCCAGGAACTCGTCGGCGACCGCCGCGAGCTCGCGGAGGCGTCGCCACGTTGTCCGGTAGCTGGGCTTACTCCGGAAGC
>JAFASQ010000287.1 GCA_019244395.1 Solirubrobacterales bacterium | reverse complement strand
TGTAAGACGTCGTCCTCGATGTCTTCTTGCGCTTGGGCGGCGCGTTCGAGGGCTCGGCGCCCGGCGCTCGTGATGTGCACGCGGTGGCGGCGGCGATCTTCGGTGTCGCGGCGACGGACGAGGTGTCCGCAATCCTCGAGCTCGTTGAGCAGCAGGACGACGTTCTTGGCGTCCATGCACAGGGCGTCGACGAGCTCCTGCTGAGGGGCTCCGTCGTGGTCGGCGAGGTAGCTCAGCGCCATAAGCAGGCGTAGGTCCATTCCGAGTAGCTCGGGGTTGCTGCGCCGCATTACCTGCTTGGTCAGGCGGGGCAGGAGCACCATCGAGCTGGCTGCGCACGGGGCTTTCTCGGAACTCATCGCCGCGTCAAGTATAGCGCGGATCGGGCATCTTCCATATAGCGAGGGTGATTCCCATTACACCGTTGATATATACAGCATGGATGATTCTGCTAATGTGGTTCATCCCTGCTCCGTTTGCAACCTGGAAGGACCGCGATGACCCACAGCTCTCCCGCCCCGGCCGCCGCCGCACCCGCGAACCGATGGGCAGTGCTCGCCGTTCTCGGGATCGCGCAGCTGATGGTCGTGCTCGACGCGACGATCGTGAACATCGCGCTTCCGTCGGCCCAGCGGGCGCTGCATTTCTCGACCGACAGCCGCCAGTGGGTGGTCACCGCCTACGCGCTCGCGTTCGGGAGTCTGCTGCTGCTAGGCGGCAAGCTCGGCGATCTGTTCGATCGCAAATGGACCCTGATCGGGGGGCTGACCGGTTTCGCGGTCGCGTCCGCGATCGGAGGATTGGCGCAGTCATTCGGAATGCTGGTCGCCGCCCGCGCCCTGCAAGGCGCGTTCGGCGCGATCCTCGCCCCCTCCGCGCTCGGTCTGCTGACGGTGACCTTCGCGGGATCTCCCGATCGGCCCAAGGCGTTCGGGATCTTCAGCGCGATCGCCGCCGGGGGAGCCTCGGTCGGTCTGCTGCTCGGCGGCGTGCTGACCCAGGCTCTGTCATGGCGCTGGAGTCTCTACGTCAACCTCGCGATCGCGGTCCCGACGGCGGTCATGGCGCTTCGGCTGCTGCGCAACGAACGCCAGCCGGCCCGCGCGCCACTTGACCTGCCGGGCGTCGCACTCGCCTCGGGCGGCCTGTTCGCGCTCGTCTACGGGTTCTCGAACGCCGAGACGACCTCGTGGACGGATCCGGTCACCATCGTTGCGCTGGGGCTCAGCGCCATGCTGCTGATCGGGTTCATCGCGTTCGAGCGGCGTGTCGAGCATCCGCTGCTGCCGCTGCACATCGTGTGGGATCGGGCTCGCGGAGGGGCATACGCGACGATCGCCCTGGCCGGCTCGGCGGTGTTCGCCGTCTTTCTATTCCTCACCTATTACCTGCAGCAGAGCCTCGGATACTCGCCTCTGAAGACCGGCCTGGCGTTCCTGCCCATGACCGTGATGATCGTCCTCACGGCAACCACGGTGCAGACTCGGATTCTGCCTCGCACCGGGGCGAAGCCTCTGGTCGTGACCGGCATGACGCTCGGGGCGGTCGCGATGATCCTGTTCACCCAGCTGACGCCACACGGCGCGTACGCGAGCCACGTCCTGCCCGGGCTTCTACTGACGGGCGTGGGCATGGGCTGCATCTTCGCGCCCGCCTTCTCGACCGCGACGCTGGGAGTCGAGAGCCACGACGCGGGCATCGCTTCCGCCATGGTCAACACCTCCCAGCAGGTCGGCGGCTCGGTCGGCACGGCGCTGCTCAGCACGATCTTCGCCAGCGCCGCCGCCAGCTTCGTGTCCGCCCACGCCAACACCGCCGGTCTCACCACCGCGGCATCGATCCACGGCTACACGACCGCGTTCCAGTGGGCAGCGGGGCTGTTCGGAGTTGGACTGCTCGTCGCGCTGCTGATCCTTCCCCGGGATGGCGCCAGACGTGCCCGGACCGCGCAAGCCGAGGCGCGCAACGACCTGACCCTCAGCCTTGAAACGACATGACCCTGCCGCCAGCAGCCGCCGTCGCCAACCCCCGACGGTGAGCCCGGCCCAACGCAAGGAGTACTCGTGATGAGCAAAGACCCGACCAGGACCGATTTTCCCACCGGAGATTTCCTCTCCGAGAACGCCGTCCGCTCGGTGTTCGGTCGGCGACGGCCTACTTCGCCGGGCACGCCGGCGCACACCCGTAACGGCGTGCCCGGGGTTTCCCCAGCGACAGGCGAGGACGCGACGGCGCCGGCGGTCGGGGCGCGACGCATGCGCCGCTGGTCCGTCGCCGAGCTAATCGCCCGCGCGGTCGTCCCACCCCCGTCGACGATCTAGGTCAGGCAGGCGGCCTCGGTCATGTCGGCGACGCCCGAAACGCCCTCGCTAGCCGCCGCCGGCGCGCGCATCGTGGACCGGGTGAGGCGGCCGGCGCAAAGACTCGCCGGCGGATGGCGCGGGCGGTCGGCGATCGACCGGCGCGGGGTGTCCCGGCGGCTTCTCACCATCCTGGTGCTGGCCGCGTGCGTCATCACGGCGCTGCTGGCGGTCCCCGATCTGCGCCCCGTAGCCGGGGAGATCGCCGACATGAACCCGGCCTTGGTGGCCGCGGCCCTAGGGTTGGAACTCGCGTCCTGCCTGAGCTTCGTGGTCATCTTCCGGCTGTTCTTCAGGCCGGTACCAAAGCCGCTCGCGCGGAACATGGCGTGGTCGCAGCTGGGCTCGGGCGCGCTGCTGCCAGGCGGCGGACTCGGTTCCCTCGCCGTAGGCGGCTGGCTGCTTCACCTCGTCGGCATGTCCGCACAGCAGATCGTGCGACGCTCCAGCGGGCTGTTCTTCCTGACCAGTGCGATCAACGTATTCACCCTCGCCGCCGCCGGCCTGCTGCTGCTCTTCCGGATCACCGACGGCCCCCACGACATGCTGCGCGCCGGGCTCCCCGTCATCGCCGCCCTCGCGGCGATCATCCTGGTCGTCGGGCTACCAAACCTCACGCGCCGCGTGTCCAGTAAGCACCCCAAAGCGGCGTGGCTGGAAGACATCGGCATCGGGATCCCCGCCGCCCGCCAGGCGCTGACCCGGCCCAGCTGGCGCCTGCTGGGCGCTCTTGGCTATCTGCTATTCGACATCGCCGTCCTCTGGATGACGTTCGCCGCCGTCGGCCCGCTCCCGCCGCTAGCACCGCTTATCGTCGCCTACCTGGCGGGCTACCTCGCCAATGCCATCCCAATCCCCGGGGGCATCGGAGTCCTCGACTCCGGCCTCGTCGGCGCCCTCACGCTTTACGGACTGCCGGTCACTCACGCCGCCGCCGCCGTCCTCGTCTACCACGCGATCGCGTTCTGGATCCCAACCCTCGGCGGGACGCTCGCCTACGCCCGGCTGCGGCCGCGCCTGGTCGTCGACGAGCGCCAGCTCGCGCCCCCGCGCCGGTCCGAATCCTCGCGCGTCTCGCACGACGTCTCGCACGCGATCTGGCGGTGACCTATCCATCGCTAGCTCGCGTGCATCTGCACTCGAGCCAGCGTGTCCTGACCGCTGCCGATGTTCGAGGGGGTTGAGGGACCTCGGCGGCTGCTCGGCGGCCCACGAGCGCTAGACCGGCTCGAGCGAATGGGTCAAGACCGACCGTCCCGACACGATCCGTCCGGTGCAATGCGTCGGCCGCCGGGCTTTCAGGACCCCAGGCGGGCGGGCTTTCCGGACCTCGTGCTCCGAGCACACCTGTGACGTCGAAGCGACGCCCAGCGGAGCGACCACGGGCGCCCCATCCGACACGGCCGCCGACGGCTCGTGGCGCAGAAGCCCGCGGTACTACCGGCAAGCCCACGATCGAACCGAGACCCCACGGTCGCGCTCGCGCGATCCGACATAGACCGCCACGGGGACCTGCTCCCTGCCACCAGCCGGCGCCTCCATTCGTTCGAACCGCCTTAATGCCTGTCGCGACATGTCGCGATACCAGTTTTGAGGCCGTTTTTCAACGCACTGGACCCTCAAAATCTCCGCAAATTGCGAATTAATTCTTGCGTACCACCTTGCTCGCCGCAGAATTCCCCATTAGGTTGCTCGCCGGCTGACGGGGTCGATCAGCCAGAAGTTGTTCTCAGGATTACGTTCGGAAGCGACTCGCCATGCGCGTAGACCAGTCACGGTTTCATTCTCTCGGGGCAATTGCGATCACTACTGCGTCGCTCTTTGGCCTCTGCGCGAGCGCCGCGACGGCGCAGACACCGGCCCCCACGACTGC
>JAFASQ010000242.1 GCA_019244395.1 Solirubrobacterales bacterium | reverse complement strand
CTGTTGCTCGCCGCGCTCCGAGGCCAACAGGACGCCTCGCCGTTGGTCCAGTCGACGATCCGTGAGGCCGAAACAAGCGGTCAGGGGCTCGGCGTCCAGTGGGCCGAGTGGGCCAACGCAATCCTTTTCAACGGGCTTGGCCGCTATGACCGGGCGCTTGCCTCCGCCCAACGAGCGGCGGAGGGGCCACCGCATCACGTCTCCCCCTGGGCACTGACCGAGCTGATCGAAGCGGCGGTCCACACCACGAGGCCCGACCTCGCGGCCGGTGCACTCGAGCGCCTGATGGCGGCCACCACGCCCTGCAGCAGCGACTGGGGGCGGGGAATCCGAGCGCGCTGCCGTGCACTCTTGAGCGAGGGTGAGAGCGCCGAGCGTCTGCATCGCGAGGCGATCGAGAGACTGGCAAGGACCCGCCGGCGTCCCGAGCACGCCCGGGCTCATCTGCTCTACGGGGAGTGGTTGCGCCGCAAGAAGCGCCGTGTCGAGGCCCGCGAGCATCTGCACGCGGCGCACGACATGTTCACGGCGATCGGGATGGAGGCATTTGCACGGCGGGCGCGCGGTGAGCTATTAGCGACGGGCGAGAAGGTGCGCAAGCGGACGGTCGCGACGCGGGATGAGCTGACTGCGCAGGAGCGGCAGATCGCCGAGCTGGCCCGTGATGGGGTGTCGAATCCGGAGATCGCTGCACGGCTTTTTCTGAGCCGGCGCACTGTGGAGTGGCATCTGCGCAACGTCTTCAGCAAGCTCGGGATCGGCTCTCGCCAGGACTTAGCCCAGGCCCTGCCGAGCTCCGACAGCCAACTGATCCCGGCCTGAGTCCGAGCTGTCGGAGCGCCTCGGCGTGGCGGCGACGGCCGCCGCCGAGGGGCGCGCGCGAGATACCTCCGTACGCGCGGAGCTTGGAGAGCCCGGGGCAAACCCCGCGAGCAAACCAAGCGAGCTCACGGGCGCGAACTATGCAGCCGGCGAGCAGGCTTCATGGCGGCACCCATTACCCCACCAAGGAGGACCCACATGGCTGTCACCACCGAGAGGTCAGCCGGCGCGACGGCGATCCGGCCGTTCACCGTCGAGTTTCCCGAGGCGGATGTACAAGACATGCGTGCGCGCATCGCCGCGACCCGCTTTCCCGACAGGGAAACCGTCAAGGACGAGTCGCAGGGCGTGCCGCTTGCGATGATGCAGGACCTCGCTCGTTACTGGGCGACCGAGTACGACTGGCGTAAGTGCGAGGCGCGGTTGAACGCCGTCCCGAACTTCGTCACCGAGATCGACGGGGTGGACATCCACTTCATCCACGTCCGCTCGAAGCACGAGGACGCGCTCCCTCTGGTCGTCTGCCACGGCTGGCCCGGCTCGATCATCGAGCAGCTGAAGCTCATCGGCCCGCTCACCGATCCCACTGCGCACGGCGCCAGCGCGGCGGACGCCTTCCATATCGTGATCCCGTCGATGCCGGGGTACGGGTTCTCGGGCAAGCCGACCGGCACCGGATGGGATCCCGTGCGCATCGGGAAGGCCTACGTCGAGCTCATGAAGCGCCTCGGCTACGAGCGGTTCGTGGCGCAGGGCGGCGACTGGGGCGGGGTTGTGGTTGACGCGATGGCGGGCGGCCGGGCCGACCCCGCGACTGCGGAGCCGGCGCCACCGGAGCTGATCGGCATCCATACCAACTTCCCGGGCGTGTTTCCGCCGGAGCTCTTCGCCGCGGCCTTCGTTGGCAGTCCGGCGCCGGCCGGCCTCTCCGACGAGGAGCGGAGCTCGTATGAGCAGGCGCGCGAGTTCTTTGGGACGCACGTCGCGTACGGGCTGATCATGGGGACGCGTCCGCAGACGCTGTACGGCCTGGCGGACTCTCCCATCGATCTCGCGGCGTTCATGCTCGATCACGGCGACGGCAGCGGTCAGCCCGGAATCGTTCAGCAGGTCCTCGAGGAGCGTCTCGAGAGGCCGAGCGACCTCACGCGCGACGACATCCTCGACAACATCACGCTGTTCTGGCTGACGAACACCGGGGTGTCCTCGGCGCGGCTGTATTGGGAGAACAAGCTCCCGTTCTTCAGTGTGAAGGGCGTGAAGGTCCCGGTCGGCGTGAGCACCTTCGTCGATGAGATCTACCGGGCTCCGCGCAGCTGGACCGAGCAGGCGTATCCCAACCTCGTCTACTACAACCGGCAGGACAGGGGCGGCCACTTCGCGGCCTGGGAGCAGCCGCAGCTGCTCTCACAAGACGTCCGAGCGACGTTCCGGTCGCTGCGCTGAGACGAAGATGTTCGGCCGGGTGCACATCCCCTCTCTGGACGGTGCGACCGAGTGGCTCAACTCTGAGCCACTCGGTCCGGCCGGCCTACGCGGCCATGTCGTGCTCGTGAACTTCTGGACGCTGACGTGCATCAACTGGCTGCGTCAGGAGCCGTACGTCCGGGCGTGGTCGCAGGTCTACCGTGACGACGGATTCGTCGTCATCGGGGTCCACACGCCGGAGTTCTCGTTCGAGCATGAGATCGACGGGATCCGGCAGGCGATCAAGGATCGAGAGATCGACTACCCGGTCGCGGTCGACAACCACTACGAGGTCTGGAACGCGTTCGGCAACCAGTACTGGCCGGCGCTCTACTTCATCGACACCGAAGGCATCATCCGCGAGCAGCACTTCGGCGAAGGACGCTACGAGCAATCCGAGCGGATCATCCAGCGGCTCCTCGGCGTGCAGCGCGAACTCGTCCCAGTCGAAGGCATCGGTGTCGAGGCGGCAGCCGACTGGGACCACCTCCAAACACCCGAGAGCTATCTCGGGTACGCGCGCAGCGAACGCTTCTCCTCGGCGGACGGAGTTGCGTTCGACGAACGCCGCGCCTACCAGCTCACCGAGCGGCTGTGCTTCAACCACTGGAGCCTCGACGGAGAGTGGACGATCGGGCGCGAAAACGTCGTCCTTGACCAGGCCGGCGGCAGCATCGCGTTCCGGTTCCACGCACGCGACGTACATCTCGTGCTGTCCGCCGGAGCGCGAGAGGACATCCCCTTCCGCGTACTCCTTGACGGCGAGGCTCCCGGCCCGTCAGCAGGCGTCGACGTCGACGAGGACGGAACCGGCGTGCTACGGGACGGACGCCTGTACCAGCTCGCGCGTCAGCATGACGGCGTCCGCGAGCGAACGGTCGAGATCACCTTCAGCAAGCCCGGCGCCGAGGCGTACTCGTTCACCTTCGGGTAGCGAACGATGGCTATGTCGGTGACGACGAGCGATGCCTCGTGCGCCAGCGTTGTCCTGGATGGCGTTGGCAGGCGGGCGCTCATCGGCCTCCATGCTCGCGAGCGCGGATACCCACATTCAGCCACACAATCGGACCGACCTCCCGGGCTCGAGAAAACCGAGCGCAAATGGCTGAGCGGAGGAACATTGTGCTGAAGAGAGCAACAGGACCGACGGAGGGAACAGATGAGGAACAGACTGTGCGAGATCGAGGCCCTGGGCCAGTCGATCTGGATCGACAACGTAAGCGCCCGCCGTCGGGCGGGGTCGGCTTGGGCAAACGTAACGAGCCGACCGGCCTCCTCGTCCCAGAGCTTGAACTTGACGGCGCGAGGACCATCTCGGAGCGAGAGAGTCGGCACGCCAGCGAACATCGGGTTGGCGTCGTGGGCTCGCTGAAGGTTGTAGTTTGGAATACGCGAGTGGAGATGGTGGACGTGGTGAAGGCCGATGTTGCCGGTAAAGAACTGCAGCAACCTCGGCAGTTTCAGATACGAGCTGCCGCGCATGGCGGCGTCGGCATAACTCCTCGCCTCACGCTCGTCACCGACATGTTCACGCTGATCTGCGATGTCTCCCGCCGGTCGGCGATTTGGCCGCGTTCGTCGGCGATCCGCTCCCGCTCGTCTGCGGCAAGGTCGCGATCGTCTGCAGCTTGTTCGCGCTCCTCCGCCGTCCACGAGCTAGGCAACGACCCTTCCCCAAACCTCAGTGGCCGTTCATCCCGTGGGCCGCGGTGATGCGCTCCATGTCGGTCACCTTGAAGAGCACCTCCACCTGCGCAGAGAGATCAGGATCCACCTCGAACTGCCAACCATCCGCACGGGAGTGATTGAAGGCCCTGATCAGCACGTGGATGCCGGTGCTATCCATGAAACCGAGCCTCGAGAGGTCAAGGCGGACCGGTTGGTTCTCGGCATGCAAACGCTCTAGCCGGTTCTCAAGGACGGGTGCCGAAGCTAGGTCGAGCTCCCCGGTCAGCTGCAACCGCAGCCTGCCGTCCTCGTGTTGCTGATGGATCTCGAAGTACTGGCCGTCGGTGCGCGTTCGGCAACCATATACGAAACAGAAGTCGTGTATGACATAGCGCGATAGAGATGCCGCGAAATTGTTGTCTTACAACGTGGCGTTGGGTACGCTCCGCGCCGTGCCGCCATTCGGCTTCCTCACCAACCACGGCCTTGCGCTGCTCTGCATCGCCGCGGACCCAGAGATTCGGATCCGCGACATCGCGGCCCATGTCCAGATCACCGAGCGAGCAGCGCAACGAATCGTCGCCGACCTAGTCCGCGCCGGTTACCTCGACCGCCAGCGGGTGGGCCGGCGCAACCGCTACACGATCCAGGTCAGCCTCCCGATATCGCTCCCCGCGCAGCGAGACATCGACTTGAACTCGCTACTCAATGTCCTATTGCCCACGGCCTCCAGTGCCCAGCGCAAACACGCCATGCCAACCACCACCAAGGCCGCCTAGTCCCTGCCCTCGCTGGCGCTGATAGGGGAAGCCGCGGAGACGTCCCGCTGAGCCAAAGCAGGAGTGAGCCGCCACTCCGACTTCGTCCTGCTTCTCGCCTATCTCGAGACGCGCCTCGTCGTCGGCGGTCCGACCGCTGTTGCCGCTCGGCTCGGAGTCGCGCTTTGGCACGAACTGGGGTGCGACGCTGGTGCTGACGATGCGGCCGCGGAGGCGCTTGCCGATCGCCTGACTCGTGCCGAGGCCATACCCAAACCGTGCACGAATGGCCGGGACCTCTCAAGGACGTCTTAGGACTTCTTCGAAGACGTCCCAAGACGTCCCGAGATGTCCGACCCTCCGGGGCCCTCGACGCGGAACGCCCCGGCGACTAGCGCAGCGTCTTCCGCGTGTGGCGCGTAGTGGAGATAGCGCATCGTCGTGTCGATATCCGCGTGACCTATCCATTCCTACACGCGCCTGATGTCGGCCTTGGCGATCATCCGCGTCCCGTACGTATGCCGGAGGTCTTGACAGCGGAGCGGGCGAAGGCCCGCTCGGCCGAGCGCTTCCTTATAGCGCCGGCGGAGCGCCGATCGTCGAGGTAGCCGCCGAGTTCGCCGGCGAACACCAGGTCGTCGTCGCCGACCCGTTCTTCCGGCGGCCGAGCTGCGCTAGGGCCGAGGCGACGTCAGGAGCCATCGGGACCGCGCGCACCCTCCCGGACTTCGGGGTCGTCAGGTGGCCGGCGGCGTAGCTTCCGCGCACACGGATCGTGGCGCCCGCGAAGTCGACGTCGCGCCAGCGCAACGCGAGCAGCTCGCCCATCCGCAGGCCGGTGAACGCCGCAGTCAGGAAGATCGCGCCGTCCTGCTCAGACGGGGCTGCGCGGACCAGCGCCCACACCTCCTCGGGCGAGAACACCTGGATGTCGTCGCTCGATCGCATCGGGTGCTTCTCGACTCGGGCCAGTGGGTTCGCCTGGAGCCCCCACACCATCTGCGCCCGTCGGAAGATGCCGTGGAGCTGGATCAGCAGCTTGTTCTTGCTCCGGTTCGACAAGCCGCTCAGCCCCAGGGCGCCAGGCATCGACCTGCTCTGGCGTGATCGACTCGAGCGGCTGCGCCCCGAGCGCCGGCAGCAGATGCGCCTTCAACGCCGAGCGGTAATCGTTGTCGATGGCTCGCGCGCTCGGTCCTCCTCGATGAAGCGCAGCCACTCGGCCGCCGCGTCCGCGAACGTCGCACCCGTCCGGACCATGCCGGGCAGCGTGCCGCGGCGCGACTGCTCGAGGACGTCGCGCACCCACGCCTCCGCGTTGGGCTGCGTGAACCAGCCGACCGGCGGTGGGCCGCGATCGCCCCACGCCGGCCCGATCTTCCTCTGGACCTGCCTGCCGTGCGACAGCCGCTACTCGGCGTACCAGACCGGTCTGCTCGCACGCTCGACACGGAAGACGTGACCAGTAGGAGGACATGCCGCGCGCCACGCGCAGATCGCCCGCCAACCTCGCGACTCGGGGACACAAGACGTTTCCGCGGAAACGTCCCGCGCCGCAAACCACCCGATTTACAAGACCATCACAGTGCCGCCGGCAGGATTCGAACCTGCGACCCTCGGATTAAAAGTCCGCTGCTCTGCCAACTGAGCTACGGCGGCGGGCGCCCATCATGGCGCACGCCGACGAACTTTGGCGAT
>JAFASQ010000054.1 GCA_019244395.1 Solirubrobacterales bacterium | reverse complement strand
TGGCAGCCCGTGCGCGAGAACGCCGAGCAGTTGACGGCGATCCGCGACTGGTGCGAGGCGGTCGTCGCGGCCAACCTCGTGTTCGAGTTGCTCGTCGGCGAGCTGTTCCGCGGGGGCTTCGTGATGGGAACGGCCGCCGCCAACGGCGATTTCGTGACGCCGACGGTCATGGGCGTCGCCGAGAGCGACCTCGAGCGCGATCTCGCCTACACGAAGGACCTGATCGGCGGCCTGACGCGCGATTCGGAGCACGGACGCCAGAACATCGAAGTGATCGGAGGCTGGCTGTCGAACTGGATCCCGGTCAGCCTGTCGGCCGCGCGGTCACTGGCGCCGATCTTCTCGCAGGCAGAGCAATCCCCGGTCACGTTTGAGGACACGCTGTCGCGCGCGCGCGAGCGCGTGCGGGAGACCCTGGGAGAACTCGACATCCCGACCCCGAAGGAGCTGGACCAATGACGACCTCCCCACTGGAGTTTCGCCGCGAGTCCTCGCACCGCTGCGGAGTGACCCTGATGGACAACCAGGTCGGGCACGCGGTCGCCGCCGCCATGCAGGGCAAGCCGGGTGTCACGGTCACCTACCTGCCGTCGATGATCCGCGTCGATGCTGACAAGCGGGTTGAGTTCGACTTCGACGAGCTCACCGAGGCGACCGGCGAGGAATTCGACCAGAACGCGTTCGAGGAGATCATGTCGACCCACTACGGCCGCATGGTGGCCCAGGACGACCGGATGATCCTGTTCTCCGATCCGGAGGACGCGGCCGAGTACCTCGGCTTCGACCTGACACCCGTAACGAGTTAGTGGGCCAGCCAGAGAATCAGTGCCCCATTCGCGAGCGAAAATCGAGCCTGGCGAGAACGCAGGATGCGATGCGTAGCAGCGCTACGCGAGCATCTGAGGACAAAGCCAGGCGAAGGTTTGCAGCCGCGAAGGGGGCGCGGATTCGAAGGATGATCCACTAGTGTCGTGGTGCGGGCGGGTGGAGACACGCTCGAGCGTGTCCCCGCCCGCCACCCCTGAGCAGCGGAGGGATCTGTAGATGGCGAAAATCTTGTGCTACCACGAGGAGGCGCGGCGGCATCTCGAGACCGGCGTCAGCAAGCTGGCGGAGGCGGTCAAGGTGACGCTCGGCCCGAAGGGCCGCAACGTCGTGCTGGAGAAGATGGCCGGAGCGCCGATGATCACCAACGACGGCGTCAGCATCGCCCAGGAGATCCATCTGGCGGATCCGTTCGAAAACATGGGCGCACATCTCGTGCGCGAGGTCGCAAGCCAGACCAGCGACGTCGTCGGCGATGGGACGACAACGGCAACGGTGCTGGCACAGGCGATGATCCACGAGGGGATGGCACGGATCAGCGCCGGCGCCAACCCGATGCTGCTGCGCCGCGGGATCGAGGACGCCGCCGACCGGGTGCTCGAGGAGCTGGCACGGATGGCGCGCCCGGTCGGCTCCGAGCAGGAGCTGGCGCACGTCGCGGCGATCGCCGCCAACGACGACCCGCGGATCGGCGCGGTGATCGCCCAGGCGCTCGACACGGTCGGTCGCGACGGGGTCGTGACCGTCGAGGACTCGCCGGCGCTTGGGCTCGATGTGGAGTTCGTCGAGGGCCTGCAGTGGGACTTCGGCTTCCTGTCGCCATACTTCGTCACGGATTCGGAGCGCCTCGAGGTCGTACTCGAGGACCCGGTGATCCTGCTCACTAACCAGACGATCAAGCACATCCAGGTGCTGATGCCGCTGCTCGAGCAGGTGATGCGCGCCCAGCGTCCGCTGGTGATCGTGGCCGAGAACGTCGAGGGAGCCGCGCTCGGTACGCTGGTCACCAACGCCCGCCACGCGACCTTCACGTCGGTCGCCGTGCGGGCGCCCGGGTTCGGTCACCGAAGGCTGGAGAACCTGCGCGACATCGCGGCGCTGACCGGCGCCGAGGTGATCGCCAAGGACAGCGGCATGGAGCTCGAATCGACGACGCTGCAGCGGCTCGGCCGGGCGCACAAGGTGATCGTCACCGAGAGCGACACGACGATCCTCGGCGGCGCCGGCACCGACGCCGAAATCGGCGCACGACTGACGCAGATCCGCACCGAGCTCGAGCGCGTCGAGAATGAACGCGACCGCGACCACCTCAAGGAGCGGCTCGCGCGTCTGGCCGGTAAGGTCGCCGTCATCCACGTTGGCGCCCCGACCGCGGTCGAACTCAAGGAGAAGCTGCGACGCACCGAGGGCGCGCTCGCAGCAACCCGCGCGGCGGTCGAGGCAGGGATCCTTCCCGGCGGAGGGGTGGCTCTCGTCAACGCCGAGCACGTGCTTGAGCGCGGCAACGGGAGCCTCGGCGAGCAGGCGCTGGGAGCAGAGATCGTTCGCACAGCGCTGTCGGAGCCGCTGCGCTGGATTGCCGCCAACGCCGGGCACGACGGGGTCGCGGTGGTCGAGCGCGTCCGTACGTTGCCGGTCGGCAGCGGCCTCAATGCACTGACCGGCGAGTTCGGCGAGATGATCGAGGCCGGCGTGATCGACGCCGCCAAGGTCACCCGCTCGGCGCTTCAGAACGCTGTCTCGATCGCCGCGCTGCTGTTGACGACCGAGGCCCTGGTCGCCGAGGAGCTGGTTGCGCAGCCGGGCGCGGTGATGGCACCCGGGTTCGGGGACCTCGCCGAGGGCCTCGCGCGTCCCTCCTCCCCGGCGGGCTCGCCCGCCCCATGAGCCGTCGGATTAGACCAGGCCGTCGAAAGTGGGTATGCGGCTCTCGCCGCGCAGCGCCGTCGCGATCTGCGCCGCCGCCTGTCGGGCCAGGCGGATCAGGCGCTTGAGCTCGTCGGTCGGGCTGCTCGCGGTGGTCGCGAGACCGACCGACCCGCATACGCGCCCCCGCTCGTCGACCACCGGTACCGCTACGCAGTAGAGATTCTTGGCGAACTCCTCGAAATCGGTCGCGTAGCCGCGCGTCCGAGTCTCCTTGAGGTGGGCCTCGAGCTTGGCGGGGTCTGTGATCGTCCGGCGCGTGAACGCGCGCAGCTCATGCTGCTCGAGGTAGCGGTTGATCGCGCTGCTACCGCCGGCCGCGACCAGCACCTTCCCCAACGCCAGCGCGTACGACGGCCCGCAGAAGCCCTGTGGCACCCCGACCGGGGGGCAATCCGGAGGTGAATGCAGGTGCGTGACGATCACGTCATCGGTCTCCGACAGCACGGCGAAGTAGGCGGTTCGGTCCGCGATCCGGGCCAGGTCGTGGAGCACCGGCTCAATCGCCGCCGAGTTGCCGGACCGACGCGAGCGGCCGAACAAGACCCCGACCGTCGGGCCGAGCCGGTACCCGGCGTGATGGGGCAACTTCTCGACGTAGCCCTCATCAACCAGGATGCCGATCAGGTGGTAGCACGTCGAGGCGCTGATCTCGAGGTCGCGCGCGAGCGCCTTGACGGTCAGCCCTTGGCCCGCACGGCTGACGCGGTCAATGATCCGAAACACCCGGCGGGTGCTCGCGTAGCTCGAATGCCCGGCGAGCTCGTCGAGCTCCGGGCTGCCGTTGCTGACCGCGGAGCTCATGCTCGCCGCTCGGCGTGCACGCGGCCGAACAGGTCCGTGGGCTGGCTTTCCATCTCCCTCTCAGAATCGATGCGATGCTGGGCGACCAGCAGCCGACACTAGTGCACACAGCTGGGGTGCGCGTTACATGAGCGTTACAAAGACGTGCTGGGGCGGAGCGTCCCCCGCTGCGCGCGCAGCTCGGCGATCCGAGACGCCGCCAGGCTGCGTCGCGGGTCGTGGAACGCGAGACTCGACAGCAGCCGTCGCCAGGCGGGGCCGTCGCGGGCTCCGCTCGCCGTCTGCAACCACGCCCACAGGGCATCCTCGTCACCGGCGGTCATCACCGATTGGCGGAGCCAGTGCTCCAGCGCCTCGCGCCGCCGCACCACCCCCGGTGCGCGCGAGCGTGGGAGCAGCGGACCACGGTAGCGAGTTGCGGCCTCACGTACCTCACCGCGGTGCAGCAGTCCCCAAATCCGCGCCAGGTCGCTCGAGACGGCAGGCGACAGGCGATAGCGCTCGGGTTCGATGCAGTCGCCAAGCAGCTTGCGCAGGCGCGAGATCTCAACGCGGACGCCGCCGGCGCGCGCCGCGTCGCCGTACAGCTCGGTACTGAGCTGATCGCTGCTCAGGCCGCCCGGCTCGGCGCACAGCAGCGCCAGGATCTCGCTGTGGCGCAGGCGAAGTGAGACCGCCCGGCCGGCGATCTCGGCCTCGCCGGAGTCACGGCCCAGCAGGTGCAGGCTCACCGCCCGCCGGATGGGTGCGGGGCGCGGGCTGCGGTCGGCGCGCACGACGTACGCCTCGTCGCAGCCCAGCACCTCCGCGTACAGCAGGGCGCCGCCGCTCAGCGGCAGCCTGCCGCCGCCGGCGGGCAGCGGCAGCCGTGGGGCGCCGAGCCAGCCGTCGGGTTGGCTCGCGATCACGCGCCCGCTTGGCGTCAGGAGCGCGCGCGGCTGCGATCCGGCGGTCAGCCGATCGCTGTAGCGGGCCAGCAGGCGGTTGTCCTCGTCGCGCATCCGGCAGCGGAGTTGCGCCTCAAGTGCTTGGACGGTCGCCGTCGCGACGGCCATGCTGTGCGGATGCACGGTCTCCATCTCGCCGGTGAGGTCGATCACGCCGATCAACCGGCCGCTGTCGGGGTCGTGGACCGGAGCCGCCGCGCACGTCCAGGCGTGCACGATCTCGTTGAAGTGCTCGGACGCGAACACCTGGACCGCGTGCTTGGCGGCGATCGCTGTTCCGATCGCGTTCGTCCCGGCGCCGGCCTCGCTCCACAGAGTGCCTTCGGCGAAGTTCATCGAGTCGGCGGCGCGCAGGCGGACACGGGCGTTGCCCTCCACCCATAGCAGGGTCCCTCCCTCGTCGCTGACGACGATCAGATGGCGCGACTCGTCAGCCGTCGCCGCCAGGCACGCCCGGATCAGCGGCGCCATCTGCGCGAGCGGATGGACCTCCCACCTGGCCGAGGTCTCGTCGGTGTCGGCGACCACCGGGGCGATCCGCACGCCCGACGGATCGACGCCAGCGGCCGCCGATCGCCGCCACGAATCGGCGATCGGGGCGCGCACCGAGTGCGGCTCGCCTTCACCGATGAACCGCTCCCAGGCGCGTCGAAGCTCTCGCGCCCGCTGCGCTGGAGCGGTGGCCACATCAATGGCCAGCCACTGGTTCCGCATCGCCAGCGCAGTCTACGCCCACGAACATCGGGGCCCGACCGGGTTGGGCGCCAGATGGCGGTCGCGGCCCGCGTCGCTATCGGGGCAGCGCCTAGGGGTGCGGCGGGTCCTGAGGGGTCGGAAAGTCCCGGTCGATCAATTCAATCCGGTAGCCGTCCGGATCACGGACGAAGCAGATACGGCCGACCTCGCTTCTCCCGCCCGGCGCGTAGGGCGGGCGCTCGGGCTCGATCCCCTCGGCGGCGAGCGTCTCGAGCAGCGCGTCGAGGTCGTCGACCACCAGCGCCATGTGGTTATAGCCGTCGCCGAGGTCGTAGGGCTGGTCTCGGCCGCGGTTGACCGTGAGTTCGAGCGTGTCGCCGTCGCCCGGGAGGCCCAGGTACAGGTTGTAGGCGGTCTCGAAGTTGAGGCGGCCGCGGCGCTCGAAACCGAGCGATTCGTAGAAGCGGACCGATGCGGCCGGGTCGCGGACGCGAACGCAGGTGTGCACGTAGCGCATGCAGGCAATCTATTGCTTGACGCGAACGGGCGCCATACCTACCGTTCCCGAGCGTGACCGTCGAGATTGACCAGCAGGCGCTGGCCGCCACGGCGGATGCGCGGGCGAGCAACGCAGAGCGGCGCGCTGAGCGGGCCCGCCACCACGCGGCGATGGCCATTGCGCATGCCGAGGAGGACGCGGCGGCCGGCAATTCCGCGTCCCATGAGCTACACGCGCGCGAGGCCGAGCTTCACGAGCGCGCTGCCGAGCACCACAGCGAGGCGGCGAGACTCCAGCGGCTGCATGCCGCCCACCTGCGCGGAACCAGCGCCTGAAGCCGCCACGCGCGGTCGACTGAGCGCGGGCCGGCACGGGTAGCACAACGCGAGCAAGTCACGAGCGGAGGAGGATCCAGATGACCGACGGTGAGGACAGCCGCGATCCCACGCGGCCGAGCGAGCAGCGCGGCGGGACGACGCCGGGGGAGGAGGAGGCGCGTCAGAAAGGGCCGTGGGCCGCCCGGGCCGGTGAGGGGGTCGTGCCGTCGGAGTTGGGCGGGTCCGACGCGCCGGCCGAGCTGCTGGGTGAGGACCCCGAGCTGGGCGGCGCGGTGTTGGGCGGGCAGGCTCGCTCGGATGCCCCGGCGACCGAAGCGGGAATCGATTCGCGCGGCGGCGAGCAGGCCGACGCGACATCCGACGGCGGGCCGACGGTGCCGCGGGGAGCCGAACCCGACCTCAAAGACGCCGCGAGCGGTCCGCGCCAGGTGGATGTGGAGTCTGCCGGGTAGCGCCGCGCTGCGTTGGGGGCCGCGCTGCGTTTGGGGGCGCGGGGCAGGCGGCGACCGGGTGCGTTGGGCGGTGCGGGGCAGGCGGAGATCGGCCAGGCGGCGGGGGGCGAGCGGCCAGCGAGGATCGGTGCGGGCGGCGAGCGGAATGCGTGCACGGACAGCCGGCGCGAGGCCGCCGGAACGCCCTGTCAGGCCGTCCCGCCTTCCTCGCGCCTGGAGACCTGGCCGGGCAAACCGAATACCCTAGAGACCGAGCCTCCCTGCGCCCCTTACCCGGCAGATACGCGCCGTAACGTCTCGGGTTGATCGGGCGAGGTTCGGTTTTTTTCGGATGCCGGCCGGCTCCCCGCCGGGTAGGGTGAGCCAAATGACCACCGCGATGCACGAACTCTCGCGGGAGGAATGTCTCCGGTTGCTGGCCGAGAACAGCGTCGGCCGGCTCGCGGTCAGCGGCAAGGACGCGCCCGTCATCCGGCCGGTCAACTACGCCTTCGACCAGGCCTCGCAGTCGGTCGTGTTCCGCACGGCGCCGGGCTCGAAGTTCTACACACTGCTGCGTCGGGACACGGCGGCGTTCGAGGTCGACGGGCTCGATCACGAGGCACGCTCGGGCTGGAGCGTGATCGTGGTCGGCGCGACCGAAGAGGTGACCAACCCCGCCGACCTGCGCCGCCTCGACGGCCTCGATCTCGATTCCTGGGCGCCCGGGGACAAGCCGCACTGGGTGCGGATCCGGGCGTGGACCGTGTCCGGCCGGCGCATCGAGCCGGGCGGACCGCACCGAGCAACGGAGCCGTGAGAACATAGGCCGGGGTTCATGAACTCATCCGCGACCTCTACACCACGCACGGAAGTCGTCATCGCCGGCGGCGGCGTGGCGGCCCTGGAGGCAGCGCTGGCGCTGCGCGACCTCGCCGGCGATCGGGTCACGACGACGCTCCTGGCGCCGAGCCAGACGTTCGTGTACCGGCCGGCGCGGGTGAAGGAACCGTTCGGCTACGCCGCGGCCCACACCTATCCACTGGCCGACATCGCGCGCGACATCGACGTGGAGCTCGTCCGCACGACCCTGGAGTCGCTCGACACGTCCCGCTCGGTGCTGCGGACGGCAGACGGCACGCAGCTCGGCTACGACGCCGTCGTGCTGGCCACCGGGGCGCGCCTGCGCCCGGCGTTCAGCCACGGTCTGACCATCGACGACAGCCGGCTCGACGAGCAGCTCCACGGCTTGATCCAGGACGTCGAGGGCGGCTACGTGCGTACGATTGCGTTCGTCGCGCCGTCGGCGATGCCGTGGCCGCTCCCGATCTACGAGCTTGCGCTAATGACGGCACGCCGCGCGTACGACATGCAGACCGACGTGGCGATCACGATCGCGACCCCGGAGGACGCGCCGCTTGCCGTTTTCGGCGACACCGTAAGCAAGGCGGTGAGTCGGCTGCTCGACGAGAACGGGATCACGGTCGTGACGTCCGCGCACGCCTCGGCACCGGAACCCGGGCTGGTGGCCATCCGTCCGGGGGAACGCACGCTCAAGGTCGACCGGGTGGTGGCCCTTCCCCAGCTGTATGGGCCGTCCACTCCGGGCCTACCGGGTGGACCCGAGGGCGGCTTCATCCCGATCGATAGCCACTGCCGCGTGCGCGGGCTGGAGAACGTGTTCGCGGCCGGAGACGCCACCGACTTCCCGATCAAGTTCGGCGGGATCGCCGCACAGCAGGCGGACACGGCGGCGGGGGCCATCGCAGCGATGGCCGGCGCGCCAGTCGAGCCGCAGCCGTTCGATCCCGAGCTTCGCGCGATCCTCCTCGGAGCCGACAAGCCGCTCTATCTCAGCGCGCGCGTGACCGGCGGGCATGGGTCGAGCTCGCAGATCAGCGATCAGCCGAGCTGGTCGCCACCCGTGAAGATCGTCGCCAAGTACCTGGCGCCCTACCTCGAGGGTCGCGACCGACAGGCGGTATGACTGCCTCCGCCACCGCGTCGCTGTCGGCCGAGGAGGGGCAGGCACTCGACACCTGGTGGCGCGCGGCCAACTACCTGTCGGTGGGCCAGATCTACCTGCTCGACAATCCGTTGCTGCGCGAGACGCTGCGCCCGGAACACGTAAAGCCGCGTTTGCTGGGCCACTGGGGCACGACGCCTGGCCTGAACTTCGTCTATGCGCACATGAACCGGGCGATCCGGGCGCGTGGGCTGAGCACGATCTACATCACCGGTCCAGGCCACGGCGGTCCGGGGTTGGTCGCGAGCGCGTACATGGACGGCACCTACAGCGAGGTCTACCCGCACATCGGGCGCGACCTCCGAGGACTGCGCCGGCTGTTTCGCCAGTTCTCGTTCCCCGGCGGGATTCCCAGCCATGTTGCGCCGGAAACCCCGGGCTCGATCCACGAGGGCGGCGAGCTGGGCTACTCGCTGGTGCACGCCTACGGGGCCGTGTTCGACAACCCCGACTTGCTAGCGCTGTGCGTGGTCGGCGACGGCGAGGCCGAGACGGGCCCGCTGGCCACGAGCTGGCACTCGAACAAGTTCCTGGACCCGGTGTCCGATGGGGCCGTCCTTCCGGTGCTGCACCTGAACGGCTACAAGATCGCCAACCCGACCGTCCTCGCCCGCATCTCACCCGAAGAGCTCCGGTCGCTGTTGGAGGGCTACGGGTACGCGCCGCGGTTCGTCGAGGGATCGGATCCGGAGGAGATGCACCGGCTCATGGCGGCCACCCTCGACGAGGTGCTGGACGAGATCGCGGCGATTCAGTCGACGGCTCGCGGCGGGGGACCCGGGGCGAGGCGCCCGCGCTGGCCGATGATCGTGCTGCGGACGCCGAAGGGGTGGACCGGGCCCAAGGAGGTCGACGGCCTGCCCACGGAGGGATCGTTCCGGTCGCATCAGGTACCGCTGGCCGCCACACGGACCAACCCAGCCCACCTGGCGCAGCTCGAGGAATGGCTTCGCTCTTATCGGCCGGAGGAGCTGTTCGACGAGGCTGGCGCGTTGCGGCCGGAGATCACCGCGCTCGCGCCCGAGGGCGAGCTGCGAATGAGCGCCAACCCGCACGCGAACGGCGGGCTGCTGGCGCAGGCGCTGGAGCTCCCGGACTTCCGCGACTACGCCGTCGAGGTCCGCGCCCCGGCCACCACCTCTAGCGAGGCCACGCGCGTACTCGGAGGG
Source organism: Solirubrobacterales bacterium (assembly GCA_019244395.1). Classification (GTDB taxonomy): domain Bacteria; phylum Actinomycetota; class Thermoleophilia; order Solirubrobacterales; family Solirubrobacteraceae; genus Palsa-465. The sequence continues at coordinate 5,233 of JAFASQ010000054.1, read as the reverse complement.
TGGCTGCGTGACGTGACCGCCGCCAACCCCGACCGCTTCCGGATCATGGGCCCCGACGAGACCGCCTCCAACCGTCTGGCGGCGGTGTTCGAGGTGACCAACCGGGTGTGGACGGCCGAGCGCTTGCCGACCGACGACCACCTCGGCCCCCACGGGCAGGTCATGGAGGTGCTGTCCGAGCATCTCTGCCAGGGCTGGCTCGAGGGCTATGTCTTGACGGGCCGCCACGGGCTGTTCAACTGCTACGAGGCGTTCATCCACATCATCGACTCCATGTTCAACCAGCACGCCAAATGGCTGAAGGTGACGCGGAACATCCCCTGGCGCCGGCCGATCCCGTCCTTGAACTATCTGTTGTCCAGCCACGTCTGGCGGCAGGACCACAACGGGTTCTCACACCAGGACCCCGGTTTCATCGACCACGTGGTGAACAAGTCGGCCGACATCATTCGCGTTTACCTGCCCCCGGACGCTAACTGCCTGCTGTCGGTGGCGGACCACTGCCTGCGCAGCCGCCACTACGTCAACGTGATCGTGGCGGGCAAGCAGCCGGCACTCGACTACCTCACGATGGAGGAGGCGATCGCTCACTGCACGCGCGGGATCGGGATCTGGGAATGGGCCTCGAACGACGCAGGGCGTGAGCCCGACGTGGTGCTGGCCTGTGCGGGGGACATCCCGACACTCGAGACTCTGTCGGCCGCCGCCATGCTGCGCGACCGGCTGCCCGAATTGAAGGTGCGGGTGGTGAACGTGGTCGACTTGATGCGCCTGCAGCCCGAGTCCGAACACCCGCACGGACTGTCCGACGCGCAGTTCGACGCACTGTTCACATCGGCTCGCCCGATCATCTTCGCCTACCACGGCTATCCGTGGCTGATCCACCGCCTCACCTACCGTCGGACAAACCACGAAAATCTCCACGTCCGGGGTTACAAGGAGGAGGGCACGACGACGACGCCGTTCGACATGGTGATGCTCAACGACCTCGACCGCTTCCACCTGGTGATGGACGTGATCGACCGCGTGCCGGGGCTCGGCGAGCGTGCGGCGCATCTGCGCCAGGAGATGGTCGACGAGCGGCTGCGCCACCGGGCCTACACCCGCGAGTTCGGCGACGATGTGCCGGACGTGCGCGACTGGGTGTGGCCGGGCTCGGCGGGTGGGCTCGCGGTGCCCGCCGGCGGTGTCTCGGACACCTCGGCGGACATGTAGACGTCGCAGTTGCGGGTGCTCGTCGTCAACGCGGGGTCGAGCAGCGTCAAGCTGTCGCTGCTCGGGCCGGGGGATGAGACGCTTGGCTCGCGGGACCTGGAGGCGCCGCGGTCCGAGGTGGAACCGGGTGAGTTGCGGGCCGCACTGTCGTCGGGTTTAGGAGAGGCGGACGCGGTCGGGCACCGGATCGTGCACGGCGGCGCCCGGTTCCGGGACCCGGTGGTGATCGATGCCTCGGTGGAGGCTGCCCTGCATGGGCTGGTGGACCTGGCGCCGCTCCATCAACCCAAGTCGCTGGCTGCTCTGGCCGCGGTCTCGCGGGCGCTGCCGGGGCTGCCGGCGGTGGCGTGCTTCGACACCGCGTTTCACGCCGGGATGCCCGACGCCGCGGCGACGTATGCCCTGCCGGTGGCGTGGACGGGGCGGTGGGGGATCAGGCGCTACGGCTTTCACGGGCTCTCGCATGCGTGGGTGGCGCGCCGGGCCCCGGAGGTGGTGCAGTCGGCGACTGGGGCCGGCGCGGCGAGGGACATGCGCATCGTGAGCTGCCATCTGGGCGCCGGCGCGTCCTTGTGCGCGATCTCGCACGGTCGCTCGGTCGACACCACGATGGGATTCACGCCGCTCGAGGGCCTGGTGATGGCCACGCGCTCGGGGACCGTGGACCCCGGCCTGTTGTTGTGGTTGCTCGACCGCGAGGCGCTGTCGACCGACGAACTCGGGCACGCGCTCGAGCACGAGTCGGGCCTGCTCGGGCTGGCCGGCACCGCCGACATGCGGTTGGTGCTGACGCGGGCGGCGTCCGGCGATCAGGCGGCGAGGCTGGCCCTCGACGTATATCTGCACCGGCTGCGCGCGGGGATCGCCGCGATGACCGCCGCCCTGGGCGGCCTGGACGTGCTGGTGTTCACGGGCGGAGTAGGGGAGCATGCCGCCGAGGTCCGGGCCGGGGCGGCCGAGGGTCTCGGCTTTCTCGGGGTGGCGATCGACCCGGGCTTGAATGCCGGTGTGTCCGGGGACGCCGAGATCTCGGCCGCGGGGACCCCCGTCCGGACCGCGGTGTTACACGCGCGCGAGGACGTGCAGATCGCGCACGAGACGCGTCGGGTGTTGGGCGCCGCGGACTGAGGGGGTGTGGCGACTTTTCCCGGCTCTAGGACGGAAAAGTCGCCACACCCTGCGGGAATCGGGAGGCCCAGGGCTCGATTTCCACCCGGGCCGCGTTTACAACGAACGAGATCGTGTGGTACCAGCCGGCAGCGACCACGAGCTCGAGGATCTCCGCGGCGGTGAAATGACGCTCGAGGAGCGCGTAGGTGGCGTCGCCGGCGCCCGCGGTGTCGCGCAGCTCGTCGGCCAGGCGGATCAGGGCGCCCTCGCGCTCTGACCAGATCGGGTCGTCCGGTCCCCCGAGGACGGTCGCGGTGAGCTCGTCTCGTGTGAGGCCGACCTGCTCGCCGAAGAAGGTGGCGTGGACGCCCCACTCGTACTCCGCCCCACAGCGCGCGCACGTGCGCAGGATCATCAGCTCGCGCACGCGCGGCTCGAGCAGGCCGTGGCCGATGATGCCGGCGCCGAGCGGCCGCATGCGGGCCATGAGCGAGCCGTGCACGGCGAGGGTCCGGAAGAGCCGGAGGGGCTCGATCCCGCTGTCGGGCGGCATCCATTTGCGGAGCATGTCCTCCGTGGCAGGCTCGTAGGGCTGGTGGAGAGGGGTGATCCGTGGCACCATCTGCTTCGGAAACCATAGCGCTTCGGAAAGCAAAGCGCTAGTTTCTCTCAGGAGAGGCCACTCGCTGCCCAAGATCCCGAAACCAGGAAGGCCGGTCCGCGGCTCGGACACCGGGCGCCCGATCATGGCGCTGCTTGACTTGCTCGGCCGGCGGTGGGCGCTGCGGCTGATCTGGGAGCTCCGGGAGGGCCCGCTGTCGTTCCGGGAGGCGCAGGCACGCTGCGGGGGGGTTAGCTCCTCGGTTCTGAACGATCGGCTGGCCGAGCTACGGGTGGCGGAAATCGTCGAGGCCGGGCGCGCGGGGTATCGGCTGACCGACGGGGGCCGGGAGCTGCTCGAGCTGTACGGACCGCTGAACGCCTGGGCGGAGCGATGGGCGGAGAGGGAGCGGCAGGCCACCCCCGGGCGGCGAGACGCGTCATTTCCGTGAGCGTGCGCTCATCGAGGAAGGTCCGGGGGGCGTGAGGAGTCCGAGCGGACGGAGAGTCATTAACCACCGAAGGAGGAGAGCCATGATCTCTCACTCTCGCGCACGTCGAGCCGCCCTGCTGGCGCTCGCATGCCTGTCCGCATTGTTGGGAGCCGGCGTCGCGACCGCGCAGGCGTCGCCGTTTATCGCCCCGCTGCAGCCCAACCCGGGGCCGATCGCCACCACCGTGCCGGCCAACGGAGACGTCAACCCGTACGGCATCGTGACCGTGCCGACGAGCGTCGGGGCGCTGCGCCGGGGCAACCTGCTCATCAGCAACTTCAACAACTCGGACAACCTGCAGGGAACGGGGACGACGATCGTCCAGGTCCCGCCGGGCGGCAACGATGGGGTGCCCGGGCATGCGTCGGTGTTCGCCCAGATCGATCGCAAGACTCTGCGCGGCCCGTGTCCGGGTGGCGTCGGCCTGACCACCGCGCTCGCGGTCACCCGCAGCGGATTCGTGATCGTGGGTAGCCTGCCGACGCGAAACGGATCCGCGAAGACCGCCCAGGCCGGTTGCCTGCTCGTGCTCGACTCAAACGGCGAGGTGGTGCAAACGATCGCCGGCGGGCCGATCAACGGTCCCTGGGATATGACCGCCGTCGATCACGGCTTCTTCACCACGCTGTACGTGACTAACGTGCTCAACGGCACGGTCGCCGCCACGCGTGATTTCACCCAGCCGGGGCCGCCCGTCGACCGCGGAACTGTGGTCCGGATCCAGCTTCTCACCGTCCCCGGCGTCACGCCGTTCGTCCTCGACGAGGATGTGATCGCCACCGGGTTCCCGGAGCGCACGGACCCGAACGCACTGGTCGTCGGCCCTACCGGCGTGGCCCTGGGCGCCGACGGCACGCTGTACGTGGCCGACACGGTGGATAACCGGATCGCGGCGATCGACGATGCGACGTTCCGCGCGCTCCCGGCCCAGAGCGGCGGGCGGACCGTGTCGGCGGGTGGCGATCTGAACGGGCCGCTCGGGATGACCCTGGCGCCCAACGGGGACATCCTCACCGCCAATGGGGGCGACGGGAACATCGTCGAGACCACGCCCGCGGGGGCGCAGAGCAAGGTGGCGGCCGACTCGGCCGGCGGTGCCGGCGTGCTGTTCGGGCTGACCGTGCCGCCTGGCTTCGACGGCATCTACTTCGTCGACGACGGAGACAACACCCTGCGGGTGTTGGCGCCCTGACCGACGGTTCGGTTCGGGGGTCGGGCATCGCCGTCCGGCCCTCGAACCGGCGGTCGCGCTGTTCGCCGGTGCTCCAGCGGTGCTCGTCACCGGGCGCTGAAGCCAAGGATCAGCTGAGCGGTCTCGAGCGGGACGTCGAGCTGAGGGCAGTGCCCGATCCCGTCGAGCACCACCCAGTTGGCGTGCGGCAGCCACTCGTGCCGGTAGCGGGCCGCGCCCGCCGGCCACGGCAGCAGGCGGTCGTCGGTCCCCCAGACGATGCGGACGGGGCAGTCGATCCGGCCGGCGGCCAGCTCCCAGCTGCTCTGCCGTGCGTAATCGACCATCCGGCTAGCGCCGGTGCAGCCGGCGACGCCGACGATCAGGTGGGCGACCAAGTCGGCCGGGATGTGCTCGTAGCTCGTCGTAATCATTTCGGTGGCGCGCCGGCGCCCTTCAGGAGTCGCGGCGATCGCGTCGGCGTGGGGAGCGAGGCTTGCCATCAGCTCTCGCATCTCGATGAAGAAGTCGAGCGTCCGGTGAAACGCGGCGTCTTTCTCGCCCCAGCCGCCAGCCGGCGCGAGAGCGACTACCGAGCTCGCGCGGCCGCGGGCGGCGAGCTGCAAGGCGAGGAAGCCGCCGA
>JAFASQ010000496.1 GCA_019244395.1 Solirubrobacterales bacterium | reverse complement strand
AGTTTTAGACCCGGTTGCTCGGGATCGGGAACCGGATTGCGCGCGCGTCCGTACTGGATGACAGACAAACGCAACGGGGGTGGACAATGCTTACCAATTCGGCCACGCGTGAACACAGTCCGCTGATCTCACCGCTCGGCGGTGACGGCCGGCCGGTGGTGATCGTGGGCGCGGGACCTACAGGGGTGATGCTGGCGATCGAGCTGGCTCGGCGCGGGATCGAGGTGCGCGTGCTGGACAAGCAGTCCACGCGCCCGAGCGAGACTCGGGCGATCGGGATCCACGCGAGGACGCTCGAGGTCCTGCATCAGCTAGGGCTCGTCGAGGAGTTCCTCGCGCTCGGCCACCGCGTCGACGGCGTGATCTTCCACCTCCGCGGCCGGCGCCGTGCCCAGGTTCGCTTCGGCGGCTTGGACACGCCATACCCGTTCCTGCTCACCCTGTCTCAGGAGCATACGCAGCGGATCCTCGATGACCGGCTGGAGAGCCTCGGCGTGAGCATTGAGCGCGGAGTCGAGGTCGTCGACGTCCGGCAGGACGCGGGGGGCGCCGAGGTGCTCATCACCGGTCCGGATAGGGAGCGCGAGCAGGTGCTGCACGCGGGCTGGGTAGTCGGCTGCGATGGCGTGCAGAGCATCGTCCGGCACCGGCTGGGCCTCGCCTTCGACGGCGAGGACTACGGCCAGGACTGGTTGATGGCGGAGGTGCGGACCGACTGGCCGGTGCGCAGCGACCGCTTTCATATCTTCGCCCACTCCCCGGCGGTGCTGGCCATGTTCCCGCTGTCCTCCAGCCGCTGGCGGTTATTCCTGCCGCAGGTCCCGGATCGCGGCCGCGAGCGCCGGGCGCCGGACATGAAAGAGATCGAACGGCTGGTCGCGCAGCGGGGACCGAAGGGCATGCGGGTGAGCGACCCGACGCTGTTCGCGACGTTTCGCTGCTACTTGCGCTCGACGAAGACCATGCGCGGTGGACGCGTGCTGATCGCCGGCGATGCCGCCCACGTTCACAGCCCCGCCGGCGGCCAGGGTCTGAATACGGGGCTGCACGACGCGTTCAACCTCGGCTGGAAGCTCGCGCTCGTCGCCCAGGGTCAAGCCCCGCCCGCGCTGCTCGACACCTACCAGGCCGAGCGCGTGCCGATCGCGACCAGCGTGCTGGCGCTCACGCATGGCCTGGTCAGGACATTTTCGATGCCGTCGCCGCGCAAACGCTTCGTCCGCGATCTGATGCTGCCGATCGCGATGAGCACGCCGGTTGCCCAGCGCCGTTACACGAGGCGCCTGTCGCAGCTCGCCCACAACTACCGCGGCGGACCGCTCGCGGCGCCGGCGGGACGGATGGCGCGCGGCGGGGTGGCACCTGGAGATCGACTCCCAGCCGTGACCGGCCTTCTGCGCGACGGAGAGCCGGTGTGCACGCTCGACCTGTTGTGCCCGCCGGCGCACACTCTCCTGGTCCTCACTGGCTCGCGGGCCGACCACGGTATGGCGCGCCAGGCGATCGCGCGAATGGAGTCGTGGGCTTCGGTCGTGCAGACGATCGTCATCGGCGAGGAACCGCTTGACTCCGGGTCGGTTGGCGACCCCGGGCTGCGCGCGCACCGCCGGTACGACGCGCTGGACGGCCAGTTGCTGCTCGTCCGCCCAGATGGCTACCTGGCCATCCGCGGTCCGCTGAACAGTCCCGACGTTCCTGAGCGGTACCTGCGGCGGCTGGATGCCGGCGTCTCATCTCGCTCCGACACTGTGAAACCAGCCATTCAGAGGGGGTTGCGATGAGGTTTGAGTAGGTTCGCAGTGCTCGCGATCGATAGCGCGGGTGACCTGTTCCACCACCGACTTCTCAGGCAACCGGGTCCTAGAGCTGTTAGCCGGCGGTGCTCGGCCCGTCGGAAAATCGTGTGTTCCGCGCGGTGTCGTCTACGTCGCTGGGCTTACGCGAGGCGGCCGGAGATACGATCACCTCGTCTTCGTCGAACACCCTCGCGGAGAGATGGACCGGCGCCGGCTTCACTCGCCACTCACCGCCCGCATATTCACGCCCTGGGTTGCCGGCTTGAGGGGCGGCTCGTGGTCCCGCGAGGCGAACCCGTGCGTATTCGCCGGCGCCACCTTCGTCGCGGTGTCGTGCGCCACCGTCACGGACACCTGGGCCGTCGGCCGCTATACCGACCTATTCGACGGGGCGTTGCTGCCCGGCGAATACTGGAACGGCTCGGCCTGGCAGATAATCGATCACTGGTGACGTGCTCTCGCCGCGCACTACGCCTGTAGAGCGAAACGCTGATCGTGTAAGGGCGCGTCCGCGTCCGGCACGACGCCGGCGGCTACCGGCAACACCCCACGCCGGCGAGAACCGATTCACACGCCGCCGCGTACTGACACGTAGAGCTGAAGGTCAGGGATGGCCTTCGTGCAGAACGATCCATTTCTTTCACTTAGGAGGGGCTGTGTTTCTCACCACCATAATCCGACCCGTGACACATGCTCTCGGGCGCCGGCGTCGCTTCGCGGCGGCGCTCCTCAGCGCAGCCGCGGTGCTGTGCGCGATGGCTGCCTCGGCGTCGGCCTACGCTCTCAATCCGCTAACCCCGGCCGCGGGATGGTCCGCCAAGGCGTGCTGCAACGCCGGCCCGCCCGGGTGGTATCAGGATGCGTTCGGGATCATCCACCTTGAGGGAGCGGTGTCCCAGACGACGCCCGGCGGCCCGCAGCTGGTCACCACGCTTCCGCCTGCGGCGCGACCGAACCGAAACGTTTTCGTGACCGTGCACACCCTCGCCGGCACCTACGCCAACCTCGCGATCCTGTCCAACGGTCAGGTGAGTGTGATCAGCCCGGACCCAAAGTTCACCAAGGATCTTGGCTTCGTGTCGCTGGAGAACATCACCTACCAGCCGGCCAACCGGCTTCCGACCACGCCGATCATGCTGAACGGCGGCAACTGGTCGCAATCGGCCGGATTCAGTACCGTCATTCCGCAGTGGTACAAGGATGGTTCGGGGACCGTCCACCTAGAGGGCGCCGCGAGGCAAACGCTGTTCGGCGCCAACTCGAACTTCCTGGGCCAGCTCCCTCACGCTGCGGCACCGCTACATGAGGTGACCACTATCGTCCACGCCGGCTCTGGCACCTGGGCCCAGCTGTTCATCCTGCCCGATGGCCGGATGTTCACCAACTCCATCAACGGCGGATTCCCCTCGGACCTCCACTTCCTGTCGCTTGAGGGCGTCTCATACAACGCCAGCCCGTTCATCAACGATGCGTCGGGCAACCTGAACACAGCGAACTGGGCGCCGGCATTCGGCTTCGCGGGCCCCGGCTGGTTCGAGGACGGGGCCGGTATCGTCCATCTCCAGGGCGAGGTGACGCAGATCTCGCCAATCGGCTCAAACGCGGGTCTCATCCTAACCCTTCCATCGTTCCTCGCACCGAACCGAGCGATCTTCACGATCGTGATCACCGCGGACGGGGCTTACGCCGACGTGGCGATCCTGCCAACCGGCCAGGTCGTGATCGCGTTTCCGGACCGGTCCCCGGCGAGGAATGATTTCGGGTTTCTGTCGCTGGACTCGATCACCTACCAGACCTCGGACACGCCAGGCCCCCACGCGCTGACGCTGACCAGCAACGGCGAGGTGCTCGCCCTGCTGCACAAGCCACGTGAGTTGCGGCTGATCGTGTTCGCGCTCGGACGCAAGGCGCATCGGGTCGGGACCGTCGCGCTCGGCAGCGCGCCGGCGGGACGCTCCCGCTTTGTCTGGGATCTCCGCGTTGCCGGCCATCGCCTGCCGGCGGGAACCTACACCGCCGAGCTCGCCGCTGCAGGTTCCACCAGCGGCGGTCCCGGCGTGTTGTTCACGGTGACGCGCGACGGACGCCTCCAGGTCGGCTCCTCGACGTGTTCGGTTGCTGCTGCGCTCGGCGGCCGCTGCTGAACCGTCGCATCACCACGCCTCGTGCCACCAGCCCGCGCCGCGACCAGCGGCGCGGGCTGACTGTTGTAGCCACTGGCACGGCCCAATGACGGACTGTCCGCACGCGTACGATGCTCCCGTGCCCATCGCCTTTCCCGCACCTGGGACCGCGCCCGCCACGGTCGCGGTCGCTGCGCCCGGTTCGGGCTTCGGCGCGTGGGCGGGTGCTCCGAGCGCCGCGCTCGACAGCGATCTGACGTTCGTGATCGCCTATCGCGTGCGCTCGCCGCAGGAGCGCGGCGCCGAGGTGGTGCTCGCACGCTCGGGGGACGGAGAGCGGCTCGAGACTGTGACGCGGCTGGACAAGTCGCAGTTCGACGCCGAATCACTCGAGCGGCCTGCCCTGGTGCGCACGAGTGAGGACCGGTGGCGGCTGTACTTGTCCTGCGCGACGCCGGGGAGCAAGCACTGGTGGATTGCCGTGCTTGAGGCCGACGATCCCGGCCGTCTCGCCAGCGCGGAGGCGCGAATCGCGTTCGCAGGGGACGAGCAAACGGCCGTCAAGGATCCGGTGATCCACCAGGGGCCAGGAGGCTGGCGGGCGTGGATCTGCGTCCACCCGCTGGACGAGGAGGGCGAGGAGGACCGCATGGGCACCGCGTATGCCACGAGCGAGGATGGGCTGCAGTGGCGCTGGCATGGCACCGTGTTCGCCGGGCGTCCGGGGATGTGGGACGCCCGCGGCGCGCGGGTGACCTCGGTGCTGAGCGACGGTCGCGCGAGCTACGACGGCCGGGCCAGCACGGAGGAGAACTTCTCCGAGCGGACCGGTCTGGCCCGCTGGGATGAGGCCTCGCGGCATCTGGTCGCGCTCGGAATGGGGCCTGTCGCGAGCGCCCGCTACCTCGAGGTGGTAGCGCTACCGCAGGGGGGATATCGCCTGTTTTACGAGGCTCCGCTCCGCGATGGCAGCCATGAGCTGCGGACCGAGCTCGTACATCGTGAGGCAGGTCGCTCGTCGCGGTTCTTACTGTAGACGCGGGGTTGTTTGGCGCTTGGCCACTCTGGTAGGGTCAGGGCTAACGGGGGCCGGGTGTCTAACTCGGCCGGAGGAGGCTTGAAAGGGGGAGCGATGTCGCGCTCTCGCACATCAAGGCGCTTTGTCCAAGTGCTTGGTGTGGCGGCGGCGGTCGCGTGTGTGTTCGCTGACCCGGCGGGAGCCAAGACGCCTATCCCGCGTGTCGTTGGGCCGCTGCCGGTAACGGCCGATTCCTATCCGTTCGGCGCCGCCAACCACCAGCTCGTACCGGAGGACCTGAGCCGGCAGGGGTATGTCGAAGAGGAGTATCTAGTCAGCGGCAAGGCGAATGTCTATGACTGGCCGGCGGCCGGGCCAGCGGTCGTTCGCACTCCTGACGCGCCGTACACGACCCGGGTGCTGGTGCGCCGGCCGTTGAATCCGCGGCGATTCAGCGGGAACGTTGTCGTTGAGATGCTGAACCCGTCAAACCTATTCGACCTCAACATCGGTTGGGCGCTGATGCATGACCAATTCATGCGTCGTGGCGACGTGTGGGTTGGCATCACTGCGAAGCCGATCGATGTGGTCGCGCTGAAGACGTTCAACCCGCAGCGCTACAGCTCGCTGTCATTCGCGAACCCGTTGCCGCTGAGCGATCCGCGCAACTGCACCGACATTCAGACGGTAGTGGATACGCCCGCGCTACGTTCGCGCACGACTGAGGATGGCCTGATCTGGGACATCTACAGTCAGGTCGGCGCGTGGCTGAAAAGCGGCGCGGCTGGCAATCCGTTGACCTACGGGCGCCGGCGTAGCCTTGTTCAGGAGGCGTACGGGTTCGGCTACTCGCAGACGGGCGGCTACCTGGTCGACTACATCAACGCGATCAACCCGCTGGTTGTGAGGTCTGACGGCCGACCGATCTACGACGGCTACCTCGTTGGTGTCGCGGGCGGCGACTTCGTCGGGACCGTGCCGATCAATCAGTGCTCGCCGGCGCCGGCGGGGAGCGATCCTCGGGCACAGATTCACGACGTCGGTGTCCCGGTGATCCAGGTCATGTCCCAGTCGGACTACCTGTTCGGTATCGCTTCGCGACGGCCGGATGGCAACAACCCGCCGGATCAGTACCGGCACTACGAGATGGCTGGAGCGGCGCACGCGACCCCGGATGAGCTTGAGTACTCGGCTGCACCGGCGGACATTCTCAAGTCCGGGCGGGATGTTCCGGCGAGCTCGTGTGATCAGGGTCCGCGTAGCCCGTTCCCGAGCTCGATCCACTTCGACGCCGCTATGTCGAACCTCGACCTCTGGGTTCGCTACGGCGTAAAGGCGCCGCCTGGTCGCGACATCAACGTGGTCAACGGCGCCCCGGTGCTGGATCAGTTCGGCAACGTCACGGGGGGGCTGCGGTCCCCATTCGTTGACGTCCCGACCAGCACCTGGTTCGGGAGCTCCACCGGCCCGGGGTTCTGCTTCATCGTCGGGCACGAGGTCCCGTTCGACGAGGCGACCCTGCAGCAGCTCTATCCGACCCACGGCACGTATGTGCGCGAGGTGATTGGGGACGTCCTAAACCTGGTCGCACAGCGTTACCTGACCCTCGCGGACGGGCTCAAGCTCATACGAGAGGCGCAGGCGGCCAACATCCCCTAAGGCACAGCGGTTCGAGCCGACGCCACACGCTGCGGCGGCTCGAAACGCGATGAGCTCATTAAGCCCGGGCCGGCCGATCTCGAAGGTTCTCTCGCCCAGGTGGGGGACGGAGGCGTGCGCGATCAGCCGAGTTGGCGGTCGAGGTTGACGGCAGCGCTGACGAGTGCGAGGTGGGTGAAGGCTTGGGGGAAGTTGCCCAGTTGCTCGCCGGTGGGTCCGATTTCTTCGGCGTAGAGGCCGAGGTGGTTGGCGTAGGTGAACATCTTCTCGAGCGCGAGCCGTGCCTCGTCGAGGCGGCCGGCGCGGGCGAGCGCTTCGACGTACCAGAAGGTGCAGATCGAGAAGGTACCCTCGTGGCCGCGGAGCCCGTCAGGCGAAGCCTGGGGGTTGTAGCGGTAGACGAGGCTGTCTGAGACGAGTTCGCGTGCGATCGCGTCGAGGGTGGAGATCCAACGTGGATCGGTTGGGGCGATGAACTTCGCAAGCGGCATCAGCAGCACCGAGGCGTCGAGTACGTCGGTGTCGTAATGCTGGACGAATGCGTGGCGTTCTGGGTGCCAGCCGCGCTGCATGATCTGGCGGTAGATAGCGTCGCGCGTGCTGCCCCAGCGTGAGCGGTTGGCGGGGAGGCCGCGCTGGTTGGCGATCCGGATCGCGCGTTCGACCGCGACCCAGCACATCAGGCGTGAGTAGGTGAAATGTTTGGGTCCGCCGCGGGTCTCCCAGACGCCTTCGTCGGCCTGGTCCCAGTGGCCGCATACCCAGTCGACGATTCGCGAGAGGTCCTCCCAGGCGTCGTGGTAGATCGGGGTCCCGTGTTTGTTGTAGAGGTAGACGGAATCGATCAGCTCGCCGTAGATGTCGAGCTGGAGCTGGCCGGCGGCGTGGTTGCCGATCCGCACGGGCGCCGAGCCTTGGTATCCCTCGAAGTGATCGAGTACCTCCTCCGGGAGTTCGGGGCGGCCGTCGATCCCGTACATGATCTGCAACGGGCCCGCGGCGCCGTCGCGGCAGTCGCGAAAGCGATGGGTGAGCCAGTCCATGAACGCCGCGGCTTCCTCGGTGAACCCGAGACGGAGGAGGGCGTAGAGGGAGAAGGCGGCGTCACGGATCCAGGTGTAGCGGTAGTCCCAGTTGCGTTCGCCGCCGACTCCCTCGGGGAGGCTGGTGGTGGGGGCGGCAACGATCGCGCCGGTCGGCCGATAGGTGAGTAGCTTCAGCGTCAGTGCCGAGCGGTGCACCATCTCCCGCCACCGCCCGGTATAGCGGGACTGGCGCAACCAGCCGCGCCAGTAGCGGACGGCGTCCTCGAACGCAGCGCTGGCGAGGTGCTCGTCAAACGGAGGCGGTTCCTCGCCGCGCTTCGCCGGGACGAGCGCGAACGTCGCGCTCTGCCCCTGAGCGAGCGCGAAGACTGCGCTCGCGCCGGCGTCGGTCAGGGTGAGCGGCCGGGGAGAGGACAGCGCGAGCGACAGCGCTCGGGCCTGGAAGATCACGCCGCGCGAATGTGGTTGTACATCGTGCTGCGCCCGGCCGTAATCGAATCGCGGCTCGATCGCGGTCTCGAACTCGACGCGCCCGCGGACGCACATGACCCGGCGGATCAGCGAATGCGGCGGGTGAGCCGGCGAGCTCGCGATCGGCATGAAGTCCTGCACCTCGCCGACCCCGTCGGCACTCAGGAAGCGCGTGATCAGGATGTTGGTGTCAGGGAAATAGAGCTGTTTGCTCGTCCACCCCGTCCCGCGTGGTGCGATTCGCCAGGCGCCGCCACGGCGCCGGTCGAGGATTGCGGCGAACACGCTCGGCGAGTCGAACTCAGGACAGCAGTACCAGTCGATCGTCCCCTCGACACCGACCAGCGCCGCGGTGTGCAGGTCTCCGATCAGGCCATGCTCGGCGATTGGCAGGTAGCGGTCCAAAGCCGGCGAAGCGATCACCTAGCGGCTCATCTCCGCCCCGGCTGTCTCGCCGCGAACCCGAACGGCGCCCCGGGCGGCTTGGAGGCGCTGCAGGCCACGGGGTAGCAGCGGCGCCATCATCATCGCGATCCGATAGGCCCGACCAGGGAACACCAGCGCCGCACCCCGCTCAAACCCGGCGATCGCATCCTTCGCGCATTGAGCCGCGCTGATCCGCAGGAACTGGGGCGGGCCGCCCGCCATCCCGCCCACGGTACCGGCCAGCTGGTCGAATTCGCTGTCCACTGGACCGGGGCAGACTTGCGTGACTACCACCCCCGTCCCGGCCAGGTCAGCCCGCAGAGCCTCGCTAAAGCCGTCGACGAAATGCTTGCTTGCACAGTACGCCGCGCTCGCCGGCATCACCGTCAGCCCCGCCCCCGAACCGATGTTCAGGACGCCGCCGCGGCCACGCTCAACCATCGACGGCACCAGCAGCGCGGTCAGCTGGGCGACCGCGAACACGTTGGTCAACAGCACCTGGCGGGTTCGCTCCCAGTCCGACCGATCGAACAACGCCTGGTCTCCCACGCCGGCATTATTGACCAGGACATCGACGAGCCCGATCCGTTCACGCACCTCACTCACGACGCGATCCACCTCGCGCTCATCCGACAGGTCGGCGCGCATGACCAACACCTCCAGCCCTGGACTGCGCGCCACCAGAGCGTCCCGCAACTCCTCGAGTAGGGTCGTCCGGCGCGCGAGCAACACCAGGGTTCGGACCCTGGCTGCGAGCAGAACCGCCAACTCGCGACCAATGCCTGAGGACGCACCGGTCACCAACACACTGCCCCCGTCCAGTGGAGGACGTGCGACCACAGTCATACCTAGCCCCTTTCCGCACTGGGGATAAAAGCGCCGAGCATCATCAAAGCTACTGAGCTAGCGGATCAATTCCGCGGGGAACGATGTCATCAACAATTTATCCGGCGAGGACAAGAACAGACCACACGACGATCGATAGGACGCCTCGCATCCGAAAATATCCGGAGGGATGCCCAGGACAGTCCTAACCTCGAGGCGCGCGGCCGAGCTCTGCGAGCTGGTCGACAATGTTCGTCAGCGGTTGTCTGGCGTCGATCTCGACCGTGCAGGTCCGGCGCAGCAATGGCTCGACCTCAGCCAAGTCCCGCAGGATCACCTCTCGCTGCTGCGGACTCTTGCCATAGCTGTTCGTCGTGCGATTCTCGATGCGCCTCAGGAGTACCTCGGCAGGCGCACTCAACAGAACGATCTCGTCGAAACGCGAATAGAACCGACCCTGATTCGACACCGTCCCAGACACGTAGAGCGATGGTCCGGCCTCTCCAGCCAGAAGCTCAGCGAGCCGGTCCTCACGCCAGACGTAGCCCGCCTCGCTGTCTGACCACTCGGTCCAGTCTGGCTCATCCGTATCGACGACGCGAAAGCCCAGCTTGCTCAGCTCGAGTAGGGCGCTGGATTTACCGGTTCCGGACATGCCGGTAACAAGAATTCGCTGCACCCGCGGCAGGCTACCGGCCGGCGCCTGCTCTGCCAGGTCCGCGGCATCGGCCGCTACACCGCGATGCTGACCGGAGGCGTCCGGTCCCGATCGCTTCCGCTACGGTGGCAGCCGCCGTTCGCGGCGCTGTAGCCGATGAGTGACCTCTCCGTAGTCACTCGGCATATCGGCCGGGACTCGCCACACGTCGACCGTGCCGAAAATCGATATTGCGCGGACCGAGATCTGGGGCGCTCCGGGTCGGACGAGGTCCTCGCCCCATTCCCGCCGATGACCACCGAAGGCCAGCCCGGTTACGGTGACGTTGATGTTCTCCGGTAGGTAGACGTCGACGTTGCCGAGCCCGACGAGTATCACCAATGCGGTCTTCTGACCGCGTATTTCCGCTTTACGCAGGTCCAGATCAATATCGCACAGGGCTCCCCCCGCGAACGTCCAGCGCCCTAGCCTGAGCCGGCCACGCTTGACGACGTGGGCGAGGAGCGCGCCGGTGAGGCGCGTGGCGCGGCGGCTCGACGGGACCGCCGAGAGCTCCTGAGCCGATGGCAACCCGGAGCGAACATCGACGAGATCCGCTTGAACCCGGGCCGCGTAGGCCTGCTCAACCCGCTCCGAGAACTCCTCCAGCGTAAGTCGACCCGCCAGCAGATGAGCCCGCAACCACACCACCGTCTGCTCGCGCTCCGCATCAGAGACTCGTTCTGCCAGATCTCCCACTCGCTCGCTCCTTCGCACCAACGCCGGGATGACGGCGCTTCGCGATGCTAACCAGCCTGTGCCCTAACCCGCCACGCACAATCGACATGCTCCACACGCCGGGCGAGAACGTGCAGCTCAACCGGCTGCCGCGTCGAGTCGCAGAGCGACACGGCTGGCCGGCCTGAGACCGGTCACGTGGGGACTCCGGGAGTCAGGCAACAGGCCAGATACCCCGTTGCGTATTGGCGGAGAGTTGCAGGGAGTGCGATCCTACGGGCGTGGTGCGGTGGAAGCTGCTGGCCTGGGTGTGCCTGGTGGTAGTGCTCGGCGGTTGGTCCGCGCGCTCAATATCGCAGTCCACGGCTGGTACTGCGCGACGGACGGCGGCTCGGTCAGCGCAGAGCCCGATCCGGTGGATCGCCGTTCGACAGCTGGCGCACGGAACACTGCCGCACCGTCGCACGTTCACCATCACCGGTGAGCGCTACCGCTTCCAGGGTCGGCTCTACTTCACCCTTGCCGTCTCCATCGACCGGCCCGGCGCGCCGCCGGGCGGAGGCGGCGGCGCCGGCTTCAACCCATCCCAGTCGCGTGGGGTGCTGGCTTTCACGTTCATGACGCTGTGCGGTCACCACCCGTACGCGGTCGTTTTCGGCCTTCTTCGCGCCACGTCGGATACGGTCGTCGCCCGCCGAGGCCACGGTGCGACGGTGCTGCAGCATGTCCTGATTCCTGGAGCGCTGCATGCCCGTGGAGCGCTCGTCTATGCACCCCTGGCCCAGCCGGACGGCCAGCGGGTCCTCGACCAAAGGTTCCCGAGCAGCGGATCCTGTCCAGCGGGAGCGGTACTCGGCGTTATTTAGCCTGGATCCACCGAGTGACTGTGTGAGTTCGCCGGCTCGGTCGGATTGGGAGCGTGACTGGGGGTGTGATGGTCGCGGGCCGCGGTCGCTGGGCGGGGACGTTTCCGCGGAGTCGTTTTGGGTGTTTTTCGCGCGCCGATGACCGCGCCGGTGTCGGCGGCGGGGTCTGCGGGCCGGCGTGGTCGTGGTCGTCGGTCAGACGAGTGCGGGCAGCGCGCGTATCCGGGGAAGCGCGCGAATGAAGTCGTGTTGCCAGGGCCAGCGGGCGGGGAGGTGCAGCGTCCATTGGCGGGCGGTGGCACGCTTCTTGGTGTACCCGAACCCGACCCCCTGCTTCTGGTAGCCATGCACCTCGCCGATGAAGCTGTCGACGTCGACCACTAGGCGCTCCTTTCCGGGCCGGCGCCGGCCCGCCACGCGCGCGTGATCGTTTCGCCGAGC
>JAFASQ010000473.1 GCA_019244395.1 Solirubrobacterales bacterium | reverse complement strand
ATCCCGGTATCCAGCTGCGCGCAATGGCAGGGCTACGGCTCGAGCCGGCTATTCCTGACCTCTGCACCCGTCCAGGAGATCGGTGGCGTCCGGCTTATTCGATAGGGCGGGGTCCGCGGATCTGCGTCGCCAGGGATTTCGCTTCGTCCTAGCCGGCGGAATCGTCTTCGCGACGTACGTCATGACGACTACGATCCTCGCCGAGGTCATCGGGATCCCCTTC
The DNA here is from genome assembly GCA_019244395.1 of Solirubrobacterales bacterium. Classification (GTDB taxonomy): domain Bacteria; phylum Actinomycetota; class Thermoleophilia; order Solirubrobacterales; family Solirubrobacteraceae; genus Palsa-465. The sequence goes on along the minus strand of JAFASQ010000473.1, from coordinate 6,263 downwards.
GAGGTGTCGCTCGCGATGGGGTTCGCGCTGGCCATCGTGACGCATTTCAGTCTCCAGCGGCTGTTCGTATGGCGTCTTGCCGCGGCGTTTGCCCTGCCTCTACACCATCAACTGGCGCGCTACCTTGCCGTGGCTGGGTTTCAATACGGCATGACGGCGGCGATCACGGCGACACTGCCAAAAACACTAGGGGTTTCGCCCGAGGTCGTATACCTGCCAACTGTCATCCTGCTGTCGGCGACGAACTTCCTCATCCTACGCTCGCGGATCTTCCACCCGATCGATCCGGTGCACGAATAGGAGACGGTTCTTGATGATGCGGAGTCGCTTGGGGAACAGTCAGCGGATGGAGGGGACGACGCGTTTCTACGCCCGCTACTACGGCGGCTTGCTCGGGAGGTCGGGGCTCTCGATAGCGAAGGGCGTGGCGCTGCCGTTCGTGCGCGCCGAGGCGGTCCGGTCCGGTGCCCACGCGATGGCGTATCCGATTTCCACCTATGCACCCTGGCAGGCCGACGAGTCGTTCCAGCGCGTCTACGGCCTGGTCCGCCGCCACACGTTGGTCGACGTGTGGCGTCTCTACGAGCTCTGGAGTCTGCTCGGAGAGGTAGCGGAGATACCCGGCTCGGTACTCGAAGTGGGCGTGTGGCGAGGTGGGAGCGGGACCCTGCTGGCCATCCGCGCCGCCGAGCTCGGGATCACAGACATCGTGTTCCTGTGCGACACATGGGAAGGTGTGGTCAAAACGGGCCCCCTTGACATTTACTACCACGATGGCAAGCACGATGACACCTCCCGAGGCACGGTGGAAGCGCTCGTGACTTCGCTCGGATTGGAAAACGTCGAGTTGCTGCAGGGCATCTTCCCGGATCAGAGCGCTGAACGGATCTCAGACCGGACATTCCGCTTCGTGCACGTCGACGTTGACGTCTACCAATCGGCGTCCGACGTACTCGAGTGGGCCTGGCCTCGTCTGTCCGCTGGTGGCGTGGTTGTGTTCGACGACTATGGGTTCCCCGCCTGCCCCGGCGTTACCCAGTTCGTCGACGAGCAGCGGGGCAAGCCGGATCGACTCGTGCTGCACAACCTGAACGGACACGGCATCGTCGTCAAGCGCTGATGGAGGCAGGTTCAACCGAGCGCTTCTTCGGCCACCGCGATTCTCATCAATCTGATGCCGCGGCGCGAGTGACACCCGGGGAGGATCGGTGGGACTCCCACTGGGACGACTTTGGCAAGGCAAACGAGCGCAACCCGGCGCAGGAGTACCGCCGACGGCTCGCATTGCGGCTGCTCGAACGCCGTGGCACCCCAGAACGTCTGCTGGACATTGGTAGCGGCAACGGCGAGTTCCTGGCCGCTGCCGCAGCGCGCTGGCCCGGCGCCGAGCTGCTCGGGCTCGAGCTGAGCGGGGCTGCGGTCGAGGCGGCGCGTCGAAAGGCGCCGACCGCGCGGTTGCGTGCTTGTGATCTGCTCGCCGAAGCCGCTCCCATCGACTGTGAGGCCCGATGGGCGACGCACGCGGTGTGCTCGGAGGTTCTCGAGCACGTCGACGACCCAGTTGGCCTGTTGCGGAGCGCCAGGCGGTGGCTCGCTCCAGGATGTCGGTTGGTTGCCACGGTGCCGGGCGGCCCGATGTCCGCCTTCGACCGCCACATTGGCCACCGGCAGCATTTCTCACCGGACGATCTCCGGGCGGTGATGTCCGCGGCTGGGCTCCAGGTCGCTCAGGTGGAGCGCGCCGGCTTCCCATTCTTCAACCTCTACCGTGGTTTGGTGATCCTACGGGGCGAGAGCTTGATCGGTGACGCGCAGCCTCACTCCGAGCTGAGTCCTGCCGGCCTGCTCGTTCGGACCGGTATGGCTGCCTTCCGTCCACTGTTTCTATTCAACCTTCCGCGGTCGCCGTTCGGGTGGCAGACCGTGGGGATTGCACGGGAGCCGCCCGCAAAGGTCTGATCGCTGGTGCTTCTGCTCGAAGCGTCGGCCCAGCCCGTCCGGAGGGAGCTTCACCTGCGGGCGTTGGCGCCGATCGGGGAGCTCACTATCTTCCCGGGACCGCCCTCGGACGCCGCCGCTCGCGCTGGCGCGCGTGCGCGGGAGGTGGCAATTCTGAATATTGACACCGGGTACCCAAGAAAGGCCAGCTTGGAATTCCGCGGGAGTTAGCGTAGCTCGACTCCGGCCGCGCTCTGCGCTGATCACCCGGGATCACCTGGCGGGGATGGCTCGTCCCTGGCTGAGCTTCTGCTCGAGAAGGGACATGACGTCCCCGGGATGGCGCGCCGTTCTTCGAGGGGACGTTTCGACCGGATCGAGCACCTGCGCGACCGCGTCGCGCTCCACCAGGCCGATCTGCTCGTCGAGCGCTCCGGGTCGACGCGCCTGCGGGCGGCTCGACCGGACCAGATCCACAACCTGGCCGCGATGTCGTTTGTCGCGGTGTCGTGGATCCAGCCAACACTAACCCGCCGAGTTGACCGGCGTGGGTGCCGGCCGTGGGGTTTTGCTACGTGGTAGCGACTGGGGTCGCGCACTCGGTGGGCGAGTGTCTCCAGGTTGCGTTCGATCAGGCAGGGCTGGACTTGGGCCATCACGTCGTGATCGACGAGTCGCTGAAGCGCCCAGCCGAGGTCGACCATCTGATCGGCGACGCCGCCAAGGCCAAGCGAGAGCTCGGATGGGAGCCGCGAGCCAGCTTCGAGGAGCTACCGGCTGATGGTCGACGCCGACTACAAGCTGCTGAGTAGCGGGGGCAGGCGGCGAGGGTGCAACTCGCGCGGACGCGCTAGAAGCCAAGGCCGGCGCCGATCGGCGCTAGGCGCGCCTTTCGGCGGCGCGACTCGGCGAGCGCTGGCGAGCCTCTCGGCGGGTCCGAGCGTCTCAGAGCAAGCATCGAGGTCGTCCCGGGCGACCGACCTTTGACCTTGCAGGCGGCGGTGGCGCGTGTGCGGCCGGACGAGCTCTTTCACCCTTGCGGCTCCGACGTTCGTCCCCGAATCCTGGCTGCGGCCCGGGCGGACGCTGGCCGCCATCGCCGGCGGGACCGCGACGGTGCTCGAGGCGGTGCGAGAACACAGCGGCCACACGCGCGTGTTCGTTGCCGGCTCCGCAGCGATGTTCGGCGCGACGCCTGATGGTCCGCAGCGCGAGGAGACACCCTGCTGGCCCGAGTCGCCCTATGGAACAGCGAAGTGACCCCGCACCAGCTCGTCGGTCATCTCCAGGCCGACGACGGTGTTTTCGCTTGCTCGGATCCTCTACAACCACGAGTCCGAGAGCCAGGCCGGTCGTTTGTCACACGAAAGATCAGCGAGGGAGCTGCCGTGATTAGGCTCGAGCCGGCCGAGGAGGTCGTGCTGGGCGACGTCAGCGCGGTGTGCGACTGGTCGTTTGCCGGCGACATCACGCATGGTTCTTGGCTGATGCTGCAGCAGGACGAGCCCGACGACTACGTTCTCGCGAGCGGCGTCGGCCACACCGTCGCCGAGTTCGCCGAGCACGCCTTCGCCTACGTCGGCCTGCGACGGACGACCATGTCAGCTTCGACGATGTCTGCGTCCGGCTCCCGAGATCACCCCCGAACGCGCCGCGAGCCGGGCACGATGGCGTCTAGGCTTGCGGCCTACGCTCCTCACGATCGAGCAGCTCGTCCAGCGGATGGTCGACGCCAACCTCCTGCTCGAAGCGCGGTTGCGCTAGCCGCGCGTGCGACCAACGGTCCTGCGGCCGAGTTCCAATCCGTCCGCCCAAGCGCCCGCCCCAATCCGATCGGCATCGACGCAATGGCTGGTCCATCGGCTACCTCTCGGCCGATGCGACGACCTTGGTCCTCGCCGAGCCGAGCAGGCAATTTTGTTCGCCACCCGTGAACTCCTCGGACGCGATCGTGTTCCAGCGGTCGAAGTCCCGATCGACGGTCCGGTCATGATCACACGTGCCTCCTCGCTTAACGACACCAAGGCGCCGATCTGGCGGTCGGTGCTCCGAATGCTCACTCGTGCGGTGGAGCGGCCGTCCGCTCCTTCGGAGGAGTACCTTCCGCCTGTGAGTCGGCCCGGGCGGCTGCTGAGACTGCCCAGCCACACGTAGCGATTGTCCCGAGGAAAGCGACCGCGAGTACCCAGAACGTCCACGGGCCAGTCCAGCTGAAACGGAACAACGCGGCGCGCGCGAACGCGGTGGGCAGAGCCGCAAGTAGGGAGCGTCGAGCGCGGTCCAGTAGAACCAACGAGAACTCGGTGGGGGTCGATTTGCCGCGTAGGCTCATAAGAATCTCGGAATGCGTCGGCGCCCCGCCGAGGAGTGCCAGCGGGCCAGGACCCTCACCCGCTACGCAGACAACGATCGTCGAGCTAGCAGGGATCGAACTGTCCAACGCCGCGTCATATGCGGCGGGGATGGGCGGAACCAGCGTCCACCCACGCGCAATCGCTTTCCGGCTCGTTGCATTGCGCACGATAACCTGAGCCCAGACACGTCCGGCGGTGCCAGTTCCCCAAACCCGAACGCGACCGACCGCCGTCTGAACGCGAATCGGGCCCTCGCATGCCTCCTGCCCACGGTCCAGATCCGCGACGAATTTAGAGCTGGGTGTCCCCAGGGCGTAAGCGCGGATCCGCATGGGTTCGAGGGCGGATATGACCAGTCCGGCGAGCAGAGCGAGCGCGAGCACGAGGAAGGGAACCCAGACGCTTCGCCTCACAAGTAGAACGCCTTAATTACCGCGCTCATCGAGAGCGCTTGGAGAACGAGGAGCAGAAGGAGCACCGCGCCGCACGCGCCGGGCCGGATCCGCTCGGGAAGACGGCTGATGACCAGCCCGACCGCGAGCCCAAGCAGTCCTATGACGGGGAGGAGGTAGCGCCCTTGCAGCACCGCGGGTTGGGCATTGATTACTGACCGATATTCGGTGACGTGAAGGCCGACCATCAGGGCTATGAGCGCGATCGCCGAGAAGCCAAGGAGCCAAAGCGCGGTCCGGCTACGCAGCGTTGCGACAAACCAGAGGACGGCCAAACCGATCGCGCCGCCGATCACACCCGCTGCTGTGTATACCCATTCGGGCAGGGAGACCGTAAGCCAGCCGAACACGCCGGTCCCCTCCCTGACCCAAACGTCGTACACCCCCAGGTCCGGGGTCAAACGAAACCGCGACATCCAGGGCAGCCGCGGCAGGTAGAACTGCCACACGTATGAGAGGAACTGCCCTAGCTTGAAAGGAGCTGGCCCCGGCCCGGCTGCCAGGGTATTGATCGCGCTGAGTCCTGACGTCGCGGCCAGTTCGACCCACCCAAGAAAAAGCACGAGAAAGGCGAGGCTAGCTAGGGCAAGTTGACGCAGCGCGCGCGGGCGCTGTTCCGGCGGCCGCCTGAGCCAGCCGACCAGGACACAGAAAGCCACCGCTGGCACGAGGGCGTATGAGGTGTACTTTGTGAGCACCGCTGCTGCTGCGACCGCACAAACCGCGACGACATCGCGGATGGGGGCCCCGCGAACGATCACGCGTGCACCAAGCCAGAAAGCGAGTGTCCAAAGCGGCACCAGTAGCGCGTCCGGGTTGACGCTTGCGCCCATGAAGGTCTCCATAGGGAGTAGGCCCGCGACGGCACCGCAGGCGAGTTGAGGCAGCCGTCTGCGATCTAAAATCTCTCCTGCGAGCAGCCATCCAGCTAAAGCGTTCAGCGCGACCAATAGGACACCCCAGAGTCGCATCGTGTAGAGGCGTCCGAAAGCCGCGCCGCCGTGGTTGAAGAAGTACCCGAGGTCGGCGTACAGGTAGTACAGGGGAGGATTCCCCGCGGCCGAGTTTGCGCCTCCGCGGTCGGAGCGTGATGGCGCGAGGCGCGCCCGCTTCGTAGCACGGTACGCGGTCCATACCGCTGAATTCCATTCAGGTGGGGCTGACTGCGGGTAAAAGGCGCCGCGAGAGGCTCCGACCGCGTTGTCGGCAATCACCTGATCGGTGGATCCTGGCGGGGGCGCAGGCGGGGGCTCAGCTGCACCCGACGGTGGCAACCGGAAGTTCTCGGCCAGGCCCTCTGCGTATGCGTAGTGCGAGGTTTCGTCCGGGGTCTGCCAGGGCGGGACGAGCAACGCCCACACAATTCCGACCACGGTCACGGTCACCATCAGCCCGGGGAGGCCCGCGGGAGGCCTTCGCAGGCGCTTCCGTGCCTGCTCTCGAGGTCGCGCGCCCGTCATGCGACGGCAGGTTAGCCGCCACACATGCTCCCTACCTGATGCACGGCTCGCTGAGCCGC
>JAFASQ010000348.1 GCA_019244395.1 Solirubrobacterales bacterium | reverse complement strand
GTGTTCGGGCTGGAGCGCGAACAGGATCTGAGCTTCCAGGGCGTCTACCGGATCCCGCCCGGCGGCGGCGAGCCGGCGCTGGTCGTGGCCGAGGACGAGTTTGGCCAGCCCAACGGCCTGTGCTTCTCACCCGATGAGTCGCTCATGTACATCAACGACACCCCCGGAGCGCTGATACGCGTCTACGACGTGCAGGCGGACGGATCGCTGGCGAATAGCCGCTTGCTCTGCGACGGGATCGGCAACGGAGTGATCGCGGACGGCGTCCCCGACGGGATGAAGTGCGACGAGCGCGGCAACCTCTGGGTCACCGGGCCTGGCGGCGTGTGGGTCATATCGCCCCAGGGCGAGCACCTCGGCCTCGTCGAGGTGCCCGAGAACGTCGGCAACATCGGCTGGGGCGGCCCTGACTGGAAGACGCTGTACATGCCGAGTTCGACCTCGCTCTATCGCGTGCAGACCAAGGTCGCCTCGGCCAAGCTCCCCTATCACTAACCGCCATCTGAGAGAGGACGATCCATGAGCGAGGAACCCCTGCGCCTGGACGCCAGCCGCTCGGCGCTGATTATCCAGGACCTGCAGAATGACGTGATCGGCGAGGGCGGCGCCTTCGCCGACTCGGGCGCACCGACGCACGCCAAGCGCCAGAACGTGGTCGAGAACGTGAAGCGGCTCGCCGAGGCGGCGCGACAGGCCGGCATGCCGGTGATCCACGTCCTCTACATCGTGGAGGAGGGAGCTCTTGGGCTCAAGCAGAATGCCCCGCTGTTCGTCGGGGTCAAGGAGGCGGGCGCGCTCGTGCGCGGCAGCTGGGGCGCGGCCCCGGTTGAGGGCCTCGAGCCCCACCCCGGCGACCACGTCGTGGAGAAGATGCGGATGAACGGCTTCTACGACACCCGCCTGGACATCCTGCTTCGAGGCCTGGGAGCGGAGACGATCGTGATCACCGGCGCGTGGACGAACATGTCGATCGAGCACACTGCTCGCCACGGAGCTGACGCCGGCTACCACGTGTTCGTCGTCTCAGACGGAACCTCGACCACGGGCGATGAGTGGCAGCAGGCGGCGCTCAACTACGCGATGACGAACGTGGCCCAGGTGATCACGACCGACCAGGCGGTTCAGGCTCTAGGGGTCGTCGCCACGCGCTAAGCGAGGGTTCAGGTGCCCGCGGCGTCGCGGTAGTCCTCGCGGACGGGGCGGAAGACGTCGAGCACGAGGGCGCCCTCGGGGCCCGCGGTGGCGCCGTGCTCGATGTCGCCCGGGAGCGTGTATCCGTCCATCTCCCGCAACACGTGCTCGGCGCCGTCGACGTTCAGCGTCATCGAGCCGCGCAGCATGAGCCCGAGCTGCTCGTGCGGGTGGTGGTGGTGCGCGACCACCGCGCCCGGTTCGAGCTCCACCAGGTTGAGCATCGCCCCCTCGCCGAACAGCGCCTTGGCCATCACGCCCTCCGCCATCTCAAAGCTGCGCACACGATCGAACGAGACGAACTGCGGGTCCACCGCCGGGATTGTGCCTGACGCGCCGGCCTGGGCCAAGGCTCGGGCAGAATGGGCTTCGCGCTCGCGCGCGAGGCGGCCCGACGCGGCCGAGGAGCTCCGGTGGCGGCTTAGCGGAACACGATCGAGCGCGCCGGCCGCGCCGGCCGGTACGCCGCGGCGGCCACCGCCGCGAACGCCTGTCCGGCGGTCGAGAATTGGGTCCGAGCGTAGACCGCCAACTCGCGCACGACTGGATGCCGCATCCGCCGGGAGATCTCGGCCAGCTGGTCGGGGACCACATTGACCGGCACCATGGCCACGCCGAGCCCGGAGGCCGCCAGTCGCACCGCGGCCTCCGCCTGTCCGGTTCGCATCGCAGCGCGCGGTCTGAACCCGGCGGTGGCGCACGCAAACAGGACGACGTCGTCCAGTCCCTGGCCCGGCTCATAGAGGATCCACTCGCGATCGGAGAGATGCCGGAGGTTGACTGGGCCACCGGCGTCCGCCAGCGGGTCCGAGGAGGGCAGCATCAGCGCGAACTCCTCCCAGCCCAGCGCGACCAGCGCCCCCGGCCAGGAGCCTGGCCGCGGGCCGAACGCGATGTCCGACAGCCCGGCCAGCAACGCGCCGTTCATGTGATCGCGGTGGGCGAACTCCCGCAGCCAGATCCGCACGCCGCTGTGCCGGGCGCGGAACTCGCCGATGAGCGGCGGCAGCACCCCGACGGCGAGCGAGCGCACGGTTGCGATCTCGAGCTCGCCGCCCGCGAGCGTCTCGGTCTGGCGGGCGGCCAGCCGAGCACGCTGCGCCGCGGCGAGCATCGCGCGCGCCTCGGGCAGGACCTCTCGGCCAGCGGTGGTCAGTCGGACGCCGCGCGGAGTCCGCTCGAGCAGGGTCGCGCCGACGTCGCGTTCGAGCGCCTGAACCTGTTGGGACAGCGAGGGCTGCGCGATCCGCAGGCGGCGAGCCGCGAGCGTGAACGAGCCCGCCTCGGCCACCGCCACGAAGTAGGAGACCTGCCGGAGCGTCATGTCCGCAAGCCTATAGGCATTGCCTATGGCCACAGTGAGAAATGCATATTTGCCCTAATCGACGGCAGGCGGTAGGTTCCGCCCGAGGACAACGAGAATGGGGCGAGCGACACAGCGGCAATGGGGCGCGCGAGGTCCCGCATCCGTGCCCGGCTCGCGCCGGGCGTGAGTGTGCGCAAGGAATACCGTGTCGCGGGACTGCCGGAGCCGATCAGCCACTACACGGACGCGGTGCAGGCGAACGGGCTGCTGTTCGTATCGGGATGCGTACCCGTCGACGCCGACGGTCGGCTGGTCGGCGAAGATGCCGTCACGCAGGCGCGCCAGGTGTTCGCGAACATCGGCGCGATTCTCGATGCCGCGGGCGCCGGCTTCGCCGACGTCGTGAAGGTCACCGTGTATCTGCTCGACATCGATGACCGGCCCCGGATCAACTCCGTCCGCAAGGAGGTCTTCGGTGACGCGCGCCCCGCGAGTACGCTCGTCGAGGTCAGCCGGCTGGCGGTACCGGGCGCCCGAGTCGAGATCGAATCGGTCGCTCACATCGGGGAGCGATAACGTTGCGCGCCACCGGCATCAACCACGTGAGCGTGAGCGCGCCCGACCTGGAGGCATCGGTCCGGTTCTACACCGAGGTGTTCGGCATGGAGCGTGTGCCGGCGCCCAAGTTCCCCGACCAGGTGGTCGCCTGGCTGCGGCTCGGCGAGCAGCAGCTTCACCTGTTTCAGCGGGAAGGCGCGCCGCAGTATCACCACTTCGCGCTCGACGTCGACGACTTCGAGGCCGCCTACCTGCAGGTGCGAAACCTCGAGGTTCGCGACGACGCCACCTTCCTGAGCGGCATCCGCGAGTTACCGGGCGGGGAGGCCCAGATGTACATCCGTGATCCGGGCGGGAACCTCGTCGAGGTCAACTGGCCGGACGCGTCGAGCCTCGACCGCGGCGTGGTGAGCGACATCGAGCGACTGGTCGACGTCGTCCCGCAGGATGCCGACGGGCTTGCGGCGCGTCTCTACACGCGGGCCGCAGGCCACGCTCAGAACGAACCGTTAGGCCAGGGTTAGGGAGGTTCGCGGCCGCATCAAGCGCTGTTGCGCGCCGCCGGTGCGTCGGTTATGTTCGCCACCGAATCCCGTACAAGGAGGACCGAGGGAGAGTGAGGGTCGTCGCGCGAGAAGGACCCCGCGTGGTGTTGGCCGTACTCGGGGTCGCCGTCGTCGTGTGGCTCGTGATCAAGGCAGCCCAGGGCGGCAGCACGTTCCTGCAGGTGACCCTCAATGGGATCACGCTGGCGGCCCTGTACTTCGTCGTCGCGGCCGGCTTCACCCTGATCTTCGGGCTGATGCGCGTGGTCAACATGGCCCACGGCTCGCTGTACCTGTTCGGCGGCTACCTCGCCTACGTCGCGCAGACGCACTGGTACTCAGGTGGTACCTCGCAATTTCAGCTCGGACCCACCAACAACATCGGCGTGATGGGATTCTTCGTCCCCCTGGTCTTTGCCACCTTCGTGATCGGGCTCGTCGGGCTCGGCATCCAGCAGCTCTTCCTGCGCTGGAACCAGGGACAGGATCTGCGCCAGGCGCTGATCACGATCGCGATCTCGGTGATCTTCGCCGACCAGATGATCGCCCATTACGGCGGGGTCGTCGAATCGATCCAAGCGCCGACGAGCTGGCCGAGCAGCATCCTGATCGGGTCGTTCCGCTACCCGTTCTTCCGCGTCGTAGTCGTGCTCGGCGCCGCGCTCCTGATCGGGTTGCTGTTGTTTCTCCTGATCAGGCGGACCCTCTTCGGGATGATCGTGCGCGCCGGCGTGGACGATCGCGCCATGCTCTCGGCGCTGGGCGTCAACGTGCAGCTGGTGTTCGCAGGCGCGTTTTTCATCGGCGCGATGCTGGCCGGGCTCGCCGGGGTGCTCGGCGGCACGATGATCTCGGTCGGACCGGGCCTGGACACGCAATTCCTGCTCGACGCGCTGATCGTGGTGATCATCGGCGGGATGGGGAGCTTACCCGGCGCGGCGATCGGCGCTCTGGCCCTCGGGCTGGTGCAGTCGTATTCGACGATCTATTTGCATTTCGGGTCGGTCAACCTGACCAACTACGGCATCCTGGCCTCGTTCGTTCTCGTGATCGCGGTGCTGGCCGTGCGCCCGCTCGGGCTGTTCGGGAGGCCCGCGTGAGCGCCGTGGCCAACGCCGCCGCGGCCAAGCGCTCCGGCCCGGACGCAGTCACGATCGGTGGCTGGGCCCTGCTCGCGGTGGTCGGGGTGGTGCTCCTAATCGCGCCGGCCATCTTCGACTCGTACTGGGTGAGCCAGATCCTGACCCAGGCGCTGTGGCTGGGCATCGCCGCGGTGAGCCTCACCTTCCTGAACCGCTACGGCGGAATGGTGTCGCTGGCGCAGGTGGCGATCTACGGAGTGGCGGGCTTTGCCATGGCGAACGTTGTCCACACCCTCAACAGCGAGGGTGGGCTGAATCTCGGATGGACGCCCTGGCTGGGCGTCGCGTTCGGGATCGGGGTGGCGGTGCTCGTCGGCCTGCTGTTCGGGGCAATCGCATCGCGCAGCTACGGCATCTACTTCCTGATGATCACGCTGGCGCTGTCGCTGTTCGTGTTCTATTTCTTCGGCCAGGTGACGCAGCTGAGCGGCTTCGGGGGGGTCCGCAGCGTGTCGCGGCCCGGACTGGTGGGTGACACGATCACCCATCCCACCCCGCTCTACTACGTGTGCTTGGGGTGCTCGGTGGCGGTCTACGCGCTGTTGCGCTACGTCGTCCGGACGCCGTTCGGTGTGGCGCTACAGGGCGTCCGCGACGACCCGGAGCGGATGCGCTCGCTGGGCTACAACGTTCCCCTGCACCGCACGCTCGCCTTCACGCTCGGTGCGTTCGTGGCCGCGATCGCCGGGATCCTGTCGGTTTGGTTCGACACTCAGATCTCGCCCGGGTCGATCGACATCACACAGACGATCGCGGTGCTGATCATCGCCGTGATCGGCGGCCTGTCGCGCCTGGAGGGCGCATGGCTGGGCGCTATCGCCTACGCGGTGATCAACTACTACGCGCGCCAGCACACTCCGACACTTGGCCTGTGGTTGAACCCTGGCCGGTTCGCCACGATCATCGGCATCGTCTTCCTTCTGATCGTGCTGCTCTCGCCCGATGGCCTGATCGGCATCGGCGGGAAGATCCGCCGCGCGATCGGCCGCCGGTACGGCGGCGGCGGCGCTCGCCCGGCGGAGAGCGAGGAGGCAGGAGCGGGAGAGCAGGCTGAAGTTCCGGCGGCCGCAGGGACGCCGGCCTCAGGGACGCGGGGGGGCCTGAACCAACGGAGGGCATGAGAAACCGTTTTGAAACGCAACGTCGCTGAGGAGGTGACGAGGGTGGAGAGGAAAATCAAGCGGTCACCGCTGAGGCGGTTGACTGCGATCATTGCCATCGCTGGGTGCGGGCTTGTAATCGTGGCCTGCGGCGGCAGTAGCAGTAGCAGTAGCGCGAGCAGTGCGGCGTCGAGCACCTCGACGTCGGGGGCCGCGGCGTCGTCGTCGAACGCGCTCCGGATCGGCATCATGTCGGACTGCGCAGGAGCCTTCGGAGCGTTCTACAACGCCGACATCGGCGGCGCCCAGGCGTATTTCATCGCGCATGACGGAGCCAAGGCCAGTGGCCCGGCCCCCAGCTCCGGCATCACTGGTGGCACGATCGCCGGGCACCCGATCAAGATCGTCGGTTATGGCTGCGCGAATGACACCGCGGCTTCTGCCCTCAGGGAGGTCCGCCGGCTGGTCGAGGCCGACCATGCGAATATCGTCATCGGCCCGCTGTCGGGCGACGAGAGCATCGCGGTAGCGAACTATTCCAAGACCCAGCCCAACCTGACGTTCATCAACGGAACGGCCGGCGCTCAGGACACCACGCTGAAGGTCCAGTCGCCGAACTTCTTCCGCTACAACGGAGACGGCGCCCAGTGGAACGCGGGCGTCGGCGACGTCGCTTACCGGAAGCTCGGCTGGCGGCACGCGGTGGTGATCATGGACGACTACGCGTTCGGCTGGACCTCGGCGGCGGGATTCATCGCCGACTTCTGTGCCGCGGGCGGGACCGTGACGCGGCTCTATCCGCCACTCGGCACGACCGACTACTCGTCCTACATCGCGCAGATCCCGCAGAAGTTCGACGGGCTGTTCAGCGCCGTGGGCGGCACGGGCACGCTCGCCTTCCTCAAGCAGTACACGCAGGCGCGCGGGGCGTTCAAGAAGAACACCCTGGCCGGGAACATCTTCCTGGGTGACCCAGCCATCCTGGCGGCGATCCACGCGGCCGACGTCGGCGCTCTGGTCGGCCAGCCCACCAACGAAGACACGACCTCGGCCAACGCGGCCGCGTACATGTCGGCGTTGAAGCAGGCCTATCCGGCTCCGACGACGTCGTTGCCGAAGCCGGGCACGCTGGTCTCGCTCGCCAACAGCGTGTTCACGGTCAACTACTACGACGCGGCGTGGGCCCTCGACAAGGCCCTCACCGCGGTCCACGGCGACCTCTCGAACGGACAGTCGGCGCTGCATGCGGCGCTGGCCAAGACGTCGCTGCCGGACGCGCCGTACGGTCCGATCACGCTCGACAAGAATCGTCAGGCGATAGTGACCAACTACATCGCCCAAGTGACGAACACCGGCGGGAAGCCCGGGATCCACACGATCTACTCGGTGCCCAACGTCGACGAGGCATTCGGGGGCCTGTTCACGGCGACGACTCCGTCGCCGGGGCGTGGTCAGCCGACATGCGTGAAGCACGCCCTGGCGTGGCAAGGAAAGGAGCAGCCGGCCAGCTTCCACTGACGTGCTGACCAACCCGAGAGCGACGTGGCAGTAGCAGCCGAGAGAACCGAAACCGCCGAGCCGATCCTCCGCCTCCGGGGGGTCGGCCGGCGCTTCGGCGGCCTTCAGGCGGTGGACGGCGTAGATCTCGAGATCCGACCGGGGGAGCGCAGGGCCCTGCTGGGCCCCAACGGCGCCGGAAAGACGACCCTGTTCAACTTGATCGCCGGCGAGTTTCCGCCCACGGCGGGGACCATCGAGCTGTTCGGAGAGGACGTAACGGAGACCCCCGCGCGCCTGCGCGCGCGGCTGGGGATGGCGCGCACGTACCAGCAGTCGCGCGTGTTCGTCGGGCTCTCGGTGGAGGACAACATCTACCTGTCCGTGCTCGGTGTGCAGACGGGACATGTATTTCCGCTGCGCTCCGCCAAACGCGACGCGCCGCTGCGGGCCAAGGCCCGAGCAGCGGCGGCAGAGGTCGGGCTCGGCGGTCGCCTGGACTCGCTCGTCGGCGAGCTTTCGCACGGCGAGCGTCGTCAGCTGGCGATCGGCATGGCACGGGCCGCCGAGCCCCGGCTGATGATGCTGGATGAGCCCGCCGCCGGCCTATCGCGGGGCGAACGTCAGATCTTGACCGAGCTGCTCTTGGCGCTGCCTTCCGACGTCACCCTGCTCCTGATCGAGCACGACATGGACGTCGCCCTGCGTGTCGCTCAGTGGGTGACGATGATGCACGACGGCCGCGTGGTGGCCGAGGGCACGCCGGCGGAGATCCGCGCCAACCAGACCGTCCACGACCTCTATCTCGGGAGCCGCTATTACGATGAATGACGGCGAGCTGCTGGAAGTCGAGGCGCTCAACGCCTACTACGGTCCCGCCCACGTCTTGCACGGGCTCAACTTCACGGTCGGCGAGGAGCCCGTGTCGATCATCGGTCGCAACGGCATGGGCAAGAGCACGATGTGCTACGCGATCATCGGCATGCATCCGAGCCGGGTGAGCGGCTCGGTGCGTTTCGGCGGGCTGGAGCTGGTCGGCAAGCCCTCCTACAAGATTGCCCGCGCCGGTCTGGCCCTCGTCCCCCAGGGGCGCCGGCTGTTTGGGTCATTAAGCGTGGACGAGCACCTGAAGATCGCCGGTCGCAAGGGCAACGGGCAGTGGGACGCGAGGCGCATCTACGAGCTGTTCCCGCGGCTGGCCAAACGCAGGAACAGCGGCGCGACGCAGCTGTCCGGCGGCGAGCAGCAGATGCTCGCCGTCGGCCGCGCGCTGCTCGGGCACCCGAAGCTGCTGATCATGGACGAGCCGTCGGAGGGGCTCGCGCCGCGGATCGTGGACGAGCTCGTGGAGACGATCCTCCGACTGGCCGAAGAGGGCGTCCGCATCCTGTTGGTCGAGCAGAACCTCGGCGTGGCCACCGCCATCGCCGAGCGCCACCTGGTGATGATCGCCGGCGAGATCGCCGCCGAGCTGACCTCCGCGGAGCTGACCTCCGACCCGGAGCTGCAGCGGCGTTACCTGGGCGTCGAGCCGCTCAGCGGGTGAGTGTCCCGCGCGAGCGCCGCCCAGCCGTACTCGCGCGGGCGTAACAATGCAGGCGTAAGATCGGTCGCGAGGTGGACGGGGCCGGTCAGTGCGATCCGACAAATGTCGCCGCGCTCGGCGCGCGCATCGCCGACAATGTCGCGCTCGCGGTCAAGGTGTCCGAGCGGACGCTGCGGGACGTGCTGATCGCGCTGTTCGCCGAGGGTCATGTGCTCATCGAGGACCACCCGGGGGTCGGCAAGACCGCTCTCGCGCGCGCCCTGGCGCGTTCCCTCGACGCCGCCTATGCCCGCATCCAATGCACCTCTGACCTGCTCCCGGCGGACGTGGTCGGAACCAACGTGTTCAATCAGCGCGAGGCGCGTTTCGAGTTCCGCCCGGGTCCGGTGTTCGCCAACCTGGTGCTGGTCGACGAGATCAACCGGGCGCCGCCCAAGACGCAGTCGGGGCTACTCGAGTGCATGCAGGAACGCCACGTGACCGTCGACACGGCCACCCACGAGCTCGCTCGTCCGTTCACCGTGCTCGCCACCCAGAACCCCGTCGAGTACGCGGGCACCTACCCACTACCTGAGAACCAGCTCGACCGCTTCATGGTGCGGGTGTCGCTCGGATATCCGTCAGCGGCGCGCGAAGTCGAGATGTTTTCCGATCACGCCCGCGGCGACCGCGTGCTCGCGCTCCAGCCGGTCGCCACTGTGGCCGACGTACTCGGGGCGCAGGACGCGGTGCTTCGGGTGCATACCAGCGAGCGGCTGCTCCGCTATGTCGTGTCGGTGCTCGAGGGGATTCGCGGCGACCCTCGGGTCGAGTTCGGCGCGAGTCCTCGCGCCGGGCTCATGCTGGTCAAGGCGGCCAAGGCACGGGCCGCGCTCGAGGGTCGCGACCACGCGCTCCCCGACGACGTCCAGGAGCTCGTCCCGTCGGTGCTCGCGCATCGGCTGCTGCTCGCACCGGCCGCGGGTGGTGTTCCGCGAGTCGACGTGCTCAGCGACGCGCTCGAGCAGGCACCCGCGCTATGAGACGTGCGCTGGCCGCTGCCGGGCTCGGGCTGTGCCTGTGCCTGGCCGCCGGCGCGTTCGCCGCCGCCCCGCTGTATGTCCCGGGAGTCGCCCTGCTCGCGCTCGCATCGGCGGCGGCGGCGTGGGTTGCGCTGGCTGCGCGCGGCGCGCGCGTCGTCCGTGAGCTGGGCTGCCCCTGCGTGCAAGAGGAGGCGCCGCTGCGGCTTAGCGTGTGTGTGGCGCGGGGCCGCGTGCCGATGCCGGGCGCCGAAGTGCGCGCATGGCCCGATGGCGGCGTGCTCTCACCGCCGGGTTCGAACGGAGCCGTAATCATCGCCCAGGTCCGATTCTCGCGCCGGGGTATTCATGCACTCGGGCCCGCATCCCTATTGGTGAGTGACCCGCTCGGGCTGGCGCGCCGGACGATCGTCTCGGCCGCCGACCGGGTCCTCGTCCTGCCCCGCATCGAGCCGTTGCAGCTGACGGAGCTGGGTGGCGAGTCGACGGGCTTCGGGCAGCGAAGCACACCGGTTCTCAGCGCCGGCGCCACCGAGGTGGACTCGCTCGCCCCCCACCGCCCTGGCGCGCCCGCCTCGCGTATCCACTGGCCGACGGTGGCGCGAACGACGACACTCATGGAGCGGCGCTTGGTGGCGGACGCGGACCAGGCTCCCGTGGTCGTGGTCGACCCGCGCGATCCATCGGCCCCTGAAGCGCTCGACCTGGCACTCCGCGCCGCGGCGTCGCTGTGCGTTCACCTGGCCCGCCATGGTGGATGCGCGCTGCTCCTTCCCGGCGATCGCCGACCGGCGAGAATCGACCGCGAGCTGTACGGCTTCCCCGAGTTGCACGCGCGGCTCGCGTTGCTCGAGCCGGACGCCGGGGCGCCTGCCCTCACGTGCTTGGCCACCGCGATCACAGTCCTGTGGGTGACCGCGGCGGACGTCCGCGCCCGCGCCCTGATCCAGCTCCGCGCGCCGGCGCGGTGCCTGGTTTCCCCCCATCCGCGGCCGGGCTGGCCGGTGCGCTTCAAGGTGGCGGGATGCAGCGGACAGTGGGTCGAAGCGCGCGGGAGGAGGGCGGCTTGAGCGTTATCCCCGATCAACGCGCCCGCCTGATGCGCGTGGGGGCGTTCGCCGGCTTGAGTGCGCTGGCGGCGTGGCGATATGCCGCGATCGCGGCCCGAACCCCAGCCGCCAGGGTGGCCGCGGTCACCGCGAGCGCAGTCCTCGCCGCGGTCGCGTTGAGCGCAGTGCGGCCTGGCGAGAGCCGGCGGGCGCGGGGAGCCGCGGGGAGGCTGCTCGTCGTCGGTGCCCTGTTCGTGCTCGCGCTGCTGGCGGCCGGCGTGCCCATCGGCCTGTTGCGCCCCGCTCGGTGGGGAACGCTCGCCCACGACGTACACGGCGGCTTTCGAACGATCTCCACGACCCGATGGCCGTACAAAGGCGGCGACGCATGGACGCGGATCGACGTCCTCCTCGGACTCGTCGTGGCGTCGATCGCCGCCGCCGCGCTCGGATTCTGGCCCGCGGCCGGCGGCCAGCCGTCGGCGATCGTTCGGTACCGCATACGTCGGGTCGCCGCGCTCGGGCTGCTGTTGGCCGTGTACGTGATCGGGGTGATCGATTCGACCACCCCGTCGATCGCCGTCGACGGTTTCCTGCTCCTGGCGGCGGTGGTGGCGTGGCTCTGGCTCCCGGGCCTGCGGACGCGGCGCGCGACCGCGGCGCTGATGTGGCTGGCGGTGGCAGGCGGCCTGGCGACCCTCGTCGCCGGTCAGATCGCGGCCAAGCAGGCGTGGCTCGACTACCGCGCCTGGGGACTGTTTGGCGCGCAGAGCCACGGGATCTCGTTCAACTGGGATCAGAGCTACGGCCCGATCACGTGGTCACGCTCCGGGCAAACGATGTTCACGGTGGCCGCGCCCGGCCCCGAGATGTGGAAAATGACCACCCTGGACCGGTTCGACGGAGTGCGCTTCGTCCGGTCCGGGCTTGACGAGCGCGCGTCCGCAGACGTTCAGGATCTCCCCCTGCCGCTGGACCCGCGGTGGTACGTGATCGCCCGCTTCGCGCTGCGCGGCCTGCAGTCGGCGGCGCTGCCCACCGAGCAGGGCACGGCGGTCGGCGTCAACTACCCCGGCCCGCTCCGCTATGACCGCGACGGCACCGTGCGCGCCCGAAGTGCGGTGGCCGCCGCGGACGGCTACACCGTGCTGGCCTACGTACCGGCGCCCCGACCGGCCGAGCTCAGGGCGGCACCGCACGCGTTTGCATCCGCATATCTGCGCTACACCGAGTTCGACCTTCCCACACCGAGCCAGTCGAGGCTGCGGATCGCCGCGACCGACCCGGCCAGCCGAGGCTTACGCATCGTGAGCTCGCCACGGGCGGGCGCCCCGCCGGGCGCGGTTCCCGCTACGGCGAAGCTCATTCTCGCCTCCCCATACGCCGGCATGTACCGGCTGTCGCGGCGGCTCGCCTCGCGCCGGCGTTCCTCCTACGACGTCGCGGTGGCGATCCAGACCTACCTCGAGGACAACTACGCGTACAGCGAGCAGCCCCCCATCCGACGCTACCCGCTCGAGGCATTCCTGTTCACCGACCGGATCGGCTACTGCCAGCAGTTCTCGGGCGCGATGGCGCTGATGCTGCGCATGGACGGGATCCCCGCCCGCGTGGCCGCCGGCTTTCTCCCCGGCTCATACGACAGCACCGCGCACCGGTTCGTCGTGCGCGCGGTCGATGCCCATTCGTGGGTTGAGGTGTACTTCGCCGATATCGGCTGGGTGGCGTTCAACCCGACCCCGCCACGCACCGCGAACCCCAACGCTCAGTTTCCGAGCAGCGAGCGGCCTGGCACACAGTTCGCAGCGATCGCCGCGACGGTCGCTAGCCCGCCGCGCGTGGCCACGGCGGCGCGGGCGGCGACTCGGCGGCCGCGCTCGTCCTCCACGGGCGTTGCCCTGGTCGCTTTGGCGATCCTCGGCGTGCTCGCGTCACTGGCCCTATCGGCACGATGGTTGCGCGGCGCGGTCCGCCTGCGGCGCAGCCTCGGCGGCGACAGCGAGCTGGCGACGCGCGAGCTGGTCCGTGCGCTCGGACGGCTGGGCTACGCGCTGCCGGCAACGGTGACGCTGGCACAGGTCGAGTCGATGGTGCGGCTCCATGGCGGTCCCGACGCCGCGCGCTACGTGCGGCTGCTGCGCGAGCGGCGCTACGCGCCGGGTTCGGTACCCTCGGCCACGCTCGGAGACCGGCGCCGACTGCGCCTGGCGCTCACCATCCACCTCGGGCTCGATGCGCGGCTGCGCGGGCTGTGGGCGCTGCCGCCGGCGACTCTTAGCCGGCGTGCTCGCAAGCGAGCGCGACCGTGAACAGCGTGTCGGGATCGCGGGCACCCAGCTGCACCTCGCCGATGCTCGACGCTTTCGATCGGGTCCGGCTCACGTGCGCGGACCGCCCGAGCGATTTCATCGGCGCTGGCCGGCATCGATTAATCGCCTGCGGCCGCCGGCGCCCGCTCCCGGGTCTCGCTGAGCGAGGCGCTCGGCGTGAGCGCCTCCGGGTCGGTGATCAGCTCGATCAGCGCCGGACCTCCCGCCGCGCGTGCACGCCCTAGAGCCGGGAGGAACTGCTCGGTGCACTCGACGCACTCGCCGTGGACTCCATACGCGCGCGCCAGCGCCGCGAAATCGGGGTTGACCAGGTCGGTACCGATCACGCGATGAGGGAAGCGGCGCTCCTGGTGCATCCGGATAGTCGCCAGCATCCCGTTGTTGGCGACGATCACGACGATCGGCAGCCGCTCCTGGACCATCGTCGCAAGCTCTTGGCCGCACATCTGAAAGCAGCCGTCGCCCGCGAACGCGATCACCGGAGACGCCGGCCGGAGCAGCCCCGCTGCGAGGGACGCGGGCACGCCGTAGCCCATCGCGCCGCTTTGCGGCGCGAGCTGGGTGCCCCAACGGCGGTAGCGGAAGAAGCGATGGACCCACACGGTGTAGTTGCCGGCGCCGTTGCACACGATCGCGTCCTCCGGCAGCTCTGCCCGGAGCAGCGACACGACCGCGGCGAGATCCACCCGGTCGCCGCTCGGACCACTCCGGGGAGCCGACTCGGACCACTCCTCGTAATCGGCGCGTGCCTGGCGCGCCCATTCCGACCAGCGTGGCCTGTGCACGCGCGCGACCGCGTCGGCGGCGGCCGCGAACGAGCGCACCCCTGCCAGCACACCAAGTCGCGGCTGATAGACGCGGCCGATCTCGGACGGGTCTGGATGGACGTGCACGAGCACCTGGGTCGATCTCGGCGCTGCCGGCAGCGTGTAGCCCTGGGTTTCGACCTCGGTCAGGCGCGTCCCTACCGCGATCAGCAGATCGGCCTGCTCGATCCGCCGTGACAGGCGCGGGTTGACGCCCAGCCCGACATCGCCGGCGTAGCATCTCAGCGCGTTGTCGACGACGTCCTGGCGCCGGAACGAGGCGCCCACCGGAAGCCCGCAGGCCTTCGCCCAGGCGCTGAACCGGGCGCAGCCCTCAGCGTCCCAAGGTCCGCCGCCAACGAGCACGAACGGCCGCTCCGCCCCCTCGAGCAGGCTCCGAAGCTCGGTGATGTCGCGCGGATCGGCCGTGGGCTCCCGCGCGCGGTACGGCTCGGCGTCTGGTGCGCTGCTTGGCTGGGCGAGTACGTCCTCCGGCAGCGAGATCACGACCGGACCCTGGCGTCCGCTGGCCGCCAGCGCGTACGCGCCGGCGACCAGCTCCGGGACCCGGTCGGCGTCGTCGATCTCGACCACGGCCTTGGCGATCGAACCGAACACCGCGCGCAGGTCGAGCTCCTGGAAGGCCTCGCGCCCCCGGTGGCCACGTGCCACCTGCCCCACGAGCAGGATCAGCGGAGTGGAGTCCTGACGGGCAGTGTGCACGCCGACCGCGGCATGGGCCGCACCCGGCCCGCGCGTGACCATGCACACTCCCGGCCTCCCGGTCAGCTTCCCGACCGCCTCCGCCGCGTGCGCGGCGGAGGACTCGTGGCGGCAAGTCACGACGCGCAGCCGGTCTCGATGGTCGTACAGGCCATCGAGGAGCGCCAGATAGCTCTCGCCCGGAACGCAGAAGGCGAGCTCGCAGCCGTGCAGCACGAGCTGGTCGGCGAGGAGCTTGCCGCCCGAGCGCGAGCGGCTCACGGGTTCTCGAGCGGCTCGTCGACGAATACCGTGTAGCTCTGGGGCTTGGGCTTGGAGGCGTCCTCGTCGCGCACGTAGCGGATCGAGCTCTTTCCGCGCAGGCGCCCCGGGAGCACCATGCACCGCACGAATGCCGTCGGCTCGGTCTCGGAGGCGGCGGCGAACACCGGCTCGGGGCCCGGCTCGAACCATGCTTCGAGCGGGCCATAGCTCGCCTGCTTCCCCGCGGTGTCGATCCTGATCGAGCCGTGGAGGAGCACGCGGATGCCCGGCCCCTGGTGCGTGTGCAGGTAGGCGACGCCGCCGGGGGGGAAGTCGACGCGATCGCAGCGGATCAGGGCCTCCTCGCCCGGTGGCCGCTCCACTTGAGCGCTCAGCAGTGCGTCCGACGTGCGCGCGGGCACGAACTCGAACGAGAAGGCATGGGCAGGGCCGCCGAGGTTGTACGGACCGCGGTGTCGGTGTGCTTCACCCCGATCGACGTCGTAGATGACGCGCGACGCGGGCTCGAGCTCGACCCTGTCGCCGTCGTCCAGCCGATGCTCGACGACTTGGAGCCACACGGTCAGTTGAAGTAGGCGCCGCCGTCGACGACAAGCGACTGGCCGGTGATGAACGAGGACTGCTCGGAGGCGAAGAACAGCACCGCCCCGACGATGTCCTCCGGATATTGGTCCCGAACCAGGACCCGCGCCTTCGCCGAGATCTCCTGTAGCTGCTCGACCTGCGTCCGGTTGGCCAGGACCCCGTCCGACAGGGTGAAACCCGGCGCGATCGTGTTGACCAGGACGTTGGCTGAGCCGAGCTCCTTCGCAAGCACCCGCGTCATCGCGATCACAGCCCCCTTACTGGCCACGTAGTGCAGGAACCACGGCACTCCCTTGTACGGCGTCCCCGAAGCGAGATTGATGATCCGCCCGCGACCCGCCTCGCGCATGAACGGGGCAACCGCCCTCGTGGCCAGCCACATTCCGAGCACGTTGACGTCGAACACCCGCCGCCATTCCTCCACTGAGATCTCCTCGAACGGGGTAGGGACGAGCGAGCTCCAGATGCCGGCGTTGTTGACCAGGATGTCGATCCGGCCGTACGCGTCGATTGCGGCCTCCGCCATCCGCTCGCATGCCTGCGGATCGGATACGTCGGCCGCGATCGCGATGCCGCCGAGCGACCCGGCAACGGCTTCCGCTGCCTGGACGTCAGCCACCACCACGCGGGCGCCCTCGCCGGCCAGGCCCTCCGCGATCTTGCGGCCGATCCCCTGGGCGGCGCCGGTGACGATCGCCACCTGGTGCTCCAGGCTCATCGCCGCAGCTCCGGCTCGAAGAACGAAGTCGGGCGCATGATCCGGTTGCGCTGCTCGGCGAGCATCGGCCGCATCTTCTCGAGGTAGGACTGCCAGCCGGGATCCGCGGCCAGTCGCTGCCGGCGCGCCATGCGGTCGTCGAAGCTCTCATAGGCCCAGAGGTGCACGACCTGGTTCACCGCGTCGCCCACCTCGGTGGCGTAGTACCCGACCAGGTGGCCGAGGATCTCGCGCTGGATCTCGAGCCCCTCGCGTTCATACAGGCGGAGGTACTCGCCGACCTTGCCGGCGCGGAGCGTGTACTCGCGCATCTCGAGGATCATCGGCGCGATCCTATTCGAGCACGGCCGCGGCAGCGAGTCCGTCCTCGTCGCGGCCTCGCGAGCGACGATCTGCACCTTGCGCACCGCGAGCGCCGGCAGCCTGATGCCGCGCCGTTGGCGGCGTGCGGCCAGCTCGTCGATCCGGATCGAACCCTCGGGGCGCCCGTTGCCGCCGGGGCGACACAGGGATACGATCGCCCCGAGGGAAACACCAAATCACAGGAGGGAGAGATGGGGCTCGAAATTAAGATTCTCGACCTGGGCGACATCGAGCTCGAATCGAGCTTCCTTGTCCTCGGCCACGACTGCGGCGTGCCGCTCGAGGTGCCGGTCTTCGGATTCCTGATCCTCGGTGGTGAGACGCCGATCGTCGTCGACACCGGCTTCAGCCACCCCGAGATCATGGGCAACCTCGGGATGAAGGGCTTCTATCACGGCGATCAGGGGATGGACAAGCAGCTGGCCAAGCACGGCCTCCAGAAGTCCGACGTCGGCTTCATCCTGCACACCCACCTGCACATCGACCACGCCGGCAAGGACTCGGAGTTCCCGATGGACACCGTCGTGGTCATCAACCGGCGCGAGCTCGAGTTCTCGGTGTCCGGGCTGATGGGCGAGCAGTATCCCGCTGACTACATCAAGCATCTGGTCGACCGGCTGCACACTCCAGGCGCGCTGCGCTTGCTCGACCTCGAGCTCGCCGGGCCGGAGGAGATCATCCCGGGCGTCCGCTGCGAGGTGGCCGGCGGTCACACCGAGGGCTCGATGAACGTGCTCGTGGAGACCGATGAAGGCACCGCGTGCATCTGCGGGGACGTGATCTATGACGTTGTCAACCAACTGAACAGCCCGTTCCTCCAGGTCATGTACATGGATCCCGCGCTGACCGGAAATCACGCCACGCTCAAGCGGCACGAGAAGGCCGCGATTCGCAAGGCGGTGAACTCCGGACGGTTCGTGCTTCCGGTGCACGACCGGCCCGCCGTGGTCGAGCACGGGCGCGTGGTTGCGCGCCTGTTCGACAGCGTCCCCGGGAGGATCATCGAGAACGAAGCCTTCCCCGGCCCGCTCACCGCGGCCTTCGAGGCCGCCCACCTGGTCGGCGTATAAGCGCATCGCCCGACCAGCAGCGCGGCAGCTTTGACCGGCGCGACATCGAGCGCCGCACCCCGCTCGGGCGCCTCGCCACGCCGGACGAGGTGGCGGGGGTCGTCGCGTTCCTCGCCTCCGATGCGGCGGCGTACATGACCGCTTGCCACGCGCTTGTCGACGGTGGCTTGGTCGGTTACGGTGGCTTCTAGGTGAGCATCCTGACCACCAGCACGGGCGGGCCGACGCCGGTGCGGATTCTGGCTCCGGATGGCAGCGTGCCAGACGGCTACCGCCCGCCACTGCCTGACTCCGAGCTGCTTGCCGCGTACCGGCTCATGCTGATGTCGCGGCGGGTCGACGAGCGTGCCTTCAACCTGCAACGTCAGGGAAGGCTCGGGGTGTTCTCGCCGGTCAACGGCCAGGAGGCATCCGTGATCGGCTCCGCGTTCGCCCTCGACCCGACGCGGGACTGGGTCGTCCCGCAGTACCGCGAACTGCCGGCGATGCTCCGTCAGGGATACACCCTCGAGCGCTTCCTCCTCTACTGCATGGGCGACCCCGAGGGCAACCGGATGCCGGACGGGGTGAACCTGCTCCCGATTCAGATCTCGCTCGCGGCACAGATCCCCCATGCCGTCGGCCTGGCTTGGGGCCTGCGCCACCAGGGCCGTGACAGCGTGGTGTGCGTGTACTTCGGCGACGGCGCCTCTTCCGAGGGCGATTTCCACGAGGCCTGCAACCTGGCCGGCGTGCGGAGGGCGCCGGTCATCTTCTTCCTGCAGAACAATCGCTGGGCGATCTCCACCCCGGTCTCCAAGCAGACCGGCGCAGACAGCTTCGCCACACGCGCCACCGGTTACGGCTTCCCCGGCGAGCTCGTCGACGGTAACGACTTCTTCGCCGTGCATGAGGCGACCCTGCTCGCGGTGGCGCGCGCCCGCGCCGGCGAGGGTCCGACGCTAATCGAGTCGCGCACCTATCGCATGGGCCCCCACAACACAGCCGACGACCCGACGCGGTACGTCGATCCCGAGGAGCTCGAGGCGTACCGTGCGCTCGATCCGGTCGCCCGTGTGCGCAGCTTCCTACTCGAGGCCGAGCTGCTCTCGGAGGAGCTCGAGCACCGGATGCGTGCCGAGATCGAGGAGGAGCTCGCCGCGGCGGTGGCCGCGGCCGAGGCTCGGGGCGCGGGCAGACCCGAGCAGATCTTCGATCACGTCTATGCCGATCCACCGCCGAGGCTGCTCGACCAGCGCGACGCGATCACAGGCGAGGCGCAGTAGATGGCCACGCTCAACATGGTCCAGGCGATTCGCGCCACGCTCGAGCGCGAGATGGAGCGCGACGAGCGGATCATACTGCTGGGCCAGGACATCGGGCGGAACGGCGGGATGTTCCGCGCCACCGACGGCCTCCAGGAGCGCTTCGGCGAGGCCCGCGTGGTCGACATGCCGCTGGCCGAGGGCGTGATCGTGGGCTCGGCCGTGGGACTGGCCTGCAGCGGGCTGCGCCCGATCCCCGAGCTTCAGTTCCTGGGCTTTGGATCGCAGGCCTTCCACCAGATCGAGGGGCAGGTGGCGCGGATGCGCTTTCGCTCGCAGAGCCGATATCCGATGCCGATCGTGATCCGCGCTCCGTTCGGCGGCAACGTGCGCACGCCCGAGCTCCACTCCGACGCCCATGAGGCCAAGTACGCCAACTCCCCTGGCCTGAAGGTGGTGACGCCAGCATCCGCCCACGACGCCAAGGGCCTGCTGACCGAGGCGATCCGCGGCGAGGATCCGGTCCTGTTCTGCGAGCCGCTGCGCGGCTACCGGTTGATCAAGGACGCGGTGCCGGACGAGGATTACACCCTCCCCTTCGGTCGCCTGCGCATAGCCCGCCCGGGCAGCGACGTCACCCTGGTCGCATGGAGCGCGGCGGTCGTGGTGGCCGAGCAGGCGGCCGAGCTGGCGGAGCAGGAGGGGATCTCGTGCCAGGTGGTCGATCTGCGCACGCTCGTCCCACTCGACGTCGAAGGCCTGGCCAAGGCGGTTTCCGCCACCGGCCGGGCGGTGGTGGTCCACGAGGCGCCGTTGACCGCTGGGTTCGGCGCCGAGGTGGTGGCGACGATCGTTGAGCATGCGTTCTCGGCGCTCAGCGCGCCGGTGCTGCGCGTGACCGCGCCCGACGCCCCGTATCCATTCTCCTCGCTCGAGCGCGCCTACCTACCGAGCGCCGAGCGCTCACTCGGTGCGATCCGGCGCGTGATGGGCGCCGCCTGACCGGAGCCGGTGGGTGCCGCTCGAGTTCAAGTTTCCCGATATCGGCGAGGGCACCGATTCGGGCGAGCTGCTCGAATGGCACGTCGCCGTGGGCCAGGAGGTCCGCGAGGACGACCCGCTGGCCGAGGTGGAGACCGACAAGGCCCGGGTGACGATCCCGTGCCCGACCACGGGACGGGTGCTCGAGCTCCGCGCGAAAGTCGGGGACCGCCTGCCCGTTGGCGAGGTAATGGCGGTATTCGAGCCCGCAACAAGCGCCGCGAGCGCGACCCGTCCATCGGCGCCGGCGGCGCCCCCGCCTCAAGCGCCACTCCGACCGACACCGGTCCACGCCGATCAGGTCGTCCCCCTGCGCGGCGTCCGGCGCACGATCGCGCGGACGATGACCGAGGCCTGGCAGACGATCCCGCATATCATCGACTACCGCGAGGCGGATGCCACCGCGCTGCTGGCATGGCGCGACGGGCTACGCGAGCGGGCCGGCAACGAGCGCATGACGATCACTCCCCTGCTGCTGCGCATCGCGGTCGAGGCTCTGCGCCGCCACCCGTACGTGAACGCGTCGATCGACCTCGAGCGCGAGGAGATCACGCTCCACGCCG
>JAFASQ010000232.1 GCA_019244395.1 Solirubrobacterales bacterium | reverse complement strand
TTCAGGATCTCCTCGTCGGAGGCGTAGCCCATCGCGCGCAGCAGCACGGTGACCGGCAGCTTGCGCTTTCGGTCGATGCGGACGTAGACGCGGCCCTTCTTGTCGATCTCGAGCTCGAGCCACGAGCCGCGGGCCGGCATCAGGTTCGCGATGAAGACCTGCTTCTCGCGGTCCTTGGGCTCCATCACGTAGGCCCCGGGGGAACGGACCAGCTGCGTGACGACGACGCGCTCGGTGCCGTTGATGATGAACGTGCCGCGCTCGGTCATCCACGGGAAGTCGCCCATGAACACGGACTGCTCGCGGATCTCGCCCGTCTCCCGGTTGATGAACGCGACCGTGACGGTGAGCGGTCGGGCGTAGGTCAGATCTTTCTCGCGGCACTGCTCGAGGTCCGCGACGGGCTCGTCGAAGGTGAAATCGCCGAACTGGACGGCGAGGTTGCCGGTGTAGTCCTCGATGGGCGAGATGTCGTCGATCGTCTCGCGCAGGCCGCCGCCGTCCGGGTCGGTCAGCCACTGAAAGGACTTGCGCTGAATATCAATTAGGTTGGGAACTTCAAGGACCTTGTTCAGACGCGCGAAGCTCCGGCGCGTCCGGGGGGCGTGAGTGGTTGCCAAGACGGCGACTCCTCGGAACGGTCGAGAGGGAGGCAGGTCAGCGCTTCTCGGAGCACGTACTCCCCACGAAGCGCGACCACCAAAGATAGCACACGGCATCGATGCCCTGCGCAGGGTCAATCAGCTCTCACGGACCCCGCCCTCGGATCACCGCGTATGTGGCGCGGCGCCGCTGTATTCGGGCGGCTACGGCTATTGGCTGACCGGGGCAGTGTACCGGGGGCGGGCCGATCCGTCCAGACGCCCCGGTGCAAGCTCCCGCAGCGGAGCCGACCGAGCTCGGCCGGTGGACCGGGGCCGCCCGGCGATCACCCGCCCCCCCCGACGAAGGCAGGAGGCCCGCCGAAGCGGGCCTCCCAGTCCCAAAACACGAGGCCGCCGAAGCACGGCCGGTCCGAAAGCAGGGAGGCCCGCCGAAGCGAGCCTCCCGGTACCAAAACAGGAGGCCCGCCGAAGCGGGCCTCCCAGTCCTACACGCGGTTCTACCGCTACGAGCGGTCGATCCTAGCCTTTGACGCTGGCTGCGAACCGAGCCGGCTTCGACGGCAGCAGGACCTGGACCTTATGGTTGCTCTTGACCGTGCGGTTGAGCTTCCCGACTAGCTTTCCGTGCCTGTTGTACTCCTTGATGGTCACGGTGACGCTGTGCCCGTTCTTCGACCGCACCAGCAGCACGAGGTAAACCTTGCCGTGCTTGCGGATGAGGTACGCCGAGGCCAGCGACGCGCGACCGCTGTCGAGAACCGTCGCGCCGGCGCCCGCCGAGGTAGCGGCGGACGACGTGGCGCTCGTCCCCGGCGGGAGAGCGCTGCCGCTCGAACCGGGGCCGGTTGATGGCGATCCCGGCGCCGCGGGCGGACCCGCGGCGTTGGTGAACGTCGCCTCGGTCACGCCCGAGCCGACGATCAACGTCACCGTCCTACCGGCAGGATTCGCCGAAACGAGCCGGTCGGCCGGGTTCACCGTGATTGCGGTGACCACGAAGCCGGTCTGCGCCGTCTCGGTGATGGTCTGGGTCGAGTTGAACGGGAACGGACCCACGATCATGCAGCTCCCGGCGGGAACGCTGACCGTTCCCGTCATGCCTGCGACCGTGAACGTCCACATCGAGCCGGCCGCGACGCCAGGACCTGCGGTCTTGCAGATCTTCAGCGTCCCGGGCGGTGCCGGGATGTTCGTGTAGGTCACGACCGTCTCGCCGGAACCCAGGACGACGCTGACCGTGCGATTGGCCAGGCTGGTGCTGCCCGCCACTAGGCGGTCAGGCGGCGCCACCGTGATCGAGGACACCTGCGTCCCCGGCACGACTCCTTCGGCGACGGTCACCGTCGTGCCCGTCCGGTAGCCCGGGATGACCTGACAGGTTCCGGACTGGAGAGTCACGCTCGAGGTCGCACTACCCGAGCCTGGAGTCGCGGTGAACGGGAAGTTCGTCCCCGCGGGGATGGT
The DNA here is from genome assembly GCA_019244395.1 of Solirubrobacterales bacterium. GTDB lineage: Bacteria > Actinomycetota > Thermoleophilia > Solirubrobacterales > Solirubrobacteraceae > Palsa-465. The sequence continues at coordinate 4,208 of JAFASQ010000232.1, read as the reverse complement.
GTTCCCGCTGGCATCCGGACCCGTCAACTTGCAGATCTTCAGCACCGAGGTGCTGTTGGTGAAGGTGACGATGGTCTCCGTCGATACATCCCCCGCGGCGATTCTCACCGTAGCTGTCGCGTTGGCGAGGTTAGAGCTCACCAATGCGCTTGCCGGCTGCGTGGTGATCGAGGTCACGAAGGTGCGGGCATCGCCCGTCTCCGTCACCACCACCGTTCCCGCCGGGACCAGGATCGAGTTGCTACACGCACCGACCGGAACTGTGACGGTGGCGCTGAAGCCCATCGGTCCAGTGATCGTGAACGTGAAGCTGCCGGTCAGGCCGGAGCCTGGCGCGGCGTTCTTGCAGATCTCGATGAACCCGGTCCTCGCCCTGTTCGTGAAGTTCACCGTGGTGGTATTCGAGACGTCCCCGCCCGGAACGTTGACCACCGCCGTCCCGGTCGTGAGGTTCGCGCTGACGAGCCTCGTGGCGTCCGGAAGCGTGGTGATCGCGGTCACCTGGGCAAACGGGACTGCGTCCTCCACCACCGTCGCGGTTCCCTCGGGAACCGGGATCGGCGCACTACAGTTGCCGACCGTGACGGAAACGTGGATCGTCCCGTTGATGGTGTAGGTGAACGGCCCGGCCACCGGAATCTGACTCGTAGGATCTGCTCTCTTACAGATCTCTACGAACCCGTTGGTCTGCGCGAGCGCCGGCGAGGCAAAGACCATCGCCAGCACCGCTACAACGCCCCCCAGTAATGCTTTCTTCATATCTGCTCCCTGATTGAGATGCGAAGACAAATCCGTCGTTTACGCGTGGTCGCTCAGTAACCGACAGCGCCACGCCGTGGCTAACTCCCCCTTGCCTGTGACACCTCCTTTGTGCCGCATGGGAATGCGGCGCACCCTGGCTGGACCCACGCAGCGCACGCGCAGGCGCCGCCGGTCCAAGACCGAGCCAACCTGCGGGTACGACAAGTCTTGAGCCGTCGCCCCATGCTCGCCCATCCGATCGATTTATTGGCGCGCCCCATGGCCCACCGCGCTATCAGGAAGGCTATGTCCCGCGGGGGGCCTCCACAACCGCCTTAGGTGTGGTGTGTGGCCCGCCCTAACGGGGCGGCGACGACCACCCGAAAGGGTGGTCGCCCCTGACGGAGTCAACCGCTCGCGCGGCGTCTTCTAGAACGCCGTGCGTCGGCCCCCTTGCGTCGTTACGGAGCGCTCGGCGAAGACCCGCGCCGCCGCCATGCGGTTATCGACGCCAAGCCTCTCGAAGATCGACCTGACATGGAACTTGACCGTGTTCAGCGTGATGAACAGGCGCGTGCCAATTTGCTCATACGAACAGCCATCGGCGAGCAATCGCAACACCTCGAGCTGGCGCTCGCTGAGCGACTCCAGCGGGTCGTCCTGCTCATCGGCGAGCATGCGCTGCCATCCCACGGGCAGCACGGCACGCCCATGTGCGACCTCATCGAGCGAGGTCGCGATATCACGGGCGCTCATGTCGGTCAGCAGCAGGCCGCCGAGGCGCTGCTCGAACACGAATCTCACCATCTCCGGCCGTAGAGCATCGGCGACGATCACGATCTGCAGCTCGGGGGTCACGGCCCGGATCGATCGCACCAAGCCGAACCCCGCCCCGGAGCCGGCGTCGACTCCGGCGAGGACTAGGTCAGGGGGTTCCGCCGCGATCGCGGAGAGGCTCGCCTCGCCGGCGAGGACGGCGGTTACCGTGAAGCCGGGCATCGTGTCGACGAGCGCGGCAAGTGCCTCGGCGATCATCTGGCGCTCGTCGCCGACCGCGACGCGGATGGCCGGAGCCGCGAGGATCTCCACCTCGGCATGCGGACGGTTGTTCATCTCGCCTCATGCCGGGCCGCGCCGGACCGAGGCGCGACCCTGCCGCTCCCGGAGAGTCCAAGCGCTCGGTGCCTATGAGACCGCCCCGTGCCCACCAAAACACGGCCGCCACCGCTGGCATTCACCACTATTGTCGCCCCAACGCGCCGCTGCCCCCCGTCTAGCCACGCCGATTCGTTATCGCTAGAAAACCGCCGGGAAAACTAACTAACGCGCCGAGCTAAGTCAAACTGGGTTTGAAATCACTCACGAGGGACGGCCACCATTACCCCGAAATATGGTGAAGTGGCAGCCACGTGCTCCCCGGTCAGGCAAGGCGCGCGGGAACGACGCGGAGGTTGACCCGCGGATGATTCCCGCGCGGGACCCTACTTCAGCTCGACCGTGGCGCCGGCCTCCTCGAGGTCGGCCTTCAGCTTGTCGGCCTCGGCGCGGTCGATTCCTTCCTTGACCGGCTTCGGCGCTTCGTCCACGAGCGCCTTGGCCTCCTTGAGGCCCAGGCCGGTGGCCGCCCGAACGACCTTGATCACCTGGATCTTCTTCTCGCCGGCCGCCTGCAGCACCACGTCGAACGCGGTCTGCTCCTCGGCCTCCTCGCCGGCGCCGTCGGCCGCCGCCGCGCCGGCCGCCGGCGCCGCCGCGGCAACCGCGGTGGCCGACACACCGAACGTCTCCTCGAGCGCCTTGATGCGCTCGGACAGCTCGAGTACGGAGATGGACTTGAGCTCGTCGATCCACTCTTGGGTAGTTGGCATGGTTCCTCCTTACGCGCCGGGTTCCTGGTCCGGCGCTCCGTCTTCGTCGGTTTCTCCTGGTGGCGGTGATCCTCCAGGCTCCGCCTCCACGTCCACGATTGGTTGGGCCGGCGCCGCCTCAGCCTCAGCCTCGGCCTCGGCCGCCGGCTCAGGCTCGGGCAGGTCCTGAACCTCCGGCGTCGCCGCCGCGGTCGGCTCGTCCTCGCGCGTCTCCTCAGGCACCGGTTCGGCGGCAGCCTCGGCAGCTTCAGCCTGCTCGGTGGCTGCGGCCACGGTCGGAGCCTCGCCGCTCACCAGGCCCTGCTCGGCGATCTGCTGCAGCTGGATCGCGAGGCCCGCGATCAGCGCATTCAGCCCGCGCACCAGGCCGGACAGCGGCGCGGCGATCGTGCCGACCAGCTGAGCGTTCAGCACGTCCCGGGAGGGCAGGCGCGCGATCGTCTGCACCTCGGCCGCGCTCAGCGCGTTCGCGTCCATCAGGCCGCCCTTGAACTCGAGCGTGTGCAGCGCGCGCGCCGCGTCGCTCAACGCCTTCGCCGCCAGCGCCGCGTCGCCCGACACGAAGGCCAGAGCAGTCGGCCCGGTCAAGAGCTCCTTCAACGCCCGCGCGCCCGCCTCGTCGGCCGCCCGTTCGGTCAGCGAGTTCTTGACGATGCGGAAGCGAGTGCCGGACTCGCGCAACCGGGCGCGCAGGTCGGCCGCCTGCGCCACCGAGATCCCGCGATAGTCGACCGCGAACACCGCGTCGGCCGACCTTATCTGGCCGGCGAGCTCCTCTACGAGTGCTGCTTTTTGATCTCGGTTCATGAGTGTTTCCTCTTCAAACGCAAAACGCCCGCGCATACCGGCGGGCGTCGAATTCGGAAAACCACCCGGTTCCCCGCAACCTCGAGGCTCCGCCTACCCCGGACTTACGCGCACGCCGCCGGAGGTCTCGGGCAGTGCTTTCAGGACATAGGTTACGCCGCGACGGGCTCCTCCACGATGTCGCGGGTGCGCGTCGGATCAACCTTGACTCCGGGGCCCATGGTCGTGGCCACGGTCACCGAGCGGATGTAGCGTCCCTTGGCCGCCGACGGCTTGGCCCGGATCAGCTCCTCGATCACCGCCGCGTAGTTCTCGAGCAGCTTGCGGTCCTCGAAGTCGCGCTTACCGATCACCAGGTGCACGATCGCGTTGCGGTCGGTGCGGTACTCGACCTTGCCCGCTTTGGACTCCTCGACCGCGCGCGCCACGTCCATGGTCACCGTCCCCACCTTGGGGTTGGGCATCTTGCCGGCCGGGCCGAGGATCCGGCCCAGTCGGCCCACCACCGGCATCAGGTCGGGCGTGGCGATGGCCACGTCGAAGTCGTCGAATCCCTGCTGGATCCGCTGGGCGAGGTCCTCGGCCCCGACCACGTCCGCGCCGGCCTCTTCGGCCTCGCGGGCCTTATCGCCCTGGGCGAACACGGCCACCTTGACCTCCTTGCCCAGCCCGTTGGGCAGCGCCACCGTCCCGCGCAGTTGCTCGTCGGCGTGGCGGACGTTCAGCCCGGTGCGTACGTGCACCTCGACCGACTCGTTGAACTTCACGCGCGCGAGTTGCTTGATCAGCGCC
>JAFASQ010000061.1 GCA_019244395.1 Solirubrobacterales bacterium | reverse complement strand
CGCGTCGGGCGCCCGCATCCTGGGCTCGCTCGTGCTGGAGCTGCGCCGGCGCGGCGGCGGGCTGGGCGTCGCCGCGATCTGCTCGGGCGGCGGCCAGGGCGACGCGGTGATCGTCGAGGTCAATGGCGGCTGAGGGTTCACCGGCCGCGTTCTTCGACCTCGATCGCACGCTGATGGAGGGCTCCTCGGCCTTCCAGTTCGGGCGTGCCGCCTACAAAGCCGGATTGCTCAGCCGTCGGCGACCAGCTGCCGGCGGCTGAGCAGACCCGCCCGGTATGCGGCACGACCGAACTGGAAGGCCGAAGAGCCCTCCATCAGCGTGCGGTCTAGGTCGAAAAACGCGGCTGGCGTGCGGCCCTCTGAGCTAGTGCCCCTCCCGTCAACGTTCACCGCGTTTGTCGGCTGCAAACCTTCGCCTGGCTTTGTCCTCGGAGTCTCATGTAGCGCTGCTACACATCGACTCCTGCGTCCTCGCCATGCTCGGTTTTCGCTCGCCAAACACGGCAAACGTTTCCGGTCGCGGCACTCGACGGCTCCGGGGCTGGAGCGCCCGGACCACGCGCAGTCGGCGAGGCTGCGGCGCGCCGGCGCGGCCGGGGCTGGCAGCGCTCGCACACGTAGGTCCCGCGCCCGGAAACCACGATCTTGCGGATCGTCCCCCCACACCGTGGGCAAGCCTGGCCGGCCCGGCGGTGAACGAGGAACAGGTCCTGGAACGAACCGCGGGCGCCGTCCAGGTGGCGGAAGTCGTCGATCGAGGCGCCCTTGGCCTCGATGCCGGCGCTCAGCGCCTGCTCGATCCCGTCCCGCAGCCGCACCCAGTCGCCGGCACTGAGACGGCCGGCCGGCCGCAGCGGATGAATACCGGCGCGGAACAGCGCCTCGTCGGCGTAGATGTTGCCCACGCCGGCGATCCGTTGCTGGTCAAGGACGAATGCCTTCACGGGCGCAGTGCGCCCCTGCCCCAGCGAGCGCAGGTGCTGGGCGGTGAACTCCGGCGTGAGCGGCTCGATCCCGATCCGCGCGCCCAGATAGTCGTCGCGGGCCGCCTCGCCATGCAGCAGATGGCCGGTGCCGAAGCGGCGGGGATCAACGTAGACGAGGCGATGTCCGTCGTCGAGGCCAAACAGCACCCGCGTTTGGGGCGGCGGGGCAACCGGGTCGAACAGGAGCGTCCCGGTCATTCGCAGGTGCATGAGCAGGTACCGCGTGCCCGACAGCGACCACGCCAGGTACTTGCCGGCGCGGTTTACCCGCTCGACGCGCGCGCCGCGCAGCTCGGCCTCGACCGTGGCCGGCGCCTCTGGGCGCGTCCAGCGCGGGTCAAGGATCTGCGCCTCGACGATCGTCCGGCCCTCCAGGTGCGGCGCGAGCTGACGACGGATCGTCTCGACTTCGGGCAGTTCGGGCATGCCGTCTTAGAGCCCCGAAGCGCCGGGCAGCTGGTCGACCCGGCGTCCGTCGGCCGGCGTCAATCCTCCCCATCCCAGTAGTCGAGCCGCTCAAGCCGGGCGATCAGGCCGACGCCGCGGAACGCGAGCTTGCCCGAGCGCGGGTAGTAGCAGACGTCGGCGGAGTTGCGCATGCCGTAGGCGAGGTAGGTGAGGCCGCCGGCGCCGGCGCGGAACCCATGCGCGACGCCGGTCCCGGCCGGGCGCGAGACGACGTGACCGGGCCGGACCTCGGTCTCCTCTCCGCCGAGCACGAGGACTCCGTCTCCGTCCAGGATCACGAAGATCTCCTCCTCGAGCGAGTGGCAGTGCGGCGGCGCGGACTCCTTGCCGGGCATCACCACCACGTGCTGGAGCCCCGTGGCGATCGAGCCGGCGGCCCGCCCGAGGTTGCGGCGGGTGCGGGCCACGCGGGGCCGCTCGACGGTGACCGCCTCGACGTCATCTACATTGACGATCGTGGGTGGCCGTGGGTCCGGCGTGTCCGGGAGCCGCGGGGGACCGAGCTCGGATTCGCGAACGTATTGGGTGGGCGCGCCGTCCGTCACCCCGGGGATCGACTCGACCATGCGGCTCCCGACGTAGGACATCCCGAGGCGCGGGAAGCCCACGCTCTCGTCGTCGTCGCGCTCGCCGAAGGCCAGGACGACGAGCGGCTCGAGTGCGTGCAGCGTGTGCGCGCCGCCCCCAGCGAGGTAGACGATGCAATCGCCGGCGCCGACCTCCGACACCTTCCCGGCCTGCCACGACAGTCCCCGGCCGCTCAGCAGGAAGAAGATCTCCTCCTCGCGGCCGTGCTCGTGCGCCGGCGTGGACCATGCCCCGGTGGGCAGCTCGATCCGGCGCACACCCACGTTCACGCACCCCGCGGCAACGCCCACCATGCTCCAGCGGCCACGCAGATGGCCCAGGTCGACGTCGCGAACGGGCGCCTCGTCCAGGTGAGCGATCCCCACGTCGGGCACTCTAAGGACTCGGGCGGGTCCTAGTACCCCTCCCGTCAGCGTTCACCGCGTTTGTCGGCGGCAAACCTTCGCCTGCGCGGGCTTGCGGCCCGCTCGGCATCCGGCCTCGCCCTATGGGCCGCGCCCGCGGTCATCCGGATGTCCTCGGAGTCTCGTGTAGCGCTGCTACACATCGACTCCTGCGTCCTCGCCATGCTCGGTTTTCGCTCGCCAAACACGGCAAACGTTTCC
>JAFASQ010000433.1 GCA_019244395.1 Solirubrobacterales bacterium | reverse complement strand
CAGACGGTCTCGAATACCCTCGCGTCCGTTCCGCAGACCCTTTCCCAGGCGGCAACCACGCTCGTGTCGACTGCGACGGCGGCCGTCCCGGCGCCGGCGCTCGCTCCGGTGACGCACGTCATTACCGCGGCGCTGTCCCCGATGCTGACCACCGTGACAGGTGGGCTCCGGGGCACCGTAGGCACGGCGGTGGGTGGGGTGACCGGCGCGATCGCGCCCGTCACCGGTGTCGTTCGGTCAACCCTCGCGCCTGTGACCTCTGTCGTAGCGGGCGCCGTGGCGCCCACGGCGAAGGCCATCACGGGTACGTTGTCGAACACGCCGCTGCCGAGCACCGGCACCCGCCTCAACATCCCGAGCCCGACGACGGCCACTGCGACAAACCAACTTCCGAGCCTGGGCACCCAGGCGGGCGTTCCGACCTCAGGACCCGCCTTCCAGAATCCAAGCGGAGTGCCTGGTCAGATCGCGCCGGTGTCAGGCTCACCAGTCGTCATCACGTCCCAGTCGGCGCCGCACCAGTCCGTTTATTGGCAGCCGGCGCCCATTCCTAGCCTGCGCGGCCTGGCGGCGCAAGGCGGCTTTGGGACGTTCGAGCCAACGGGTCTCCTGACGACCCTCGATGCTCGAGATCTTTCGGTCCTGATCTCGCACGCGCGGGAAGGCGTGCCGGGGCCCCAGACGCCCGTGGCGAATCCGTCCGGCGTACCCCCTGTCACCGGCGCGTACGGGACCGGGGGCGCAGCCGCGAGTGGCGGTATGGGCTTCTTCTTCTTCGGCATTGCGGCGCTGCTTTCGCTGGCGTTCCTGCTTATGTCACGCGTGAGCTGGAACCTCCGCGCGACCGCGCTACCGATTGCGCCGCAGCCGTTTATCTCCTTGCTAGAGCGGCCTGGCTAAGACCGCAACGCCGGTCGTACAGGTCCTGCACGCCTGGCTCTAGAGCCAGCGTGCAACAGCTCTAGTAACAGGAGAACAGACTCGTGTCACGCTCACTATTGGCGTGGACGAAGAGCTGTGCGGTTGGCGCTGCGCGCCGTTGGGTCGCTCCGAACCAGGTGCAAGGACACCTCGGTTACGAGCGCCCGGTCCGCACGATCTCTTCGCTCACTTCACTGATTTCGATAGTGGCGGCATCGATGGTCACGCTGACTTTCACCCCGGTGGCGCTGGGGAAAGTCGGCACCCCGCACGCTCGGCCTTCGACAGGCCCGGCGCACGGTGGCGCACCGACGATGTACGTCGCACTCAGCCACAACTCCCGCAGTTCCGAACCGACGCCCGGCGCAGGTGGCTCGGCGCACGGTCGGAATGCCGACGCCGATTTGCTGGCGTACGGCAGCGGCTACACGACAACCCACGGCTCCCAGGCGGTGAGAGCGCTGCAGCGCGGGCTCGCCGGCCTCGGGTACGCGCCAGGTCCAATTGACGGACGGTACGGTCCGCTGACCGAAGCGGCAGTGAGACACTTCCAGGTGACGCACAGCCTCGCGGCTGACGGTATCGCAGGCGTGCGCACACTGGTGGCGCTCGCTGCGGCCGAGCGCGTGCTGTATCCCGGCCAGGGATACGGACCCACGGGCTCACCGGCAGTCAAATCGCTACAGCGGCACCTCGCGGCCGCGGGCTTCTCGCCTGGCCAGATCGACGGGCGCTACGGCCCCTTGACCGAGCGGGCAGTGGCCCGGTTCCAGAACGCCCGCCACATGCGGGTGGATGGAATCGCTGGTCCGCAGACCCTCACTCACCTACAGGCTGTTCATTCAGCTCCGAATCACCACAGGCAGCCTCAGACGCCGCCACGTCGCTCCACACCGCCGCGTCAAACGCGCCCGGCACCGGCGCCGGGTGGCGCGTCGCAGCACGGGCATCCCGCTCCCCAGCCGACGCGGCAGCCAAGACGGCATTCCAGCGGGTTCCCGCTGGTGTGGGTCATCGTCCTGGCCGGGCTCCTGCTCGCCGTCCTGGCAAGCAGGCTCTGGCATGGGCGCCGAGGCGTCGACGACGATTCGACCGCTCGACCGGTCGAACCCGGCGGCCATGATCGCCCCCAGGCGGCCGCGCCACCGAGCGGGGCTCGTGCCGATGCTCCGGAAGACACCCCGGTATCCGTGGGTGATGCGCAACGCGCAACGGGAGCGTCCGCTCCCGAGACCGAAAGCCCGGCCACCCGCCAGCAGGACGGGGCGGCGGCGCTACGGCTCGGTTTGCTCCTCGCGCAGAAAGGCGACTCCGTCGCCGCCAAAGAAGCGCTCAGGCAAGCCGAGCAGCGTGGCCATCCTGACGCCGCGTTCCACCTCGGCGCGCTCCTGGTGCAGGAGGGCGACCACGCCGGTGCGGAAGATGCGTTCCGGCGCGCCGACGAGCGCGGTGATGCTGGTGCCGCGTGCAACCTCGGTGTGCTGCTGGAGCAGCGAGGCGACCTGGTCGGAGCGAGGGAGGCCTATCTGCGCGCCGATACGCGTGGTCACCGCGTCGGCGCGTGCAACCTTGGAGCTCTGCTTGAGCAGCAGGGCGACATGGTCGCGGCAAGAGAGGCCTACCGGCGCGCTGACCAACGCGGTGACTCGGCCGGCGCATACCACCTCGGGGTACTGCTCATGAGCGAGGGCAATCTCGGCGAGGCCGAGGAGGCGTTCCGACGGGCCGACAAGCGCGGCCATCCTGACGCCGCTTTCGACCTCGGCGCGCTCTTGGTGCAGGAGGGCGACCATGCCGGTGCGGAGGATGCGTTCCGGCGCGCCGACGAGCGCGGTGATCCCGGCGCCGCGTGCAATCTGGGTGTGCTGTTGGAACAGCGAGGCGACCTGATCGGAGCGAAGGAGGCCTATCAGCGCGCCGAAAGGCGTGGTCACCCCGTAGGGGCGTGCAACCTCGCAGCTCTGCTTGAACAGCAGGGCAACACGGTGGCGGCAAGGCAGGCCTACGGGCGAGCCGACCACCTAGGTGATGCGGCCGGCGCATACCATCTCGGCGTCCTGCTCGAGCGGGAAGGCGAGCGTGCCGCAGCCAAGGAGGCCTACCTCCGGGCGGATCAGCGCGGGCATCCGGAGGCGGCGTGCAGCCTCGGTCTGCTCCTCAAGGATGAGGGTGATCACCCCGGGGCCGTCCGAGCCTTCCAGCGCGCGGGTGAATGCGGCTCGCCAGAGCTGGTGAAGGTGGCGCGAGCCGCCCTCCTCGAGTTGGATCCAGACGAGGAGGATGGGCGATGAATGCCGCGGCAATCAACGGACATCCGGCCTCACGCGAGTACCCCGCGCCCCCGAGCGGTGAGCGGACCCGTGTCGTCATCGCCGACAACGATGGGCTCGCGAGGTCGATGATGCAGACCGCATTGCGTGACAAGCGCGGTATCACGGTCATCGCCACCACGGGCAGCGCCCACGAGGTGCTGGAGTTGGTCAGGTACTACCACCCCACGGTCCTGATCGTGGACACCGCACTCCTCCGCGAGGGCGGTGTGAGACTGGTCAGTAGCGTTCGAGCGGCTTCTGCCGTCACCCGGGTCCTGACCATCGCAGTCGACGACGACCGTATGGCGCTCGCAGGATTGCTGGCGGGCGCCGTCGGGCACGTCGGCAAGGACATCGACCCCGGAAAGCTGGCGGAGCTGGTCACGCGAGCCGCGGCCGGCGAGGCCGTCGTCCCCCGGCGCCTGGTCATGCCGTTGCTGGAGCGATTGCCTGAGCTCCCTGACGGCGGATGGCGGCCACTGCACAGTCGCCTGACCACGCGCGAGTGGGAGATCGTCGCTCTGATTGGCGAAGGCGCTTCCACCCAGGAGATAGCCGAGCGTCTGGTTCTGTCAGTGACGACGGTCTACAGCCACGTGAAGAGCGTGCTACGCAAGCTGGGCGTGCATTCCCGTCGAGATGCCGTTCTAGCTGCGGAACGCCTGCGCCGTCAGGAGGCCATGGGGGAGAAAGCCCACCATCTCGCTCCGACAGGATCCCCTGCGTCCGACGTGACGCACGGGAATGATTGGGAGCAGCGGGAGATACAGGCGGCAAGCCGATACCCATCCCGGAGTGTCGCCGGAAGGACGGGGTACCGCCCTTAGAGCGAGTCCCTGCGGTCACGAGTCAGTCGAGAGGGCGGCGCGCCATCGCCGCCCCTCGACATCCGCTTGTTGCGCCGTCACAAGCGGCACCGGGGGTACTCGAGGTAGATCCATAACTGCCTCCCTCGAGACGGCTGGCGCGACCGTCAGAGTCGCAGCTTCGTTGCGCGCACCGTCGCTTGGGCCTGGCCGCGCCCATTGGTGGCGGTCAGCGTGAACGTGCCCGCTTCATGTATCCGGTGCTCGAGTGCGAGCAGCAGGGACGGCGCGATCCGTATCTGGAGCGGTCTGGCAACGCGGGCCACCAGCGTAGTCCGCATCGTGGCGAGGTGGACGGTTCTGGTCTTCCGCTTGCCGTGCTTGGGGCGGTTTCCGAGAAGCTCGGTCACGATCCCGCTCAAGCTCGCCCGGACGCTCTGGTCGCACTGCGCGATCAGCGTGAGTGCGCCGAAGGCGGGCGGCGCGTGTTTACTGTGCTTGGGTCGCTTGGGGTGAAGGATCTTGACCCGGTTGCTGTGGAGTCTGAGCACGCACCTGGTCGGGGCCGTGGGTGGCGCCGGGGACGCCGGCGGTGCGGGCGGTGCCGGCGGGGAGACCGGATTGGCGATCGTGAACGCCTCGACGGTCTGCCCGGTGGCCAGGAACAGTTTCCCATCCGAGGCTGACGGCGTCGTGAAGTGTTCCATCCGCGGGGAGGTCTGAGTTACCGCGGGCTGCCCTGTGTGAAGATTTAGCCCGTAGAGCGTTCCGTCGTTCCAGTCGGTCGCCCACACCAGCCCGCCCGCGACGATCGGCGGACCGTTCGCTGACGTCGGTACCTGCCAACCAGCTAGCGGCGAGAAGGTCCCCGCGGCGGCATTCAAGGACAGGGCGTAGAGACCGTCCGAACAGGTGACATAGATGATCCCGGAGTAGTAGATCGCGCCTCCCCAGCTGCCGCTGCACACCGACGCCTGGTAGACCGAACCACCGCCGGTGCCGCGCAGACTGGCCGCCGAGAGCAGGTATCCGATCCCTTGCTTGCCGATCTCGAACACCAGGCCGTTCGGCAGCAGGACCGGCTCGCTGGACCCGATGTCGGCGTCGCTGGCATCGAGCGCCTGCCAGTCGGACGGCGCCCAATGGTCGAGCAGGTTCATGTTCACATCGAGCTTGAGCACGGACTCCTGGAAGTCGTACGCGCTCGAATTGCCGTTGCCTGTCGCCACCCAGACATCGCCCGCCGAATCGATCGGCGGGGCGTTCCCGGCCCCCCAAATCGCGCCTTGGCTTCCGCTCTGATCCACCTCAAAGCTCTGTAATGGCCCGCCACTCTCGGGAACGCTGACGAGCCAGCCGTGATATGTGCCGCAGTCTCCGTCGTTGCCCCCGTAGCCGATGATGATCCGGGCGTTGTCGAGCGCCAACCCCGGGCGTTGGAGTTGATCCTTCGGCACATCGCCGGGCGGCTCGACGCTCACCGGGAAGCCCGGTCCGGGGGTCCCGTTCGCCAGGTTGAAGGCGAACAGCTTGTGCAGAATGGTGCTGCCGTCCAAGGTATCGGCGACGACGAACACCTGGTTCGTCGCCGGGTCTATCACGGGAGTCGAGGTGACCCCCACCGTGGGCGAGATGTCTCCGCACGAGAGCTGCTCCGAGGGCACCGGCGTACCGGTGCTGGCCTGCCACACCAGTTGGCCCGTGGACTCCCTGAGGGCGAACACCTGGTTGCTCTCGGTGGCCACGATCACCAGGCCGTTGTGAACGAGCGGCTGGGCCCAGATAGCGCCGCCGAGGTTCGGCGAGGTCCAGGCCGGCGAGAACGGCAGCATGCCGACGCTGCTCGAATCGATGCCGGAGCGGCCTGGATCGCCCCGGTAGGTGATCCAGTCGGCGCGCGCCCCCGCGGACGCCCAGACCAGCATGGCCACGATCACGGTGGCGAACGCCACAGCACGCCGGGTTCGGACCATTGGCATGAGCCACGTTCTATTCCGCGACTAGTGCCGGCGCGCCGCGACGGGAGGTTGCGGCCGCGAACCTGTTCAAAGCCGGATCAGGCTGTCGCTCTTGACGCCGCGCGTCACGCCGCGGAGATCGACGAACAGAGCGCTCCGCGCGGCGATCGCCGCATGGTCTACGTCGGGATGCGCCGTCACCAGGACGACCACATCCGCCTCGGAGACCGCATCGTCCAGCGGCACGCTCTCCAGCCCGAACGAGGCCAAGGACGGGACATAGCTGTCGTGGTAGCTGACGATCCCGCCGCGGCTCCTGAGGACCTCGATGATGCGTAGCGCAGGTGACTCGCGTATGTCAGCGACGCCGCCCTTGTAGCTGGCGCCGAGAATCAGGATCCGTGACCCCTTCACCGGCTTGGCGACGTCGTTCAGGGCCTGCTCCACCCGCTCGGCGCAGTGGTAAGGCATGCTCTGGTTGATCTTTCCGGCGAGTTCGATGAATTCCGTCGACATGTGGAACTTCCGGGCCTGCCAGGTGAGATAGAACGGATCAACCGGCAGACAGTGCCCCCCCATGCCTGGCCCGGGCTCAAAGCGCATGAACCCGTACGGCTTGGTCGCGGCCGCGTCGACGACCTCCCAGATGTCGATCCCCATCCGATCAGCGAGCATTGCCATCTCGTTGACCAGCGCGATGTTGACCGAGCGGAAGATGTTCTCGAGCAGCTTCGTAAGCTCGGCTGCCTCGGGCGTCGAGACTCTCACCACGTGATCGCAGATCCGGCTGTAGAGATCGTCGGCGCGATCGAGGCACGCCGCGGTGATGCCACCGACCACCTTGGGCGTGTTGCGCAACGTGTAATCGGTGCGGCCCGGATCGACGCGCTCGGGCGAGAAGGCGAGGTTGATGTCAGCGCCGACTCTTAGACCCGAAGACTCCAGGAGCGGCAGCAGCCGTTCGCGCGTGGTTCCGGGGTACGTCGTCGACTCCAGCACGATCAGCTGACCTGGCTGGAGCACCTGCGCCAGCGCCTTGCCTGCCGCCTCGAGTGGGCCGAGGTCGGGCTCACGATTCTCGGTCAACGGCGTCGGGACACAGATGATCACCGCATCAGCCTTGGCCAGATCGGCGTACCGATACGTGGCCCGGATCTGGGGCAGAACCGCGCGCAGTCGCGCGGACGGGATGTCCTCGATGTACGAATCGCCGTCGGCCACGGCGGAAACCTTGAGCGGATCGAGATCAACTGCGACTACCTCGTCACCGGCCTCCGCGAACGCGATGGCCAGCGGCAATCCCACGTAACCGAGCCCTACAACCCCGACTTTCATGTATCGACGAGCCTCCGAAGCGATCGTGTCCGGCGCCGAGCAAGATAGCGAGGCCACCGGTCCCATCGAGCGCTCGGTTGGCGCTACGATGCGTGTGGACCGTGCTAGGCGGGGTGCTAGCGGTGCCCTGTACCCGCAATCCGCTCTAGCGGGGCTGAATCCCCTCCCGAGGGGCTCAGGCCCCGGGGTCAGCGCCCTGTGCGCGGCGTCGATGGTTCGGTCCCTAGGCGATGAAGACCCGTGAACCAGGTCAGGTCCGGAAGGAAGCAGCCTTAAGCGGCCACCTTCAGGCGTCAAGGGAGCACCGGACCGGAGCCGCGTCGCGGAGGCCGCGCCCCGGGAACCGGCTTCGACAGAGGGTGCACGGTCCGCCTTTGCGGCTCCTCGGGGGCTAGCCGCGTGCGGCACTAGACTCGACTTTTCCGTGTCCACAGGTCCCTCGCTCTACCGCCGCCACCGTCCCCGGACGTTCACCGACGTCGTCGGACAGGAGCACGTGGTTCAGACGCTGCGCAACGCCGTGGAGCAGGGGCAGGTGCATCATGCCTACCTGTTCGTGGGCTCGCGCGGGACCGGCAAAACGAGCATGGCGAAGATCCTCGCCGCCTGTCTGAACTGCGCGGACGGTCCCACCACGAGCCCATGCGGCAAATGCGACTCATGCGTAGCGATCGCCAATGCGACGTCGCTGGACGTGATCGAGATGGATGCCGCCTCCAACAACTCGGTCGACGACATCCGCGACCTGCGCGAGAAGGTGGCCTACGCACCGGTGTCCGGCCGGCACAAGATCTACATCCTGGACGAGGCGCACATGCTCTCGCCGCAGGCCTGGAACGCATTCCTGAAGACGCTTGAGGAGCCGCCACCGCGGACGATCTTCGTACTCGCCACCACCGAGGCCCAGAAGGTACTGCCGACCGTGGTCGATCGCTGTCATCGGTTCGATTTCGGCCGTCCCACCGTGGATCAGGTCACCACTGTCCTCCAGCGGGTTGCCGCGGCCGAGTCGATCGACGTCGATCGGGGCGCGCTGGCGCTGATTGCCCGCCACGCGACCGGAAGCTTCCGCGACGCCCTCGGCACGCTCGAGCAGCTCGTCGTCTACGCCAGCGGCCGGACGATCGAGTCCGCCGACGTGCTCGCGGTGCTGGGCGTGGCGGACGCCGAGCAGCTCTTCGAAGCGGTCGACGCGATCGTCGCGCGTGACCCGGCGCAGGCGCTCCGAGCGGCGGCCAGACTGGCCGACTCTGGGCGGGACGCGGGCCAGCTGCTGCGCGACCTCGAGGTCCACGGCCGCGAATTGCTCGCCGTCCAGGTGCTCGGGGACGTACCGCCCGAGCTGCAGGTCACCCCCGAGCGCGACATCCGCCTGGCCGAACAGGCCACTGCGCTGTCCCCCACCGACCCGGTGCGGCTCCTCGATCTCGTCTCGGCCGCGCTCGAGGCGACCGCCAACGGCGCTCAGGCACGGATCCAGCTCGAGCTCGTCCTAGTGAAGGCGGCTGCCCCCGAGGTCGACCCGTCGATGGCGGCGCTGCTGGCCCGCATCGAGCGGCTCGAGCAGGGCGGCGGCGCCGGGCTGCGCGCGGTTCAGCGCCCAGAGGCGCAAGCGGCAGCGTCTGACCCCGCCCCGGCGCCCGGCCGACCCCCGCGCCGGGATCCTGCGCCTCCCGCGCCGGCGCCCGGCCGACCCCCGCGCCCGGATCCGGCGCCTCCCGCCGATCCGGCGCCCGCGTCTCAGGCTGCTCTCCGGCTCGACGACGCCATTGCCTGCTGGCCGGCGGTGGTCGACCTCGTCCGGGGCGAGAACGCGATGCTCGCTGCGTTGCTCTCCGATGCTCGCCCAGTCGGGGTCCACGAGCGGGAGCTGACGCTGGCTTTTCCCGGGGGCGCCGCCTTCCTCAAGCGCAAGGCCGAGCAGGAGGACCATCGGCGTGTGGCGGGTGAGGCGCTTCAGGCGGTCACGGGGCAGCGCCTCATGCTCCGCTATGAGTTGCGCGACGACGAGGAGCAGGACGGAGCCGCCGTTCTCTCCGGCGAGGAGCTCGTGCGGCGCTTTGTCGAGGAGTTCGACGCGGAAGAGGTCCTCGAAGGCGAACCCAACGAAGGCGAGGTCAAGGGCTGATGCCCCAACCGAACATGCAGCAAATCCTCAAGCAGGCCCAGAAGATGCAGCAGGACATGCTGGCCGCCCAAGAGGCGCTCAAGGACGAGGTGGTGGAGGCCTCGGCCGGCGGCGGGATGGTCAACGTCAAGGTCAGCGGCGATCTGGTCGTCAAGTCGATCACGATCGATCGGGAGGCCGTCGACCCCGATGACGTCGACATGCTCCAGGACATGGTGCTGGCCGCGGTCAACGAGGCCCTGCGCTCGGCGCAGGAGCTCGCATCGGCGAAGCTGGGCGGGATCACGGGTGATCTGACGGGCGGCCTGGGCGGCCTGGGTCTGCCTGGGCTCTAAGCAACACACGCGTGTACGCTCCGCCCGTACAACGGTTGATCACCGAGCTGTCGAGGCTGCCGGGAGTCGGCGGCCGCACCGCTCAACGACTGGCCTTTCATCTTCTGCGCGCCAGCGACGAGGAAGCGCTCGCGCTGGCGCGCGCGATCTCCGAAGTCAAGGAGCGGATTGGCCTGTGCGAGACCTGCTTCAACCTGGCCGATGGCCCGACCTGCCGAATCTGCGCCGACGAGCGCCGCGACCCCGAGGTCATTTGCGTGGTCGAGGAGCCCTCGGACGTGATCTCGATCGAGCGTACCCACGAGTTCCGCGGGCGCTACCACGTACTTGGCGGCGCCCTATCACCGATCGACGGTATCGATCCAGAGGACCTCAAGATTGCTGAGCTCTACGAGCGGGTCCGGAGTGGCCCAGTGCGCGAGGTGGTGATCGCGACCAACCCCACCACCACCGGCGAGGCGACCGCCTTGCATCTCGCTGCCGGCCTGCGCGGGCTCGACCCGGAGGTGGCGGTCACGCGGCTGGCCAGCGGCCTGCCGGTCGGCGCCGATCTCGAGTATGCCGACGAGCTCACCCTGGGGCGAGCGCTGGTCGGACGGCGCGCGGTGTAGGCCGGCGCGCGAATGCGCGACCGCGAGGCCCTGCTGCGCGCCGTCGCGGCCAATCATCGGGCCTGGTTCCGCCGGCACGGCGACGTCGCGGAACGCAGCCGCGGGATCGACCTGATCGTCAACGGCAGGGAGGGCACGATCGCGTTCCCGGCCCGGAGGAGCCGCGCAGCGGTGGCGTGGGCGGTCGATCGGGCCACGGCGCTCGGGCTGCCAACCGTGTCGTGTTGGTCGCTGAGCGAAGACAAGGCGCTCGGGACGCTGCTGATCGCCCGCGGGTTCGAGTGGGGCTGGCAGCCGTGGTGGATGGCGCTCGACCTGGACGCGCTGCCCGACGAGGAGCTGCGGCATCGCGTGCGGTCGCGTCGTCGCGGCGCCATCTATGTGCTCGCCGTGCGAGACGAGCGCCACAACATCGGCGGTGTCGTCGTAAACCCGTGGCGGGGGATCGCCGGCATCTACGACATGGGCGTGCGGCCCGAGTACCGCCGGCGGGGCATCGGGCGAGCGCTCACGCTCGCCGCCGGCCGGCTGGCGCGGGACCTCGGCTGTACCCACGCGGTGCTGAACGCGACCCCCGAAGGCGAGCTCCTGTACCGGACGGTCGGCTTCGGGCGGCTGGGCGAGGGGCGGACCTGGTGGCGCCATCCGGGCGAGCACACCACGCCGCGGCAGCAGGAGCTGGTCGAAGCAATCGGGTTCGGTGACCTGGCACGACTCGAGGCGTCGGAACCGACGGACGCCGAGCTAGAGCGCTCCATCGGTGGCGCCGGCTCGCCGCTGGTCATCACCGTCCTCACGGGCCAACCCGCGGTGGCCGAGTGGATCCTCGCGCGTCGGCCCGATCTCGTCTCGGCCGATCTCGGCGGGGTCGGGTACACCCTCCTGCACGCCGCGGCCGAGTGGGATGCACCGGAGGTGGCGGCGGTGGCGCTGGCCCGCGGAGCGGACACCACCATCCGCGACGGCGTCCACAACGGCACGCCGCTCCGCTGGGCGGAGCACTTCGGCCGCGAGCGGATCGCCGCGATGCTGGGCTAGCCGGCGGCCAGGAGGTGGCGCTGACGCGGCTGGCCAGCCGGCCCGTTCCCGATCGCGTCGCCCGAATGCGGATAGCTCGACACTCAGGGGATCAACCACGCCGACCATTGGAATGTGCGTGTCGTTACTTGCCGAGAGCTCACAAAACCGATCGAAAGGTTTGGCGGCACCGGGAATGTAACAATCAGCACGTACAGCGATCCCTGAGCCGTTCGCCCGCGCCGCGGCGGCTACGGTAGAAGGCTGAATAGCAACAACTAGGCGGCAGCTCCTGAAGAGGCGCAGGCCGAATTGCTGCAGCCGCTGAAGTCACTGTACGGGCGGCCAACCGGCCGTCGACGAAATTGACCAAATGGTCAAACGAGTCCACCTCAATCTTGCTACCGTTGTGCATCCACGGTCGCGAATCGCGGAATCAAGCACATCCCGATGGGGGGATGTCGGCCTTGTGGTGGGGGTGAGGGGGCTCACCCAGGCCGGGATCCGTCGTTTTCCAACCTGCATACAACAACCCTCATAGATCGTCATCCGTCCTGATACTGCTCAGCAGCAGTTTCGCTCGGTAGAGGACGCCCATTCTGGCCCGCCGCCCGGCGCACGCGCGTCCGGCCAGCCGGCCGGCGTCCGCGAGTCCTTGACGCGCCCGATAGGCGAGGCAACCACACGGAAGCCAATCGCGCGTCGGGACCGGCTCTACCGGCTCTTCCTTGCAGCCGCGGACATCGTCGCGGCTGGCCTCGCCGTGTGGGTGAGCGTCGAGGCCCTGGGCGAGGACATGTTGGAGCCGGTCACTCTCGTTGCGGTGCCGTTCGTGCTGCTCGTGAGCAAGGTCATCGGGCTCTACGATCGTGACGAGCTGACCCTCGAGAAGTCCACGCTCGACGAAGCTCCGGCCCTCTTCCAGCTCGCCACCTTGTATGCGCTCGTGTTTTGGCTGCTGGGCGGCGAACTCGTCAAGGGTCAACTCAGCGCACGGCAGATGCTCGGTTTCTGGCTAGCGCTCTTCCTCGCGCTGGTGTTCGGACGGGTGCTTGCGCGTGCCACGGCCGGCAAGCTGGCGCCACCGGAGCGTTGCGCTCTCGTGGGTGACTACGGCGCGCGCGACCGGCTCACGCGCAAGCTGGCCGGCAACGGTCGCGCGCACGTCGAGCTCGTGCCCTTGCCTACGCCAGAGGATCCCGCGCGGGCGATTGGCTCGCCCGAACAGCTCGCGAATTTCGCGCAGGCGTTCGACGTGCACCGCGTGATCGTCGCGCCAGGACCCGGCGAGTCCGACGAGCTGCTCGATGCCATCCGCGTTGCGAAGGCCGCCGGCCTAAAGGTCAGCATCCTGCCGCGGATCTTCGAGGTCGTCGGTTCGTCGGTTGAGTTCGACCGTCTCGAAGGCATCACCGTCCTTGGCGTGCGCCGCTTCGGCCTGTCACGCTCATCGCAGGCGATCAAGCGCGCGTTCGATCTTGCCGGGGCGAGCATCCTCTTGGTGCTGGTAGCGCCCCTGCTCCTTGTGATCACCGTGGCAATCCGGCTCGAGTCTTCCGGGCCGGTGCTCTTCCGGCAAACGCGTGTTGGGCGCGACGGACGGTCGTTCAGGATGTTGAAGTTCCGGACAATGGTGGTCGGGGCCGACGCGCTCAAAGACCAGCTGAGCGCGCGCAACGAGGCCGAGGGCCTGTTCAAGATCCAGAACGATCCGCGCATGACTCGGGTAGGCCCGGTGCTGCGTAAGACGTCGCTCGACGAGCTCCCCCAGCTGCTGAACGTGCTGCGCGGCGAGATGAGCCTCGTCGGGCCGCGCCCGCTGGTCGTCGAAGAGGACCGCCGCGTTGTCGGCTGGCACCGCCGGCGGCTGCAACTCAAGCCCGGCATGACCGGCCAATGGCAGGTGCTCGGATCCGCGCGCATCCCGTTGCAGGACATGGTCAAGATCGACTACCTGTACGTGGCGAACTGGTCACTCTGGCAGGACGTGAAGATCCTGCTGCGCACCGTCCCCTACATACTGGCCCGGAGAGGCCAGTGACCGTCCCCGCAACACTGCCGCCGGTAGCGGCCGAGGGCGGCGTGGGCCTGGTCCACGACTATCTGCTCGTCATGCGCGGCGCAGAGCGGACGTTCGCGACGATCGCCGAATGCGCGCCGAACGCGCCGATCTACACGCTCCTCTACGATGCCGCGACCGTTCGCTCGCGGTTCCGCGACCACCCGGTTCGCGCCTCGTCGTTGCAGCGCCTTCCGATCGGCCAGGAGAGTTTTCGCGCGCTCCTGCCCCTGCTGCCCTACGCGGCCGAGCACCTGCCGGTGGCCAACCACGACGTTGTCCTCTCGAGCTCGAGTGCCTTTGCCCACGGAGTCCGGCATCGCGAAGATGCGGTGCACATCTCGTACTGCCACACCCCGTTTCGCTACGCTTGGCACGAGCGCCGGGTCGCGGAGGCTGAGGTGAGCGCGCCGCTGCGGCCGGCTCTGCGCCGCGTCCTGGACCGCATTCGGCGCTGGGACCTTGAGGCCTCCCGACGTGTCACCCATTACATTGCCAACTCCGAGGTCTGCCGCACGCGGATCGGCGAAGCCTGGGGCCGGGACGCAAGTGTCGTTCATCCACCGGTGGAGACCGAGCGCTTCCGGATTGGCCAACCCGAGGACTTCTTCTTGGTCGTGACCGAGCTCGTGCCACACAAGCACGTAGAGACCGCGCTCGAGGCTGCACGCCGCGCCGAGCGCCGCGTAAAGGTGGTAGGCGGTGGGCCGGAACGGGAGCGGCTGAGCGTCCAGTACGCCGACACCGCGGAGCTGCTGGGGCGCGTGTCGGACGCCGAGCTCGAGGATCTGTATCCGCGCGCGCAGGCGCTGCTGGTGCCGAACGTCGAAGAGTTTGGCATTGCGGCCGTCGAGGCCCAGGCTGCCGGGCGCCCGGTGGTGGCCTCCGATGCCGGCGGGACGCGGGAGACCGTCCTCGACGGCACGACCGGCGTACTCGTGCCGCCGGGCGACGTCGACGCCATGGCAGAGGCGATGCGGCACACGAACTTCGACGCGTTCTCCTCGCAACGCATCAAACATCACGCCGATCGGTTTTCGACGCGGGCGTTCCGGAGCCGCTTCGTGTCGGAGTTGCGTCGTCTGGTGGGGGAGGGTCGCCGTGTCGGCGCAGCGCGCGGCTGATTGGACGCTTCGCCGCAGGCTCCCCGCGTTGTCCTCGCCGCGCGTGTCGGTCGGCTTCGATGGCGTCGCGACATCGGCACTCGCAGTGCTGGCCGGCTGCGTGATCGGCGCGTGCACGGTGATGTCGCCTCAGCTCGGCGCGGCCGTCGCGTTAGTCGGCGCGGTAAGCCTCGCCTATTTGGCCTCGCCATCTCTAGGGTTGCTGTCACTCTGGGCGCTGTGGCTGATCGCGCCAGAGCTCCGGCGCGTATTCGGTCTATTCGGGTCCTACGTGTCCATCGACCCGCTCTCAGCTGCCCCCTTCGTCGCCACGGCAGCCATCGCCGGGATCCAAGTCGCCCGCAGTCGTCTGGACGCCGAGACCAAGCGGGTGCTTGGCCTCGCCTTACTCGGCCTGGCCTTCGGCATCCCGGTCGGCGCATCAAACCCCGCTGCCATGATGTACGCGCTCATTGCCTACGGAGGCGGCGTCCTGGCCTACGTCATCGGGCGCAATGAGCAGGCCGAGTCGTTCGAGGCCCTGTCACTGCGCAAGATACTGGTCGTGGCTGCACCGTTGTTGGCCGCATACGGGATCAGCCAGTACTTCTTTCCCCTCACCCACTGGGACCACCGCTGGTTGGACTCGGTGGACTTCACATCGATCGGCGCGCCCGAGACCGGGAAGATACGGGTCTTCAGCACGCTCAACGCGCCCGGGACGCTCGCGCCGATCCTGGCTTTGGCGCTGCTGTGCTACCTCGCGATCAACCGCGTGCGCATCGTCGTCCTCATCTCCACGGTTCTCGCCCTGGTCGCGTTCGCGCTGACCTACGCTCGCGGAACATGGGTCGCGTTCGCCGTCGCCGCAGTAGTCCTCATGATCCTCGCCCCCACGCGTTCGGGCCGCGCCATCTTCGCTCTCTGCGGGGTGCTCGTATTGGCGACGATGGCTGCAGGCTCGAGCACGCCAACCACGGCCGCGTTTTCCCACCGGCTCGAGACATTCGGCTCGCTCGGATCCGACACCTCAGCCAATGCGCGTACGAGTCTCCCGCTTCAGCTCGTGCCGCAAGCAATTACGCGCCCGCTTGGGGCAGGGCTCGGATCCGCCGGCGAGGCGACGAAGCTCGGGACGGGGGGTCCGCTGACCAACCCGGATAACGGCTACCTTTCGATGCTCTACCAACTTGGGCCCGCGGGGGCGTTGCTCTTCTTCGCGGCAGCATTCACGCCGCTGGCGGCGATCACCCGGCGCGTCCTTGTCCACGGCGCGCGTGACCGGCAAAGCGTCGTGCTCTTCTCCATGTGTGTGTTCACGGTGGTGCTACTGATCGGCGGAGATCTGTTCTATGGTGTGACGGGAGTAATCCTCTGGTACATCCTGGGGCGGACCATGGCCGTCAGCCGCGGCCGCCGGCAACACGCAGAGGCCTCGCAAGCAACTCCTTTGGAGCACATATGAACGATTCCGAACTCGAGCGGCTCGACGGCGAGCGGCCTGGCCCCGGCGGCACGGCCGCGTCGCTCGGCCGCATTCTCAAGCGGAACTTGTGGATCATCATCTTGACCACACTTGCCGCGACCGGCGCCGCCGTCGCGCTGTCGAAGCGGCAGCATCCTCGCTACGAGTCGACCGCGCTTCTGCAGTTCAGCGCGCTAGGCCCGGAATACCAGATACTCGGCGTGCGCTACGTCCCGACGGTGAACGACGAGGCCGCTCAAGAGCAGGCCGACGCCGTCTTCGTGGGCAGCCGCCCCGTGGCCGTCCTGGCGGCTGGCCGAACGCGGCCGCCGCTTACAGCGGATGACGTCCAGAACCTCGTCAAGGTGGCGCTGCAGGGGCAGGGGACCCGGATCGTCGCCGTCACTGCATCCGGTGGGACCGCGGGCGCCGCAGCGGGGCTCGCCAACATCTATGCGCGCTCGGCGCGCGACATCCAGCGCACCGACGACGCGCGCCGCGCGGTGGCCGCCAAGCAGGCCCTCCAGGTCGAGTACAGCGGACTCCCTTACTGGCAGAAGCATGGGAATACCGGCGACACCCTGAGGAGCGAGATGGAGGAGCTCGACACGCTCGCGCGGATTGGCACCGGCAGCCCACAGCTGCTCGACGCGGCACTCCCGGCTAGCGCGCCGGTGTCGCCCAAGCCGACCCGTACCGCGGTGCTCGGCGCACTGCTCGGCCTCTTGCTCGGAGCCGCGATCGCCGCGGTGCGTGAGCAGTCCGATCGGCGGCTCAGGGATCGCCGGCAGGTTGCGACGGCCTTCGATGCTCGGGTTCTCGCCGAGATTCCGCGCGCGCGAGGCCTGCGGAAAGGGCGGAGCTTCACCGATCTTCCACCCTCAGTGGTCGAGGCCTTTCAGCTACTGCAGGCGAACCTCCGCTACGCAGCGGCGACCCGCACCAGCCGGGTGATGTTGACGTCGGCCGTATCCGATGAGGGGAAGAGCACCGTCGCCTGGAACCTCGGCGCCGCCGCCGTCGCGGCCGGCCTACGGGTGCTGATCGTCGAGGCGGACCTCCGCCGCCCCGAGCTCGCACAGCGCTATGGCCTCGATTCCGCTCCCGGGTTGGCCGAGGTCCTCGCGGGTTCCGTCGCCCCCAGCGCCGCGGTCCGCAGCGTCTTCAAGTCGGCCAGCTCTAACGGCGCCGGTCCGGCCGAGATGAGCGCGCTCGTCGCCGGCGAAGCACCGGATCATCCCACGGAGCTATTCCAGTCCAAGCGCCTCCCGCAGGTGCTCGACGAAGCCGGCCGTAACTACGACCTGGTCCTGATCGACGCGCCGCCGCTGCCGACGGCCGACGCAGTCCCGCTGGTTGCTCTCGCCGACGGGGTCGTCATCGTCACGTATGTCGGACGAGCCACGGGTGCCGACGCGGTGCAGCTGCGCGAGCAGCTGGAGAATCTCGCGCCGCGCGTCCTCGGCGTCGTCACCAACGGCGTGACTTGACGTTCACGCGCCGACACTGGGCGGCGCTTGGTGGGGTCCTCGTGTGCGCGGTGGTGTTCGGCGCGCTGCTGCTAATGCTGCGCGGCACGAACGGGCCGGCTGGACCGCCGGTGGTCACTGTGACGACCGTCTCTGGCGGTGCGCGGGCGCTCGAGCGAGAGCGTCCGGCTGGTGCGGATGCGTTCATCGACTCGGTGGGGGTGAATATCCACAGCACTTATGTCGACACTGCCTACGGGGACCGGACGAGGGTTATCGAGACCTTGCGAGATCTCGGCGTCCACAACGTCCGCGACGGACTGATCGCCGGTCGTCCGGACCAGCGCGAGTACGACCTGGAACTCGCGCAATACGGGATCCGCACCACCTTCATCATGGGAGCACCAAATGCCGACATCGTGTCGGGCCTCGACGGCAGCACGCGCGCGTTCCTGGCCCGTACCGCCGCGGCATTCGAAGGTCCGAACGAGTACGACGCCAGCGGAGACCCGCAATGGACTGCCAATCTTCGCGCATACCAGCAGCGGCTGTACCGTGCGGTCAAGGATGACCATGTCTTGGCGTCCCTGCCAGTTATCGCCCCGTCGCTCGTCAATCCCGGGAGCCCCGAGCAGCTGGGGTCGCTCGACGGACTGGCGGACGTGGCCAACGCGCACCCCTATCCAGGTGCGCTCCCTCCAGAGGAGAGCCTCGACATGCTGCTCCCAGGCCTCGAGGACCAAGCGGCGGGCAGGCCGATTGTGGCGACGGAGGACGGATATACCAACGCGTTGGCCACCCAGGGTGATCACCCCCCGGTCTCGGAGCGCGCCGCCGCGATCTACCTGCCGCGCATGCTCCTCGAGAACTTCCGGCGCGGGATCAAACGCACCTTCATCTACGAGCTCCTCGATGAGAAACCCGATCCGAGCGACGCGGCCCGCGACGAGCACTTCGGGCTCGTGCGCAACGACTTCAGCCCCAAGCCGGCGTATTGGGCCATTCGCACGCTCCTGCATGTTCTGTCCGGGCCGGGCGGAGGGCATGGAGAGCAGCCGCCGCTGAGCCTTGCGCTGAGCCAACCGCCGGCGGTGGTCCACCATCTCCTTCTGGCGGGTGGGGTGGGGACGTATTATCTCGCGCTCTGGCGGCCGGTGAGCGTATGGGACACGATCCGCCGCACAGACGTGTATCCGACCCCGATTCCTGTCCAGGTGCGGTTCGGCAACGCCCTGGGTAGCGTCGAAGTGTTCGACCCGAGCCGGTCGCAGAGCGC
>JAFASQ010000041.1 GCA_019244395.1 Solirubrobacterales bacterium | reverse complement strand
CGAGTCCGCGCACCTGGTCGGCAACAGCATGGGAGGCCGGGTGGCGCTGGAACTCGGCCTGCGCCGCCCGGACCGGGTCGGGCGCCTCGTGCTGCTCGCCCCCTCGATGGCCTGGCTCAAGCCGCGGCCGTGGGCGCCCTACCTGCGACTGATCCCGACCCAGCTGGGAATGTTCCAGCCGGCGCCGCGTCCCCTCGTCGAAATGATCGTCAAGCAGGTCGTGCCCGGCTCGGAGAAGGAGTGGACCGGGGCCGGCATCGACGAGTTCATGCGCTCGTACCTAAGCCCGCTCGGGCGAGCCGCGTTCTACGCCGCGGCCCGCAACATCTACCTCGAGGAGCCCCGGGGACCGGATGGCTTCTGGACGAGGCTGGGCGCCCTGAAGCCCGAGGCCCTGTTCGTCTGGGGTCGTAAGGACAACATCGTGCCGATCGGCTTCGCGCGGCACGTGCACGCGCAACTGCCCGCCGCCCGCCACCTGGAACTCGACTGCGGCCACGTGCCCCAGCTGGAGCGGCCACGGCAGACCCACGAGGCCATGGCCCGCTTCCTGGCCACCGGGTCGATCGCTAGATAGCCCCCGCTCCGCTCGCATCCCTCGGATGAGGCGCGCGACCCCGGCCCCGGCACCTCCAGCGCGGATCGCAGCCGTCGTGGGAAGCCGGGCGGAACCGGGCGGATGGGCGCCCGCCCGGCGCGGGGCGGAACCGGGGGATGGACGCCCGCCCGGCGCGGGGCGGAACCGGGCGATGGACGCCCGCGCGGCACGGAAGCCGGGCGGAACCCGGCGGATGGACGCCCGCGCCGCTACGGAATCCGGGCAGAACCGGGCGGATGGACGCCCGCCGCACGGAAGCCGGCGGAAACCGGGCGGATGGACGCCGCCCGGCACGGAAGCCGGGCGGAACGGTCCCATGGACGCCGCCGCAGGCGGCCCCTAACCCCGGTTTTCGATCATCGACCGCCCGGTCATCGCCTGGGGCTGCTCGATCCCGAGGATCTGGAGCACGGTGGGCGCCACGTCGGCCAGAATCCCCTCCTCGCGCAAATGGACGCCGGACGCGGTGACGACAAACGGGACCGGATTGAGCGAGTGCGCGGTGTTCGGGCTGCCGTCGTCCTCGAGCATGTGGTCGGAGTTGCCGTGGTCGGCGGTGATGACGCACGTGCCACCGGACTCGTGCACCACGGCCACGATCTCCCCCAGGCAGCCATCGACGGTCTCGACCGCGCGGACGGCGGCCTCGATCACGCCGGTGTGACCCACCATGTCCGGGTTGGCGAAGTTGATGATCCCGAAGGTGGGCGAATCCTCGCGCCATGCTTCGACGAACGCCCGGGCCGCCTCCGGTGCGCTCATCTCCGGCTTGTGGTCGTAGGTGGGCACGTCGCGGGGCGAGGGCACCAGCTCGCGCCGCTCGCCCTCGAACGGCTCCTCCTCGCCGCTGCTGAAGAAGTACGTGACGTGGGCGTATTTCTCGGTCTCGGCCACGTGCAGCTGTCGCACCTCCCGCTTGGCTAGAACCCGCGGGAGGGTCACCGATGGGCGCTCGGGCGGGAACGCCACCGGGTAGTCCCAGTCCTCCTCGTACTGGGTCATGGTGGCGTAGCGCTCGATGACGGGCGCGCCGCCCCGATCGATCTCGTCAAAGCCGGGTTCGGCCAGCGCGCGGGTGATCTGGCGCATCCGGTCAGGACGGAAGTTGAACGCGAACACAGAGTCGCCGGGACGGATGCACGCCTCCCGGTCGCCCACCAGCACCGGCGTGATGAACTCGTCTGTCTCGTCGCGGTGGTAGGCCTCCTTGGCCGCCTCCACGGCCGACGCTGCGCGGTGCTCGGCGCGACCGTGCACCAGCAGGTCATACGCGCGCTGCGTGCGGTCCCAGCGGCGGTCGCGATCCATCGCCCAGTAGCGGCCCACCACCGACCCGATGCGGCCCGCGCCGGCATCCTCCATCCAGCCCTGCACCGTCTCGAGATAGCCGGCGCCCGAATGGGGCAGCGTGTCGCGGCCGTCGGTGAAGGCGTGCAGAACGAGATCGTCGACCCCCATCGAAGCGCCCAGGCGGATCAGTGCCTGCAAATGCCCCCATCCCGAGTGCACGCCGCCGTCCGACACCAGCCCGATGAGGTGGACACGCTCGGCCTCCGAGAACGCCTCGCGCAGCACGCGGCTGGAGGCAAACTGCCCGGTGCGGGCCGCCTCGTCGATACGCGTCAGGTCCTGCATCACCACCGCGCCGGCGCCCAGGTTCATATGGCCGACCTCGGAGTTCCCCATCTGACCTTCGGGCAGCCCCACGGCCCGCCCGCACGCGATCAATTGCGAATGGGGGTAGCTGGACCACAGCTCGTCGAACACCGGCGTGTCGGCCAGCGAAATCGCGTTGCCGGGACCGTCGGGCGCGCTTCCCCAGCCGTCGAGCACGACCAGGACGCAAGCTCTGGCCGGGAGCTCTTCGGGCCCCGCCGGAAGCGCCATCAGGACGATGCGGCCCCGTCCGCGATGGCGGCGAACGCTTCGGGATCGAGGCTTCCGCCGCCCACGAGCGCGCCGTCGATGTCCGGCAGGCACAGCAGCTCGCCGCAGTTCTCCGCCTTGACGCTGCCGCCGTACAGGACTCGGGTCCGCTCGGCCTGCTCTCGCGAACGGTCCGCCACCAGCGCCCGGACGAACGCGATCGCCTCCTGGGCCTGCTCGGGCGTGGCGACCCGCCCCGACCCGATCGCCCAGATCGGCTCGTATGCGATCACCACGTCGCCCAAATCAGCGGTATCCACGCGGGCCAGGTCCTCCTGGACCTGGTGGCGGAGCTTGCGTTCGGTATCGCCCGCCTCGCGCTCCTCCTCGGTTTCCCCTACGCACAGGATCGGGACGAGCCCGGCCTCGAGCGCCGCCGGTACCTTGAGCTGGAGCGCGCGATCGGTCTCACCGAACATCTGGCGCCGTTCGGAGTGCCCCAGGATCACGCCCTGCACGCCCACCTCCACCAACATCGGGGCTGACACCTCGCCGGTGAACGCCCCCTCGGGCGCATGGTGCATGTTCTGGGCGTAGATCTGCACGCGAGAGCCACGCGCGGAGTCCACCAGCGCCTGCAGCGCCAGGTACGCCGCGCAGATCGCCACCTCGACGCCCTGCAGGCTCGAGACGCGGGGCAGGAGCGACGCGATGAACGCCTCGGCCTCGCTGACCGTCTTGTACATCTTCCAGTTACCCGCGATCAGCGGGGTGCGCCCGGTCCCGGCCGCGCTCATGTCAGGGCCTCCACCCCGGGCAGCGGTTTGCCCTCGATCAGCTCGAGCGTGGCCCCGCCTCCGGTCGAGAGGTGGGTGACCTCGCCGTCGAGGGCGAATTGGCGCAGCGCAGCCGCCGAGTCGCCGCCCCCGACCACGGTCGTGCCGGTCGCCAGGGCCACCGCGTGCGCGACCGCGGACGTCCCCGAAGCGAACGCCGGGAGCTCGAATGCCCCCATCGGGCCGTTCCAGAACACGGTCCCGGCCTCTGTTATCTCCTCGGCGTAGGTGTCTCTTGTCCGCTGGCCGATGTCCAGCCCCATCCAGCCATCGGGCACGTCGACCCCATCGATCTCCCGTACGTTGGCGTCCTCGGCGAACCGATCTCCGAGCACGAGGTCGACCGGCAACAGCAGCTCGGCCCGCGCCCCCGAGACCGACTCGAGCGTCCGCCCGGCCAGCTCGACGTCCTCCTCGGCACACAGCGAATCGCCGACGGCGTGACCCCGCGCAGCCAGGAACGGAAAACACATCGCGCCGCCGATGAGGATCGTGTCAGCGGTTTCGAGGAAGCGGTCGATGACGCCGATCTTGTCGCTGACCTTGGCGCCGCCGAGGACGGACACGAGCGGCCGGGCCGGATCCTCGAGCACGTGCATCAACGTGGCCACCTCGCGCTCGAGCAGGAATCCGGCCGCGTGCTCCGGGACCAGCCGCGGCACGCCGTCGGTCGAGGCGTGCGCGCGGTGGGCGGCGCCGAACGCGTCGTCCACGTACACGTCGGCTAGGTCGGCCAGCGCACGGGCCAGCCCCGGGTCGTTCTTGGTCTCCCCGGGCTCGTAGCGCACGTTCTCGAGGAGGAGCACATCACCGGAACCGAGCTCGTCAGCCGCGGCCCGGACGTCCTCGCCCACCACCCCCGGCGCCAGGCGAACCGGCGCCTCGATCAGTTCGCCCAGGCATTCGGCGACCGGGGCCAACGAGAGCGAGGCCTCGCGGTCCTTGGGACGCCCCAGGTGCGAGACGAGCACGATCCGGGCCCCGCGCCCGCGCAGCTCCTCGACCGTGGGCAGGGCGGCGCGGATGCGCATGTCGTCGGCTACGCGGCCGTTCTGGAGCGGCACGTTGAAGTCGACCCTGACCAGCACCCGCTTGCCGGTCAGGTCGCCCAGGTCCCGCAGTGTCTTCACAGCAGCTTCTGCGCCACGTCAACACACCGGTTGGAGTAGCCCCACTCGTTGTCGTACCAGGCGATCACCTTGACCATCGTGCCGTCCATCACCGCGGTCAGTTGCGAATCGAAGATCGACGAGCTCGGGTTCTTGATGATGTCCGTCGAGACGATGGGGTCCTCGGTGTACTGGAGGATCCCCTGCATGGCACCGTCGGCGGCCGCCCTCATCGCCTGGTTGAGCTCCTCGATGCTCGTCTCCCGGTTGGCCTCGACGGTCAGGTCGACGACGCTCCCGGTCGGCACCGGCGCACGGACGGCAAAGCCGTGAAGCTTTCCCTGCAGGTCCGGGATCACCAGGCCGATCGCCTTGGCCGCGCCGGTCGAGGCCGGGATCAGGTTGATCGCCGCCGCGCGCGCCCGGCGCAGGTCGCCGTGGGGCATGTCCTGGAGGCGTTGGTCGGCCGTGTAGGCATGGATCGTGGTCATCAGCCCGTGCTTGATGCCAACCGTGTCGTGCAGCACCTTCGCCACCGGCGCCAGGCAGTTGGTCGTGCACGACGCGTTCGAGATCAGGCTGTGCTTGTCACGGTCGTAGACCTCGGCGAAGTTCACCCCGAGCGCGACGGTCACGTCAGGCTCCGTGGCCGGGGCGGAGATCAGCACCTTTTTGGCCCCCGCCTCGAGATGCTTGGACGCGTTCTCGCGGTCGGTGAACCGGCCAGTCGACTCGATCACCACCTCCGCGCCCAGGTCTCCCCAGGGCAGCGTCGCCGGATCCCGTTCGGAGAACAGCCGGATCTCGTGGCCGTCGACGCGGATCCCGGTGTCGGTCGCCTCGAGCTCACCGGGGAAGGGACCGTAGTTGGAGTCGTACTTGAGCAGGTGAGCCGCGGTCTTGGCGTCGATGATGTCGTTGGCGCCGACCCATTCGACGTCGGCTCCCTGCTCGTAGGCGGCGCGAAAGACGTTGCGCCCGATCCGCCCGAAGCCGTTGATCCCGACGCGTACCGCCATGCGCGCACCTCCTTCTTCGACTCCTTAAGAAAAGGCCGACGCTCCGCCGGCAGCCGGAAGGCTAGCGGCAGCCGGTCATCTGCGTGACACGACCTCGAGCCGCAACCCGTCGGGATCTCTCAGATACGCCGCGTAGTAGCGCTCGCCGTACTGCGGCCGCATGCCCGGTGGACCGTCGTCAGAGCCACCGCTGGCCAGGCCACCGGCGTAGGCCGCGTCCACGGCCGCCTTGCCGTTCGCGTCAAGTGCGAGGTGGCCGTAACCGGGCCCCGGCGTCCGGCCTCGCACCACGATCCACACGTGGGACTCGTTGACGCCGTAGGCGATGGCGTGGTCGGACTGCACCATCCGCCGAGCCCCGAGCGGATAGAGCACCGCATCGTAGAAGCGGCCCGACCGGTCAAGGTCGGCCACTTCAAAGCCGACGTGGTCGATCACGCCGGCCGGCTCGCGTCCCGGTTCATCACGCGTACGAGGTACTCGGATTCGGAGCTGTAGCGCGCGGCCAGGTGCGCGGCGATGGCCACCGAACGGTGCCGCCCGCCGGTGCAGCCGATCGCCACCACCAGATGCGCCTTGCCCTCCGCCAGGTACTGAGGCAGCAGGTAGTCGAACAGCGGGTGCAGCCGCTCGTAGAGGGCGTCGAGCTCGCCGTCGCGATTGATGAACTCCACGATGCGCGGGTCCTCGCCGGTCAGCGGCCGCAGGTCGGGCTCGTAGTGCGGGTTGGGGAGGAACCGTACGTCGAGCAGCAGGTCGGGGTCACGCGCGGGTCCGTACTTGAAGCCGAAGCTCTGGAAGGTGACGGCCAGGCGGCCGGGAGTGCGGGTGGGCAGCAGCTCATCGGCGAGCTTGCGGCGCAGCATCGCGGCCGTCAGGCCGCTTGTGTCGATTACCACATCCGCCCGTCCCCGCAAAGGCACCAGCAGATCGTGCTCGCGCGCGATGCCATCGGTCACGGTGCCGGTCGGGGCCAGCGGATGCCGGCGTCGGGTCTCCTTGTAGCGGGTGAGCAGCGTCGATTCGTCCGCGTCGAGGAACAGCACGCGATGCTTGACCCCGCTGGCCTGCAGGTCGTCGAGCATCGTCGAGAATCCCTCGAAGTAGGTGCCGGCGCGGACATCCGACACCACTGCGGCCCGCTGCACCTTCGAGCCGCTGTGCATGAACAGCTCGACCAGCGAGCGGATCATCTCAGAGGGCAGGTTGTCGACGCAGAAGTAGCCCTCGTCCTCGAAGACGGCCATCGCGGTCGATTTGCCCGCGCCCGAGAACCCGGTGATGATCACCAGGTCGGTGAGGGCGCTGACCCCGTCCTCCGAGGTTACGATCTGCTCGCCGAGCTCATCCACGCCTGTTGCTTCCATGCTAGGAAGCTTGACGGGTCAAGCGGACAAGCGGGCCCGAGCGGCGTCCTCCGGAGCACGTGACCACGAGCGGGGGTAGGCCGCCCGAGGGCGACGATCGCCGCGCCAGCTGCGCCGGGTATGGCACGATGAGGCCGTGCGGTGGCGCGTCGCGCAGACCACGATCCTCACCGCGCTGACCCTCCTGGCAGTGGGGGCGGGCATCTGGCACGCCGCTGTCACCAAGTCCGACAGCGACCCGGCCAGCGCCGCAGCGCGAGCCGACGACCCATCCGGGTCCGCCGCCGTGTACGCCACCGTCGACCCGGCGCCGGCCGGCGCGCCGTTAGCGGCGGGATTCCTCGGGCTCTCGTTGGAGTACAGCGCACTCGAGGCCTACACCGGCGCCGATCCGGCCGCGCTCGACCCGGTGTTCATCCAGCTACTGCGCAACCTCGGCCAGCCGCTCGTCCTGAGGATCGGCGGAAACACCACCGACACGACATGGTGGCCGGTGCACGGCATGGCGCGCCCGGCCGGGGTCAGCTATACGTTGAGCGGCGACTGGATGGCCAGCGCGCGGGCGTTGGCCACCGGGCTCGGCGCCAAGCTGATCCTCGGGGTGAACCTCGCCGCGGGACGTCAGCGGTTGACCGACGCCGAGGCCGCAGCGCTCGTCCGGGGAGTCGGGGCCGGCAACCTGGCGGCGCTGGAACTTGGGAACGAACCCGATGTCTACGGCGTGTTCCCGTGGTACCGCAAGCGCGGACAGCCGGTGTTCGCGCGCAGCGGGGGCTACGACTTGAACGCGTTCATCCGCGAGGTCCGCCGCTCGGCGGTCCTCCTCCCCCGCGTCCCCCTGGCTGGTCCGGCCACCGCCGAGCTCACCTGGCTCGCCGGAGTGCCGGCCCTGATCGCGGCTGAGCCCGATCTGCGCATGGTCAGCGCTCACCGGTACCCGATTCAGGGGTGCCTCACGGATCGCAGTTCTTCCTCCTATCCGTCGATTGCCAATCTCCTGAGCAGCCGCTCCTCGGCCGGACTGGCCCATGCGCTCGCGCCGTACGTCGCCCTTGCCCACGGCCACGGGCTGCAGTTCCGTGTCGATGAGCTGAACTCCGCGGCGCTCGCCGGCTGTCTGAGCCGTTCCGGCGTGAGCAACACGTTCGCCTCCGCTCTGTGGATGCTCGACGCGCTGTTTAACCTGGCCGATGTCGGGGTCGACGGCGTGAACATCCACACGCTGCCGGGCGCCGCCTACGAGCTCTTCACGTTCCAGCGGGGACCGGCCGGTTGGCAGGCGTTCGTCCACCCGGACTACTACGGGCTGCTCATGTTCGCGCAGGCCTTCCCGCCCGGCGCACGGCTGCTCCCGGTCCACCAGGGCGCTGGCCCCGTCAGGGCGTGGGCGACGCGCGGCGCCGACGGCCGGACACGGGTGACATTGATCAACGAGGACTCGCAGCCGCGCCGACTGGAGCTCCAGCTCCCGTTCGGAGGCCGCCAGGCCGACCTCGAGTGGCTGACCGCCCCGGGCATCGCCGCCACCGCTGGGGCGACCCTGGGCGGACAGACGTTCGGGGCCGAGACCGACACCGGGCGCCTCGCCGGCACGCCGGCCACGCAACCGGTGGCGCAGCTGCTTGGCTGGTACTCGATCCAGCTCCCGCCCTACAGCGCGGCCCTGCTGACGCGCTAGAGGCGTCCGCCGGCCTTACACGCCGGTTTTATGCAGCTCGCGGTACACCTCGCGAGCCAGCTTGCCGGGCATCCCCGGCACGGCTTCGAGTTCCTCGCGCGAGGCGGCCAGGATGGCGTCCGGGGAGCCGAAGTGGTTAAGCAGCGCGCGCTTGCGCGCCGGGCCCACGCCCGGCAGTTCGTCGAGGATCGATGCGGTCATCGCCCGGTCGCGTCGGATGCGATGGTGGGTGATCGCGAACCGGTGGGCCTCGTCACGGACGCGCTGGAGCAGCTGGAGCTCGACCGTGTCGTGGGGGAGCCGCAAGGGCTCGCTTGAACCCGGCGTGAACACCTCCTCGATGCGCTTGGCCAGCGAGATCACGAGCACGCCGCGCTCGCGGAAGACGTGGAGCGCCCGCAGCCCGGCCGACAGCTGGCCCCGGCCGCCGTCGATCACGATCAGGTTGGGCAGCGCGGCGAAGCTCGGATCGAAATCCTTGTCGTGCGGCGACAGGTCGCGCTGGCGCTCCCACTGGGCCAGCCGGCGCGAGAGGACCTCCTCCATGGCTGCGAAGTCGTCCGGCTCTCCGATCCGGTGCCCGGCGCCGTTGCCATCTCGGTGCCCGTCGATGTCTCCGCGGATCTTGAACCGTCGGTAGTCGGACTTTTTCGGTGCGCCGCCCTCGAACACCACCATCGACGCCACCGTGTTGGTGCCCATCAGCGTCGAGATGTCGAAGCACTCGATCCGCAGCGGGAGTGTGTCCAACCCGAGCGCCTGTTGCAGCCCATCGAGCGCTTCCACCCGCTGCTGGCGCCGGCGCTCGGAGCGGAGCCGCTCCTGGTCCAGGGCCAGTCTGGCGTTGCGCTCGGCCAGCTCGAGGATCCGCCGCTTATCCCCGCGCTCGGGCGCCCGGATTTCCACCGTGCCGCCGCGTCGGGTGCTGAGGGCCTGCTTTAGCCCGTCCGTGATGGGCAGCTCGTGCTGAACGATCAGGAGCGGCGGGACCATCATCGCGCTCGTGTAGTACTGGAGAATGAACGCCTCGGCCACTTCGCCGATCCCGCCGTGGGCCTCGTTGTCGAGATAGAAGCTCTGGCGGTCGGACAGCACGCCGTCGCGCACCTGGAACACCTGCGCGTTTGCCTCGCCCTCGTACACCGCCACGGCAATCGCGTCCAGGGTCCCGGTCGACTCGTTGGCCACGCGCTGGCGCTCGAGCAGCGAGTGCACCGCTCGGAGCCGGTTGCGCTCGCGCGCGGCGTCCTCGAACCGCTGCTCGGCCGCGGCTTCCCGCATCGAGCGCTCGAGGGAGCGCTCGATGTCCCGGTAGCGCCCGGACAGGAAGTCGATCACCCCATGGATCCCCTGGCGGTAATCCTCGCGGCTCACGTAGCCCACGCAGGGTGCCTCGCAGCGCTTGATGTAGTAGTCCAGGCACGGGGAGCCGCTGCGCCGGCCGGGCTCGGGTCCCTCACACGAGCGGAACATGAACACCTTGCCCAGCACCTCAAGCGTGGAGCGGACTCGCTTGGCGTTGCTGTAGGGGCCGAAGTAGGCACGGTCACGACGGTGGCGCTCGCGCGTGAAGTACACCCGGGGGAAGTCCTCGTCGAGCGAGATCGCGATGTACGGGTAAGACTTGTCGTCGCGCAGGCGGATGTTGAAGCGCGGCTTGTACTGCTTGATGAAGTTCTGCTCGGCCAGCAGCGCCTCGGCCTCGGTGTGCACCACCAGGGCCTCTACCTGGTCGATCATGTCGACTAGGTCCTTGCCCCCGCGTGTGCTCGGGTTGGAGAAATGGGACGCGACCCGCTTGCGGATGGACTTGGCCTTGCCGACGTAGATGACCTTTCCGCGCTCGTTGCGGAACAGGTAGACACCCGGT
The DNA here is from genome assembly GCA_019244395.1 of Solirubrobacterales bacterium. Classification (GTDB taxonomy): domain Bacteria; phylum Actinomycetota; class Thermoleophilia; order Solirubrobacterales; family Solirubrobacteraceae; genus Palsa-465. Next base: position 12,331 of record JAFASQ010000041.1, on the reverse strand, counting down.
TCGTCGGGCAGTTCGCGGCGCCGATCGGCGGGGACTACGGACACGCCTTCGAGGATAGGCACGCCACCGCGCGCGCGGCATGCCGCTCCCGTCGGTGCGCCCCGCTACTCTGATCCCGGCTAACTCGATGGCCAGCCGATCCGCCAGCACCCCAGCCGATCTGAGCTTCGCCCAGCTCCTGCGCGCTCATGGCCTGCGCGCCACCGCCCAGCGCCGCGCGATCTACAGCGTGTTCGCCGACGCGGCCAGCGCCGACGCCGCCAACGCTCACCTCAGCGCCGAGGAGGCCTTCCAGCAGGCACGCGTTCAGCTCCCCGAGCTCTCCCGCGCCACCGTGTACAACGCGCTGGGCGAGCTGGCCGAGGCAGGCCTGCTCGGCCTCGTCGAGGGGCCCGGCCCGCGTCGCTTCGACGCCAACGTCACCCCGCACCATCACTTCCGCTGCCGGTGCTGCCACGAGCTGCACGACGTCGAACTCGGCAACGTCGACGTCACCCTGCGCGAACGCGGCTTTCATGTCGAGAGTTCGCACGTGCTGCTCGAGGGGCTATGTGCGCGGTGCGCCGGCGATGCGCCGGCGGAGCTTCCTTAGGCGACTCGCTTCCCGGCGCCCGTCAGTACTTCCGCGCCGACCAGAGGACCGCAAAAACCGCGTAGGCCGATCCGCCGAGCAGGAGTAGCCACGCCACCGATCCGGCGCCGCTCGCCAGCAGCCGCGAGGTGGCGGTCAGCGTGAGGGCGGCCACCCCGAGCGCGACGTAGAGCAGGGCGCGTCGGCGATCGCCCAGCGAATAGAGCTGGACCCGGCGTTCGCGGTAGCTGAGCGAGGCGAACCACACGAGTGTGCCGAGGAAGGCCAGCGTCACGGCCTGGATGGCGACGTTCGCCGCCGTCACGCCGCCCTGGATCAGCGCGACCAGCGCCGCAATCGCCAGCACGATCAGGATGTTGCGAACTGTCGTATTCACGCAGACTTCAGCGTACCGCGGCGTACGTCTCCTCTGGAGCGGGAGCGCCGGCCGCCGGGGCGGCGACCTTGGCTGCCTCCCCCACTCGCTCGGGCGCGAACCGGTAGCCGACGCCGAAGTGGGTATGCACGTAGCGCCAGCCGGGCGAGACGACCTCGAGCTTGGTCCGCAGCTTGCGCACGAACACATCCACCGACCGGTCTCCCCGGGCCATCGTGTAGCCCCAAACGCGCTGGTAGATGTCCTCGCGCTCGAGCACGCGCCCATCCGCAGCGGCCAGCTGGCGCAGCAGCTCGAACTCCTTGCGGGACAGCGAGGCGGCCTGCTCGTCCACGTACGCGTCGTAGCGATCTGGCCGGATCGCGAGCTCGCCCGCCTCGATCGTGGCCTCCTCCACGGGCAGCTCGCCCGCGCGCCGGCGGCGCAGCACAGCCTGGATCCGCGCGACCAGCTCCTCGGGATGGCACGGCTTGGTGACCCAGTCGTCGGCCCCCGCCCGGAGGCCCTTCACCCGTTCTGACACCGTGACCGGTGCGCTGCACACCAACAGGGCCAGCCCGGGCAGCGCGGCGGCCACCCGCTCGAGGTATTCCAACCCGGTCAGTTGGGGGTTGATGATCAGCGCGTGGAGCCGCAGAGCGGACAGGTGGCCCGCGTCCGGCGGGAAGGCCAGCACCTCGATCTCCCAGCGTAAAGCGCCCAGTCTGCGCTCGAGAACGGTGAGCAACCCGCTGTCGTCATCGATCAGCGCAACCCGGATCGGCGACGGATCGCTGAGCGGCGGTGCCATCGTTGCCTCCGAGTGTAGAGAGGACGGCTGACGCCGCCGCGGGCTCCCGAGAGGAGAGGTCGCCCGCCTCGTGCGGCGCGAACGCGTCCGCGGGCCGTCGCCGCGGTATGGCCACGCCGACCGCGACGCCCAGCGCCAGCGCCACCGCACAGGCCGCGAAGGCGATCGTGAACCCGTGCGCAGACGGGTACCCCGAAGCGCCAACCGTCCCGGCCAGAATCGAGGCCGTCGCGGCGCCTCCGAACGCGCCACCGATCGTGCGCGTCACCGTGTTCACCCCGGTCGCCACGCCGGTTTGCGCCGGCCCGACGTTCTCGATGATCAGGTTCACCATCGAGGCGAACGCGAGCCCGATGCCGGCGCCGAGGAGCAGCGCCGCCAGGTAGATCTCCCACCGCTCGTTCCGGGCTATCGCGAGCAGGACGTACGAAGCACAAGTCAGCGCCGCGCCGGCCAGCAGCGGCGGCTTGGAGCCGAAGCGCTTCTCGAGCCGCCCCGTCTGGGCGCCGGCGAGCAGCATCGCCAGCGTCGAGGGGACCAGGAACAAGCCCGCGCCCGTGACCGATGCTCCGAAGCCGTAGCCCGCGCGTGTCGGGGTCTCCACGTACTCCGGCAGCAGGATGAACGAGGCGTACATCCCGAACCCCAGCAGTAGCGCGACCGCGTTGGTCGTCCACACCCCGCGAATCCGCATCATCCGCATGTCGACGAGCGGACTGGGACTCCGCGCCTCGCCGCGCACCCAGGTTGCCAGCAGCGCCAGTCCCACCGCCAGAACGCCCAGCGTCCGACCCGACAGCCATCCCCACACCGGAGCCTCGCTCACGGCGAGGAGAACGGCCGCGAGCCCGCCGGACATCAGCACCGCGCCCGCCCAGTTCACCCGCCCCGGCACGCGCACCGGCGACTCGGGCACGAACAGGTGGACGGCCGCGGTGGCGGGCACGAGCACCGCCAGCGGCGCCCAGAACAGCCAGTGATACGACAACCCCTGAACGATCGGCCCGGCCAGCACCACGCCGGCGCCGCCGCCAACGCCGGCCAGAGCGGACATCACGCCGACGGCCCCGGCCACCCGATCACGCGGGAACTCGTCACGGATGATCCCGAAGGCGAGCGGGAAGACGCCTCCCGCGGCGCCCTGGAGCACCCGGCCCACCAGCATCACGGCCAGCGACGTGGCGAGGGCCGACACGATCGTTGCCGCGCACAGCAGCACGAGCACCGCGACGAGCAGGCGCTCCTTGCCGTACATGTCGCCCAATCGGCCGATCAGCGGCGTGGCGATCGAGGCGCTCAGCAGGTACGCCGTCAGCACCCAGCTGACCGCGTTCACGGAGGTATGCAGGGCGCGCTGGATGTCGGGCAACGCGGGGGCGACCAGCGACTGGAGCAAGGCATAGGACACCGCGACCAGCGCAAGCAGCGCGAACGTGACGTTGTAGTGCCGGCGCGCCCGGCCGTAGCCGTCGATCATGCGCCTCGAAGCTATCAGTGGGGTTGCGCCGGCGCCTGAGCCCTCACGATGATCACCTCTTCCTCGTCGTGCTCCAGCAGCATCCCCTGCGCCCGTAGCCACTCCACGCGCGCCTGCAGGCGAGGGCCGAGCGCGCCGCGGTGGCGGTATACCACGTCGGCGCGCAGGCCGCTTGCCGCCAATGCCTCGAGCGTCTCGAGCTCACCGCACACCGAGGAATGCACGAGCGCCAGCACGCCGCCCGGCGTCAAATGGTCGGCCACCTGGGCGCAGATGCGGTCCAGGAACGCCCGTCCTCGGGGGCCGGCGTCGACTGCACGCGCCAGGCCACGCTCGGGAAGCTCCGCGTCCGGATGGGGCAGGTACGGCGGATTGGACACGATCACGTCGAACCGTCGCCCCGCCACCGGCTCGAACAGATCACCCCGAAGCGCCGTGACCCGGACGCCGTTCAGGAGGCCGTTGAGGCGGGCCGACAGCACGGCGCGCCGTGACACGTCGATGGCCACGGTGGGTGACCCCGTGAGTGCAGCGACGACGGCGAGATGACCGCTCCCGGTGCACAGGTCGAGCGCGTTCACCCCCGGCCCGAGGCGCTCCCGCCGCAGCTGGTCCGCGAGCATGTAGCTGTCGCTGGGCGGTTGGAAAACGCCTGGCAAGGGCAGAAGGCGCACGGCGTCAGCTCTCCTACCGTGAGCACCGTGAAGGCAAACCCACTCCCCACCGCCGCTGAGCTGCGCTCGCGCTTCGACGCCGCGCCGCCGTACACCGTGGGAATCGAGGACGAGGTGATGGTGCTCGATCCCGGCACGCTCGAGCTCGCGCCCCGGGCGAGCCAGGTCCTGGCGCGCATGGAGGAGGACCCGCGGTTCAAGCTCGAGCTCCCGGCCGCCCAGCTCGAGATCACCGTTCCGCCGAGCGCGAGCGTGCCCGAGACGGCGCGGGCGCTGCTCGAGGGACGGCGCGATCTCGCCGCCCGGGCCGATGGGTTGGTGCGCCTGGCCGGCGCCGGAGTTCACCCCACCAGCTCCGGCAGCGGAGAGCTGAACCAAGCCCCGCGATACCGGCGGACGATCCGCGAGTACGGCGAGATCGCCGAGCGCCAGCTCGTCTGTGCGCTCCAGGTGCACGTCGCTGTCCCGGGTGCCGAGCGCGCGCTGGCCGTGTACAACGCCGCCCGCGACTACCTGCCCTGGCTGGCGGCGGTGGGCGCCAATGCTCCGTTCTACGAGGGACGCGACACCGGCCTGGCCTCGGTCCGCGTCAAGATCGGCGAGTTGCTGCCGCGCCAGGGGGTGCCGCCGGCCATCGAGAGCTGGGAGGACTACGCCGGCGCGCTCGCCTGGGGTGCGACGAGCGGCACCTTCCCAGACCCGAGCAGCTGGTGGTATGAGCTGCGACCGCATCCCCGCTGGGGAACGCTGGAGCTGCGCGTGCCCGATGGCCAGACCACAGTGGCCGGCGCGGCCGCGCTGGCCGCGATGGCGCAAGCTCTGATGGCCTGGTTGGGCGAGCGCCACGACGCCGGCGAGCTGCCGCCCGCCACGCCCACGTGGCGGATCGAGCAGAACCGCTGGTCGGCCTGCCGGTACGGCGTGGAAGGCGACATGGCCGATCTGAACAACGGTGCGGTCCGGGCGACGCGCGAGTGCCTGTACGAGCTGCTCGACGCGCTCGAGCCGATCGCAAAGCGGCTCGGCGCGGGGGGCGCGTTACACGGCGCGCGGGAGCTGGTCGAGGTCAACGGGGCGATCGCCCAGCGGCGGGTGGCGGACCAGGCGGGCATCCATGCGGTGCCTGGCTGGCTGGCCAGCCGGTTCCTGGAGCCATGGCCCGGGTAGATTGGAGCAGCCGATGCGCAGCCTTCCATCACCCCGAGGCCCGGTCACCGAGCTGCTCGTGACCCGGCTGCTGGACGAGCCGAGGACGGTCCCCAGCCTCGAATCCCGCCCCAGCGATGACCCGCTGAGCGACGAGGATCTACAGCTCGCCCTCTACCTGTGCTACGAGCTCCACTACCGCGGGCTGCCCGGGGTCGACGACAGCTGGGAATGGGAGCCGTCACTGCTCGCGCTCCGGCGCGACCTCGAGCGCGCCTTCGAGCATGCGCTACTCGATGCGGTGCCGCGCAAACCCGAGTCCGTGCGCGCCCACGACATCGACCTCGCCCTGCGCGCCATCGCCGAGGAGGACGGCCCGTCGCTGTCCTCCTACGTCAGGGTCAGCGCCGGTCTCGATGAGGTCCGCGAGTTTGTCGTGCACCGGTCGGCCTATCAGCTCAAGGAGGCCGACCCGCATTCCTGGGCGATTCCTCGGCTGTCGGGCGCCCCCAAAGCGGCGCTGATCGAGATCCAGCACGACGAGTACGGCTCGGGCCGGGTCGAGTGGATCCACGCCGAGCTGTTCGCCCGCGCGATGCGCGCGCTGGGGCTTGACCCAGAGTACGGCGCCTATCTCGACATCATTCCGGGGGTCACCCTGGCCACGGTCAACCTGATGTCGCTGTTCGGCCTTCACCGCCGCTGGCGGGGTGCGATCGTCGGGCACCTCGCGCTGTTTGAGATGACCTCGTCGATCCCCAACCGCCGCTACGGCGACGGCCTCAGGCGCCTGGGCTTTGACGGCGAGGCGACGCTCTTCTTCGACGAGCACGTGACGGCTGACGCGGTGCACGAGGCGATCGCCGCCGTCGACCTGGCCGGAGGCTTGGCGCGTCAGGACGAGAGGCTTGGCGCGGACATCGTGTGGGGCGCACGAGCGCTCAGCCATCTCGACGCGCGCTGGGCCTCGCACGTGCTGCGGTGCTGGGGCGAGGGTCGCACCTCGCTGCTGCGCGAGCCGGCGGCGCCAGAGGGTGACGCCGTGGCCAATCCGGCCCTGGCCGCGGGCTGATGTCCGACACGCCGACCGTATCCATGGCGGGAGCGCCGCCCGGGGCTGGCGAGACCCCGAAGCGCATCGGCATCGTGGTTCACCCAACTCGGAGCATTGATCGTCCGCTCCGCCTGCTCAGAGAATGGGCTCAGGAGCACGGCGTCGACTTGGGGCAGATCCCCGCCGCGTACAGCCAGCGGCGCGTGGCCGAGGAGTCGGATCCCAGCGAGTCCGACCTGATCGTGTCGATCGGCGGCGACGGGACCACGCTGGCCGCGCTGCGCAGTGCGGCGACGGCGCAGCGTCCGGTCATGGGGATCGCGTGCGGAAGCCTCGGCGCCCTCGCCACGGTGGCGGTCGACGACGTCCCGCGCTCGCTCGAGCGCTTCAGCGCCGGCGAGTGGCAGCCGCGCCGCTTCCCTGCCCTCTCGGTCGTCCACGGTGGCGAGGACGCGCTGTTCGCGCTCAACGACGTTGCCGTCGTCCGCGCCGGCGGCGGTCAGGTGCGAGTAACCGCACACGTCGACGGCAGCATGTTCGCGCGCACCGCCGGCGACGGCGCCGTCGTGAGCACGCCCATCGGCTCAAGCGGCTACACGATCTCGGCCGGTGGCCCGCTCCTCGCCACGGGGCTGGACGGATTCGTATTCACGCCGCTGCCCAAGCACGGCGGCTTCTGCCCGCCGCTGGTGATCGGCCCGCGCTCGCAGCTACTGCTCGATATCGCCCCCGGCTTCGGCGGCGCGCGGCTCGAGGTCGATGGCCAGGTGGCCGGAGAGCGGGTGCGCTCGCTGACGATCTCGCTTCGCGAGGGCGCCGCGACCATGGTCAGTTTCCTCGATCAGGAGACGCTGCTGGCCGGCCTGCGGCGACGGCGGATCATCCTCGACAGCCCACGCGTGGCCGGGGACGCCGCGCGTGGCGCCCCCTCCGACTGCGTGGATTGAGCGCGGGTCAGGCGCCCTCGCCGGGCGCCCGGAACCCGATCAGCTTATGCGTGCCGTCACAGAACGGTCGCGCGCGCGACTTGCCGCACCGGCACAGCGCCATGGGGTCGCGGCGGCGGACTATCGGAGAGCCGTCTGGCCAGCTCAACTCGACCGGCCCACGCACCAGGAGCGGCCCGTCCCGATAGGGCGTGATGATCACGGCATCCTTGGCAGGCATGTAATGCCCCTACCCGTGCCCGGACGCTTCACGCACTGTCGCGCAAGGGAAAGACAACCTCCACCCGCAGAGGCAGCGTCAGGGGCGCGCCCTCCTCCCTTAGCCGGCCACCCTGCCTTAACCGGCCAGCCGCTCCCAGCGGGCGTACAGCTCGTCGACCGCCTGCTTGGCCTTCTGGTGGCGGGCGGTGGCGCGCGCGGTGCGCTGCGGGCTCGACCAGGCGGCGGGATCGGACAGCTCCTCCTCGAGCGCTTTCAGCGAGGCCTCCGCCTGCTCGATCTCGCGTTCGAGGCGCTGCTGCTCGCGCCCGGAGTCGCCCTGTCTGGCCGGACGGGCGGGTTTCTTGGGACGCGCCGCCGGCTTGGCCGACTTGCTCGCAGCGGCTTGCCGCGTGCGCTCCTCGCGGGCGCGAACGTATTCCGGCCAGCCGCCGAGGTAGCTGTGGAGCGTTTTGTCCTCGATCGCCACCGTGCGCTTGCCGACCGCGTCGAGCAGCGCCCGGTCGTGGGAGACGAGCAGCAGCGACCCCGCGAACTCGCCCAGCGCCTGCTCGAGCGCCTCCCGGCTGTCCAGATCGAGGTGGTTGGTCGGCTCGTCGAGAATCAGAAGGTTGGCCCCCGATTGAACAAGGATGGCCAGCGACAGCCGCCGGCGCTCGCCACCGGACAGCACCTCGAGCGGTTTCTCGGCCTCCTCACCGGAGAACAGAAAGCGCCCGAGCAGCGCGCGGGCCTTGTTCGGCGTGAGCCTGGTGAGGTGTGTAGTGGCCTCGAGGACGGTCCGAGCGCTCCCGGCCGCGAGCTCCTCGGCGTGCTGGGAGAGAAAGCCGAGCTTGACGTTGTGGCCGGTGCGCAGCTTGCCGCTCACCAATGGGCCGTTCCCCGCTTGCGGATCGTCAAGTTCCCGGCGACCTGCGAGCGCTTCAATCAGCGTGGTCTTGCCCGCGCCGTTCGGCCCGACCAGCGACACATGCTCCCCGCGTTCGAGCCACAGCTCGACGTCCTCGAGCAGCACGCGATCGCCGACCGCGACCCGGGCATCCTGGAGCTCAAATACCACCCGGCCGCTCCGCTCGGGCGGCTTGAACGAGAATTCCAGCGTGCTGCCGTCGGACGGGCTGCGGGACAGGCGCTCCATCTTGGCCAGCTTCTTGACCCGCGACTGGGCCTGGCGCGCGCGGGTCCCGGCACGGAACCGGGTCACGAACCGCTCGAGCCGCTCGATCTCGGCCTGCTGGCGCTCGATCGCTCGGCCCAGCGCGAGCTCGCGGGCGGCCTTCTCCCGGCGCCAGGCATGCCAGGGCCCCTTGAAAAAGCGCCCTCGACCGGCTTCGAGCTCGAGCACCGAGGTCCCCACCGCCTCCAGGAACCACCGGTCGTGGGCGACCAGCACGATCGCCGCGTCGAGGCTCGCCAGGTGCTGCTCGAGCCACTCGAGCGACTCGATGTCGAGATGGTTGGTCGGCTCGTCGAGCAGCAGCAGGTCGGGCGCGCCGGCCAGCGCGCGGCCCAGCGACGCCCTGGTCAGCTCGCCCCCGGAGAAGGTGTGGAGCGGCCGGTCAAGGTCCTTGTCGTCCCTGAAGCCGAGTCCGTGCAGCGCCGACAGCGCCCGCTCGCGCCAGCCGTACCCGCCGGCGTGCTCGAGGCGCGCCTGGGTTTGTGCGTAGCGGCCGAGCGTGGCCTCGTCATGAACCCCCTGGGCCATCGCCTGCTCGAGCGCGGCCAGCTCCTCCTCGATTGCCACCAGCTCGCGGGCGCCGGTCAGGACGTACTCGCGCAGGGTGAGGTCGCGCTCGCGCGGCGGGCGCTGGTCGTGGAGCGCGATCTTGGTGCCCTTGGCCAGCACTAGCTCGCCGCTGTCGATCGACGCCTCACCTGAGAGCATCCGCAGCAGCGTCGTCTTACCGGCTCCGTTGCGGCCGGACAAGGTCATCCGGTCGCGGCGCTCGAGCTTGAACGAGATGCCGCGCAGCAGGGGGTCGCCCGCGACGTCCTTACCGAGGTCGGATGCAATCACTACCGCCATCTCGTCGATTGATGGTATGCGGCTGCGAGCTGTCCACCCACGTGGCCAACCTGGAACTCGGCGCCGCGCCCGAGCCGAATGCATGGTTAGCCGCGCTGATGCGGAAGCGAGCTCCGCCCCGGCCGGAGACAACGCGCCACCACTCGCGCGCTACCCGCCCCACCGCCCCGAGCGGTACGCTTGTCCGGTGACGCGTCGCGCCAGGATCATCGCCGCGCTCCTGACCACCGCAATCGTGCTGCTCGCGCTCGCTGCGCCGGCGCTCGCCACCTCGCACTCGGGCGAGGGCTGGTTTGGCGAGACCAACGACGTGAACATCACGAACGCGATGTTCCTGACCATCATCTTCTTCCCGACGATCATCATCATCCTGTCGCTGATCCAGTGGCGGCTCGACAAGCGCAAGCACGCGCGCATGGATGCAGCCAAGCGCCGCGCCGCCAACGCCGACTGGCGCGGCGGCTGGTAGTCGCGGGCGGCGCCCCCCAGCCTGGCAACCGCGGGCGCAGACGCCACGCGCACGTGTGTATCCAACGTGGGCCGCGTCGAAATGCTTGCCTTCCAGCGGTAATCTGTGCGGCCGATCAACGGCGTCCAGTCGCGCCGCCAAGCAGGGGGCAGCTCGCTGGGACTAAGGACTATCGGAGGCGCAAGAATGGCGAAGGCCGGGGGGGCAGGACAGAGAGCTCAGGCACGGGGCAGTTCCGCCCGCAAGAGCAGCAACGGGGCCGCCCGCAAGAGCAGCGGCGGGGTCGGCCGCAAGAGCAGCACCGGGGTCGCCCGCAAGAGCAGCAGCGCGGTCGGCCGCAAGAGCAGCAACGGGCCGGGCCGGAAGAGCGGCAACGCGGGCGCCAGAAAGACCGCGAACGGCGCCGCGTCATTGGCCCGGAACGGCCGCGCGTACGTCGACGATCCGGGGATCGGCCGCCTCGAGCATGCGATGCAGGCGGCCGCGGCCGGCGATTTCAGCGTCCGTCTGCCGGCGCGCCGCAAGGATGACATCGGCCGGCTTGAGGCCGCCTATAACCAGATGGCCGCGCGCAACGCGGCGCTCGAGGCCGAACTCGTGCGCGTGGCCGAGATCATCGGCCGCGAAGGCCGCATGACCGAGCGCGCCCGGCTGCAGGGCGCCGGCGGGGGTTGGAGCACCGCCGTCGACTCGGTCAACGGCCTGATCGACGACCTGGTCCGTCCCACCACCGAGGTAGCCCGCGTGATCGTTGCGGTGGCCGAGGGCGATTTGAACCAGAAGATGGCGCTGGAGATCGAGGGCCGACCGGTGCAGGGCGAGTTCGCCCGGATCGGGACCACGGTGAACTCTATGGTCGAGCAGCTCTCGAGCTTCGCCGCCGAGGTGACGCGCGTGGCGCGCGAGGTGGGCACCGACGGCAAGCTCGGCGGCCAGGCCCAGGTCCCCGGCGTCGCCGGCACCTGGAAGGACCTCACCGACTCGGTCAACTTCATGGCCTCCAACCTGACCGACCAGGTGCGCAACATCGCCCAGGTGACCACCGCGGTGGCCAACGGCGACCTCAGCCAGAAGATCACCGTCGACGTCAAGGGCGAGATCCTGGAGCTGAAGAACACCATCAACACGATGGTCGACCAGCTCAGAAGCTTCGCGGACGAGGTCACTCGAGTGGCCAGAGAGGTCGGCACGGAGGGAATCCTGGGCGGCCAGGCCCAGGTCCCCGGCGTCGCCGGCACCTGGAAGGACCTCACCGACAACGTCAACTTCATGGCCCGCAACCTGACCGACCAGGTGCGCAACATCGCCCAGGTGACCACCGCGGTGGCCAACGGCGACCTCAGCCAGAAGATCACCGTCGACGTCAAGGGCGAGGTGCTCGAGCTCAAGCGCACCGTCAACACGATGGTCGATCAGCTGTCGGCCTTCGCTGACGAGGTGACCCGGGTGGCCAGAGAGGTGGGCACCGACGGCAAGCTGGGCGGCCAGGCCAAGGTCGAGGGTGTGTCGGGAACCTGGAAGGGCCTGACCGAGAACGTGAACTTCATGGCGTCGAACCTGACCGACCAGGTACGCAACATCGCCCAGGTCACCACCGCGGTTGCCCAGGGCGACCTGAGCAAAAAGATCACGGTCGACGCGCGCGGCGAGATCCTCGAGCTCAAGGACACCATCAACACGATGGTCGACCAGCTACGGAGCTTTGCCGCCGAGGTGACCCGGGTGGCGAGAGAAGTGGGCACCGAGGGCATCCTCGGCGGCCAGGCCGAGGTCGAGGGCGTGTCCGGCACGTGGAAGGGCCTGACCGAGAACGTGAACCTGATGGCCTCGAACCTGACGACTCAGGTGCGGAGCATCGCCGGCGTGACCACCGCCGTGGCCCACGGCGACCTCAGCCAGAAGATCACCGTCGACGCCAAGGGCGAGGTGGCGGCGCTGGCCGAGACGATCAACCGGATGGTCGACCAGCTGAACTCGTTCGCGGCCGAGGTGACGCGTGTGGCGAGAGAGGTCGGCACCGAAGGCATCCTGGGCGGGCAGGCCCAGGTCCCCGGCGTCGCCGGCACCTGGAAGGACCTCACCGACAACGTCAATTTCATGGCCCGCAACCTGACCGACCAGGTGCGCAACATCGCCCAGGTGGCCACCGCGGTGGCCAACGGCGACATGACCCAGACCATCACCGTGGACGCCCGCGGCGAGATTCTCGAGCTCAAGCAGACCCTGAACCGGATGGTGGCCCAGCTCTCGAGCTTCGCTGCCGAGGTGACCCGGGTGGCCCGCGAGGTCGGGACCGAGGGCAAGCTGGGCGGCCAGGCCGAGGTGGAGGGCGTGTCCGGCACGTGGCGGCGGCTGACCGAGAACGTCAACCAGCTGGCGGTCACCCTGACCACTCAGCTGCGCGCGATCGCCGAGGTGTCGACTGCTGTGACTCAGGGCGACCTGACGCGCTCGATTTCGGTCGAGGCTCAGGGCGAGGTGGCCGAGCTCAAGGACAACATCAACCAGATGATCGCCAACCTGCGCGAGACCACCCAGCGCAACGCCGAGCAGGACTGGCT
>JAFASQ010000507.1 GCA_019244395.1 Solirubrobacterales bacterium | reverse complement strand
GCTCATCCCGAACTGAAACTCCTGCACCAGGCCGGTGGCGACGCCGATCGCGAAATTGATCAGCAGCAGCGTGCCGAAGAAGCGGGTCAGGCGCAGCCACGCATCGTCGTGCTTGCGGTGCCAGATCGTCTGCATGACCGCCACCAGCGGCGCCAGCCCCAGGGTGAGCGGCACGAACAGGAAGTGGTAGATCGATGTGGTGGCGAACTGAAGGCGAGCTAGGTCCACCGTGGTGGACGCGACGTCGATCATGGGACGGCCTCGGCGGGTCGCGACGACCGCGCCGCGGTTACTCCAGGTGGTGAGATCGCGGGGTCGTCTTCCCAGTTGATTTCGGCGACGTCGCCGCGGTCGAGAACGTGCGGCCCGCCGGTCTTGGTGAACCGATCCCACCCCCAGTCGATGATCGCCTCGACCTTGTCTCGCGTGCCTGTCATCAGGCTGGCGTGGACCCCGAGCCAGGCCATGTGCGCGAGCTGCCCGTGTACCTCGTGATGGTTCTTTCCCACCTCGGCGATTGCCGCGCCGCGGCCGATCATCGCCATGATCCCTTTGTCGCGGTACGCGAAAGGCGTTGCTGGCTTGCCCTCGAACTCGGCGAGGATGTTCTCCGCCGCCGTCTGGCCGCTCTGGAGCGCCACGGAGCCGAGTTGTGGCAGCGGTTGTTTGTCCGGGCCGGGGATGTTGGCGATGTCGCCGACCGCGTACACGCCGGGCCTCCCGGCGAGTGCCAGGTCGGGCTGGACGTCGAGCCGCCCGCCGTGCCCCCGGGCGAGGCCGCAGTTCTGGGCGAGTGCGGCCGCCTCGATCCCGCCCCCCCAGATTACGCAGCGGGTCGCGACGACCGCCCCGTCTGAGAACTGGGCATGGCCAGTTCCGACCTCCTTAACCCCAGTGCCGAGCCGAAGCTCGACCTTCCTGTCGGTCAGCACCTTAGCCACGTATGCGTGGGCTTTCTCAGAGAAGGGCTTAAGCAGCGCGTCGCCGTAGTCGAGCAGGTAGATACGAGCGGCACCGACATCGAGGTCCCGATACTCGGCAGGCACGGACATGGCGAGCATGTCGGCCAGCGCCCCTGCCACCTCGACGCCGGTGGGCCCCCCACCGACGATCACGAAGTTCAACGCCCCTCGCTCGGTGAGGCTCGGATTCCGGTCGACGTGCTCGAACAGGCCGAGTATCCGAGACCGCAGCCTGGTCGCGTTGTCGAGCGAGTACAGCGGGAATGAGTTCTCGTCGGCGCCGGGTGTACGAAAGAAGTTCGGCTGTGAGCCGGCCGCCAAAACCAGCGCATCCGCGGTCCATTCCTCTCCGTCCGTCGAGCGCACGGTCTTGGTGGCCGGGTCGACTCCGGAGACCTCGGCGAGCTTCACGTCGACGTTGTCCTGGCCGGCGAAGACCTCCCGCAACGAGTGCGCGATGTCGCTCGGCGCGAGCAGCGAGGTTGCCACCTGGTAGAGCAGCGGCTGGAACTGGTGGTAGTTGTTGCGGTCGATCAGCGTGATCCTGACGTTGTCGTCGTCTGCCAGCCTTTGCGCACACCCGAGACCGGCGAAGCCGCCGCCGACGATCACGACATGATGCCTGCCGTCGGACGGGCTCATGACGCCACCGCCGAGGCGGGGACGGCGGCGGATCGGGCTCCCATCCGTTCGAGCAGATGGTCGCCGACGCGCAGCGCGTTGGCCATCGCGGTGAGCGCCGGGTTGACCGCGCCGATGCTCGGGAAGAAGCTCGTGTCGACGACGTAGAGGTTGTCGAGCTCGTGCGCCCGGCAATCGCTGTTCAGGACCGACGTGGCTGGGTCGCTTCCGAAGCGGCACGTCCCGGCCTGATGAGCCACACCCGCCACGGGGATGTCGTTCTTCAGGTAGGCGTGGTGAGGCAGCAGATGCCCCTGGTGCATCCCGAGATCGGCCAGCATCGATTTGAGCTGGTGATACAGCCGCTGCTTCGGCTCCTCGTTGCTGGCGGTGTAACTGATCTGGATGTTGCCGTCGTTCGCGAGTGTCACCCTGTTCTCGGGCAGCGGCAGGTCTTCGGTGGACAGCCAGAAGTCGACCGCGTGTCGGGCGATGTCCTCGAGTGACCAGGTCGGCGCGAACATCGTCTCGCCCGGTTTCTCGCCTCGGAACATCGGCGCCTGCGACTTGCCGACCATCTGGATGTTGCCGAGCGGGAACTCGAAGTCCTCGCCTCCGGAGAAATAGAAGTCGTTGACTCCCAGTGTCTTTTGGAAGACCGTCGGGTTCTCTTCCTTGGAGAGGGCCAGCACGGCTGCGCTGTTGTGGAACATGTAGTTGCGGCCGACTTGATCGGACGCGTTGGCGAGCCCGTTCGGATGTCTTTCGGTCGCGGACGCAAGCAGCAGCTTGGCGCTGTTGCCCGCGCCGCAGGACACGACCACGATGTCAGCTTCGAACGTCTCCTCGTGACCGTCGACTCTCGCTACCACCCCGCTCACCGCGGTCTCGTTCGAGTTGCAGCGGAGCCGTACCGCCTCCGCGCCGGTCAGCAACGTTACGTTCGGGTGCTCGATGGCCGGGCGGACCGCGATCACCTCGGCGTCGGACTTCGCGTGGACCACACAGGGGAACCCGTCGCAGTTCTGGCAGCGCACGCAATTACTGAACGGCATGTTCCCCTCGTCGAGCAGGATCCCGCACGGGGCGTGGAAGGGGTGAAGGCCCGCCTTGGCCAGGTCGTCGGAGAGCTGTTGGATCCGCGGCTCGTGCGAGACCGGCGGGAACGGATATGGGACGCTGGCCGGCGGGTCGGTGGGGTCCTCGCCGTGGATCCCGTGCACCTGGTAGAGCTGCTCGGCCTGGGTGTAGTACGGCTCCATCTCCTCGTAGGAGATGGGCCACGCCGGCGAGATGCCGTCGTGGTGGCGAAGCACGCCGAAGTCCTCCTGGCGTAGCCGATAAAGCGCCGCGCCATATAGCTTGGTCGCGCCGCCGACGAAGTAGTGCACCTGCGGCTGGAACGCCTCGCCGTCGGAGTAGTGCCACGTATCGTGGGAGACGTAGCGTCCGTCGACGAACACGTCGCTCGCAAGCCAGTTTCGAGGCTCGCGTCTGAGCCAGTCGCCGCGCTCGAGCAGCAGGATCTGCTTCCCCGATGGGGCGAGGTGGTGCACCAGCGTCCCGCCGCCCGCGCCGCTGCCAATAACGATCACGTCGTAGCTGTTCATCCGCTTATCTCCGCTAGTAGATCCGACAAGACAATCCGGCCGGCGGCCTCGACCAGGGCGAGGTGCGAGAACGCCTGGGGGAAGTTCCCGAGGTGCCGGCCGGTGTCGACGTCGAACTCCTCGGCATATAGTCCGAGCGGCGAGGCGACCTTGACCAGGCGCGTCATCAGGTCGCGCGCCCGCTGCATCTCGCCGATGATCGCCAGCGCGGACACCAGCCAGAACGAGCAGATCACGAACGTGCCCTCCTTGCCGGACATGCCGTCGTCGGTCTGATCGGTGCGGTAGCGCAGGACGAAGCCGTTCTCGGTCAGCTCGTCGGCGATGGCCAGCACGCTGGCCCGCAGACGCGGATCGTCTCCGGCGAGGAAGCCGAAGATCGCGGCGAGCAGCGTCGAGGCGTCCAGCGCGTCGGTCGCATAGTGCTGGCGCAGTACCCCGCGCTCGTCGACCCCGTGCTCGAGAATGTCGGCCTTGATCTCCTCCGCGGTCTCCGCCCAGCCCGCCGCCAGCGCTCCGTCGCCACGGATGTCGGCGAGCTTGGCGGCGCGGTCGAGGGCCACCCAGCACATCAGCTTCGAGGAGACGTAGTGCTGCGGCTTGCCGCGTGCCTCCCAGATCCCCTGATCGGGATTGCGCCACACGGCCTTGGCGCATTCGGCCTGCGACTGGACGAGCGGCCACAACCGCCGCGGCAGGCGCTGGCTGCGCCGGGTGTGGAGCAGGATCGAGTCGAGCGCAGCGCCGAACACGTCGTTCTGGCGCTGGTCGAACGCGCCGTTACCGATCCGGACCGGATGCGCTCCGGCGTACCCGGAGAGCTCATCGCGGAAGGTCTCGGTCAGATCCCGGCGGCCGTCGATCCCGTACATGATCTGCAGCGCGCCGTCCTCGTTGCGCTCTAGGTCGGCGATGAACTGGACGAACTCGTCGGCCTCCCAATCCAGGTTCAGGTAATGCAGCGCTTGGAGGGTGAACGTCGAGTCACGGATCCAGGTGTAGCGGTAGTCCCAGTTGCGCTCGCCGCCGGGCGTTTCCGGCAGCGACGTGGTAAGCGCCGCCACCGTCGCGCCGGTCGGCATGTACGTGAGCCCCTTGATCGCCAGCGCCGAGCGATGGATCAGCGGCCCCAGCTCGTGGTCGGGGATCCGCGCCCGCGCCAGCCAGTCCCGCCAGAAGCGGGTGGTGTCGTCAAGGTGCCCGGCCGCCGCCTCAAAGGTGCCCGGGAGGGGTGCTTGATCGTCCCAGGCGAGGGCACAATAGACCCCTTCTCCCTCCCGGAGCACGTGCCGCGCCCGGGCCCGGCCGGCCTCGATGCCGATCAGCATGTTGGTCTGGAGCGTGATCGACTGGCCGGCGCCGCTCGCGTCGGCTCGGTGCCGGTCGGCCGTCATTGACCACTCGGCCGGGACCCGTCCGTAGTCGAACGCCGGCTCGCACACCAGGTCGATCTCCACGCTTCCGGTAAAGCACGTGGCCGTCCGCACCAGCATGTGCTCGGCGTCCTCGTCGGCCGGCGGCCGGGTGTGCGGGGTGACCCCGTCCTCGCCCCGCCGCGGCCCCATGATCAGCGCGTCGCGCACGACCGCCCAACCGGTCGGCGTCTTCCACGACGTGAGCAGCGAATTGGTTCCGGGTTCATAGACCCGTTGGCCGGGCACGTTGATCCCAAACGGGCCGAACCGGAAGCTCCCCGCGCCGCGATCGAGCAGCGAGCCGAACACGCTCGCGGAGTCGAACCGGGGAACGCACAGCCAATCGATCGCTCCGTCCGGCGCGACCAGTGCCCCGGTGTGGCAATCGGACAGGAAGGCATACTCGGCAATCGGAGTAAACGGCGAGGGAGCCGCGGCGCTCTGCGCCATCGTCGGTTTTGCCTGTGTCGCCGGCTCTGCCTTGGCCGCGGACTCCGGGCCGCCGCCGTCCGGGGATTTTTTGGAGCTGCGCCTGCTCGCCGTCGTGCTCATGACGCCACCCACGGGTCGTGCCAGCGGCCATAGCCCTCGAGAACGTTCTCCGCCGCCTTGGGGCCCCACGAGCCCTTTGAGTAGGGGTGCACGGGTGGGGGATGCTCAAGGAGCGGCTCCATCACCCGCCAGCACTCCTCGACGCCGTCCTGACGGGTGAAGCGCTTGCTGTCGCCCACCAAGGCGGCATGCAACAGCACCTCGTAGGGCGTCGGACCTTCGCCGCCTTGCTCTGCGAATTCCATGTCCAAGTTGATCTGCTCGGGCTCGGCGATCTCGTGGCGCTGCGCGTCGACCAGGAGCCGGATCCCCGTCGTGGGGTCGAGCTTGACCACCATCTGGCTCGGCTCCGGCAGACGCGTCCAGGCGGCGAAGCCCAACCGAGGAGGGCGCCGGAACACGACCCGCAGCTCGGTCTGGGTGACCGGCAGGCATTTCCCCGTGCGGACGAACCACGGCACCCCAGACCAGCGCCAGTTGTCAATCTCCAGCCGCAGTGCCGCGTACGTCTCGGTGGTCGAGTCGTCAGCTACGCCCTCGATCGTCCGATAGCCGTCGTACTGACCGCGCACGTAGGCCGCCGGATCGGCCGCCGGAATGGCCCGGTACACCGACACCAGCGCGTCCTTCAGGACGTCCGCCTCGCCCGAGGACGGGGGCTCCATCGCAGCAGCCGCCACGACCTGCATGAGGTGGTTGACCACCACATCCCGCAACGCCCCGACCGGATCGTAGAAGTGACCGCGATCTTCCACGCCGAAGCTCTCGGCCATCGTGATCTGCACCGACGAGACGTAGTGCCGATTCCAGATCGGCTCGAACATCGCGTTGGCGAAGCGCAGGTAGAGGATCTCGCCTAAACCCATCTTGCCGAGGAAGTGATCGATCCGGTATAGCTGCGCCTCGTCGATGTATTGATGGAGTTCCTCGGCCAGCTGACGCGCCGACGCGAGGTCATGCCCAAAGGGCTTCTCGACCACGATGCGCCCGGTTCGCGTCAACCCCGCCTGCGACAATCCCTTGATCACCGGACCGAATAGGAACGGCGGGATCTCGAGGTAGAACACCGGAGAGCCCGCCCCAGCGATCGCCCGCCCGACCCGCTCATACGTCGCCGCGTCGCCGAAGTCCCCGCTCACGTACGACAACCGCCGGGCCAGACGTTCGAAGACACCCTCGTCGATCGTCTCGCCGCATCCCTCGATCGCCGCGCGGGCGTGGCTCCGGAGATCCTCCTCTGACCAGTCGTTCGCCGCTACGCCGACGATCGGGCAGTCGAGCAATCCGCGTAGCTCCAGACGGTAGAGCGAATTGAAGGTCATCACCTTCGCCAGGTCGCCGGTGATCCCGAAAATCACGAACACGTCTGCCACCTGCCGTGAACGCCCGCCGTCGTGGGTCGAGATCGTATGTGGCCGAGATTCGACTGCAGTACTCATAGCGTTGTCCTCTTCCGGGTTGTGTCGCCGCCGACGTGCGCCCGCGGTCCAACTGGCAGCGCCGGATCCGCCTTCTCGGGCCGCCGGTGCTGTGAGTCATAGCTGCATGTGCGACCTTGCAATCGAGGAGTTTGGACACCGCCGCGCTGCGCGGCGACGGTGCCCGCACGGCAACTTGTGCGCGTAGACCCGCAGCGGCGTCACGCTCCAGCGACTCAAAAGCCTCGTGCAGCCGCTCCTCCACGGTGGTGCACGCTTCCCCAACTACCGCGGTGTACGTCCCGGACTGCGACCGGCTATTGCCAGGGGAACGGTTTCGCGGTAGGGCTGGGACGCCAGCCGAGCCACCAACACCGTGCTGCCTCACATGCCGGCACCGGGCGTCTACCACCGGTGTTGACCGGTGCGCACGGTAGCCGTGCGTCGCGGAGCGCTGGGATTCTCGGCGGCCGACGCCGGCATCCGCAAACGACGGAGCTCGCATCAGCAACCTGCTCGCCATCTTCCTGCTGTCGCTGGCCGCGATGTTCAACCCATCGCTGTTGGCGGCCGTGACCGTGATGCTGCTGATGCCCAAGCCGAAGCGGCTGATGGCCGGCTATCTGCTCGGCGCGTATCTCACCAGCATCACGCTCGGCCTGCTGATCGTGTTCTCGTTGCACGGCTCGAGCACTGAGAGCAGCTCGAAGCACACGGTCAGCCCGGCCGAGGACATCGTCATCGGCCTGCTCGCCGTCCTATTGGCTTACATCCTCCGGACCGGCCGCGATCAACCGCTCCAAGCGCGCCGACGACAGAAACGGGAGGCGAGGCTGACCGCCAGGCAGCAGTCCGGGAAACCGACCGAGTCGCTGCCGCTGCGGCTGCTCGGGAAGGGCGACCCCCGGCTCACGTTCGTCGTCGGGGCGATCCTGAGCTTCCCCGGAGTCTCCTACCTCGACGCCCTCGACCACATCCACAAGCTCTCGCCCGGCACCGTGGTCACGGTGCTGCTGGTCCTCTACTTCTGTGTCATGCAGCAGATCCTGATCGAGGTGCCGCTCCTCGGCTATATCTTCGCGCCGGCAAGCACACAACAAACTGTGACCAGGTTCAGGGGGCTGATGGCGCGCAAGGGTCGCGGCGCAGCCATCGTCGGTGCGACGGTGATCGGCGTCTGGCTGATCACACGCGGGGTGATCACGCTGCTGTGATTCGGATCCGGCAACTCAGTCGAGGCGCAAACCACGTCATTCCGCTACGCGGCATGACTCGTGCAACGCCCCGCGACCGTGACCGCCCAGAGCCGGGTCACATGGCAACGAGGCATCTCCATGGCTGAGGGTCTATCTGCTGGCGAGGTCGGCAAGGAGATCGCCGAGCATCGTGAGCACACCGAGCACGCCGGACATCCAGCGGCGCACCTTGGCCGTGACCGCTTGATCTCGATCATCGAGGCGATCCTGCTGTCGGTGGTTGCCCTGCTCGCAGCATGGTCCGGATACTCGGCGGCTAAGTGGGGCTCTCGCTCTTCGATCTTGCTGGCGAAGGCGTCCTCGGCTCAGAGCGAGTCCAGCGTCGCCCAGATCCAAGCCACCCAGATCCGTACTTTGGACTCGGTGTCGTTCAACGCGGCGGAGGCGGCCTACTTGGCGAACGACCCCAGGGCGTTCCGGGTCACGCTGAGGCGTCTGCGCCCTGGCTACCGTCCGGCCTTCGCCGCGTGGCTCGCCACCCATCCGCTCAAAAACCCCACCGCACCGCCCGACTCGTCGTACATGCCTCAGTACCGGATCCCGCAAGAAGCCCAAGCCACAGTGCTGGACGCCCAAGCCAATGGCTATTTCAACCAGGCTGAGTCTGCCTCTGGAACGGCCGATAAGTACGTACGCATAACCGTCCTCTTGGCGGCCGTGCTCTTCCTCGTCGGCATCGGCAGCCGCTTCCCGGTCCGGACGGCGCGCTACGGGCTGATCGCAGTCGCCGCCGTGCTGCTTGCTCTATCAGTGGTGCAACTCCTCAGCCTACCCGGGCCGCCATCGTGACCAAAGCACATTCATAGCCGTCCCGCGAACATCCAGGACGCGGCCCGAGAGCCAACAGCGCCGCGAGGTGATTGCAACGGGATCGCGGTCGTGGATGACCGGTTTGAGTCTGCTCGTGGATGACCGGGGCGAGTCTGCTCCGGATCCGAACCCGCGCCGGCAAGTTCTCGCTCGCCGGCGAAGCGCTCAACATCGGACGCGACGGGGGCGGACGAACGATCTCCCGGAACCGCCTCGTGGCCGTTCGTCGGCGCGAAGGAACGCTCCGAGCCCGCGGACGGTCACCGCGGGCTCGAGTGCCGTGGCGATCGCGGTTCAGAAGCCGGTGTTCGTGTGGACGCGCTTTCGGTCCGTGTGGTGCAGGCTGCCCTTCTCCTTGAGCGTCGCGCACGCCTGTGCGAGATCCTCGGCGAGCGCGGTCGCCAACGAGCGCCCCAGAGTCTGCTTGACCAGCGCCCGCATGATCTTGATGTGCTCGGCGTCGGGTGGAAGTGTGTAGGCGGGCACCATCCAGCCCCGTTCAGTCGCGAGTTGGGAAGCGACGTCGAACTCGTCGTACCGCTGCGCCCCCGCGAGCTGGAATGCGACCAGCGGCAACTGCTCCGAGCCCTCGTTCCCGATGATCGTGAAGTCTCCGATGGCCGCGATGTCCTCAGCGAGCTTACGGGCGTTGGCCTGCATGGTGTGCATGATGTAGCTGTAGCCGTCGTAGCCGAAGCGCACGAAGTTGTAGTACTGGGCCACGACCATCGCCGAACCGGTTGAGAAGTTCAGCGTGAACGTAGCGTCTCGCTTGCCCAAATAGTTCTCATAGAACACAAGGTCTTCGGCCAGATCGGCTCGCTCACGGAATATGAGCCATCCGATCCCCGGATAGACCAACCCGTATTTGTGGCCCGAAACGTTGATCGAGCGCACCTGCTCAAGCCGGAAATCCCACTCCGAGTGCGGGTACAAGAACGGCCAGACGAAGCCTCCACTGGCTCCATCGACGTGCAGAGGAACATCTAGCCCCCGCTCGCGCTTGAGGGCAAGCAGATAGTCGTTGATGCCGACGATGTCATCCGCATGACCCGTGAACGTGGTTCCCAGCACGGCCGCGACCCCGATCGTGTTCTCGTCGACATGGGGCTCGACGTCCTCCGGCCCGATCGTGTACTTGTGCGGCTTCAGCGGCACGATCCGCGGTTCCACGTCGAAGTAGCGACAGAACTTCTCCCAGACCACATGCACGTCCCCCCCGAAGACCAGATTCGGGCGGTCGATGGGCTTCCGCGCCGCCTCGCGCCGCTTGCGCCAGTTCCACTTCAGCGACAGCGCGCCGAGCATGATCGCCTCCGACGATCCTTGCGTCCGCGCGCCAGTCGTTTCTCCGGGTGCGTGGAACAGATCCGCGAGCATCCGGATGCAGCGCTGCTCGAGCTCAGCCGTGCGCGGATACTCCGCGTGATCGATGAAATTCCGGTGCAGGTTCTCCGCGATCACCCGCTGCGCCTCAGGCTCCATCCAGGTCGTCACAAACGTCGCCAAGTTCCGTTGTGGCGACCCCTCGATCATCAACTCCTCCCCGACTAGGCGCATCGCCTCTACGGCCGGCATCCCCACCGCCGGAAGCTTCTCGGCCGGCGCCTCCTCGCGCAGGAACCGATTGCCGTAGCGCGTCTCGAGGAGATCCAGATTCTCACCGCCGGCTGGGCCGCCGTCGATCTGCGTTCTTTGCTCCGGCATGACTAGTCCTCCTTCACGAGATTTGTGCTGTTGAGACACGACGGCGTTGTCGCCGCGTCGAGGTGGCGATACTTCGTCGCATCGCCTCCCGTCCCTGTCATGCTGGTTGGGAACCCAGCCTGAGACTGCTACGCCGGTGACGCGAAGCGCGCGCTAGCACGCGCTGTGGGTCTGATCAGCGCGCCAAGGATCCACAGAATCGGCAAGAAGAACCCAACCACGAACAGCACGTAATGCCCTTTACGGAAGGTCGCCACCCCCAGAAAGATCAAACACATCAAGTAGACGATGCCCAGTAGGAACCAAATGAACGTCATAGGTCACCTCAATCAAGTCGGCGGAGGGCGCTGTCGCTGACCCTCCCGTTTGCTTCCAATAGCGTCGTTACGGTCGTCCGATCGAACCGGTCGATAACGGGCCAGAAGCCCGGGCCCGATCCTCCGATC
>JAFASQ010000263.1 GCA_019244395.1 Solirubrobacterales bacterium | reverse complement strand
CTTTGCCTGGTAGCAGCGCTCGAGGCGCTGCTGGAACTCGTCCATGTCGAGACGGCCTTCGGAATGGCTCTCGCGAAGGCGTTCCGCGGTGTGTTCGCGATCCGCGTCGGCAGCGCGGAGGTTGGCGTTGCGGCCTGCGATCCGATCCAAGAAGTATTGGTTGGTCATTTGCGCCTCTCCTCGGGGGAGTGATTTGAGTTCATCGCACCGGCCGGTGACCGCGCGGGCCGGCCTGTGGGAGCGGTTCACACGTCGCGCTCGTCCTCGTCGACCTCCGCGCCGTGCGCGTCGTCGGCGAGGATGCGATAGAGCGCACGCCGGGTGTCTTGAAGCAGCGCCCGCGCCTTCTCGCGCTGAGCCCGGTCGCCGACCGAGGCGACCTGGAAGGTGGCCTTCCCGATCTGGATCACGAGCGGCGCGAGTTCGCTCAGGGGGTTATCCGTGTCCTCGTCGCTCGACTCCCAGGGGTCGGGCTCATCGGCTCGGCCGTCGAGCTGCTCGCGTCCGGCGTCGGTGATTTCGAACCGGCGGGCGCCGTCGGCGTCCACCGAGCGAATCAGGCCCTCGTCCTCGAGCTGGGCGAGCGTCGGGTAGACCGAGCCTGGGCTCGGTCGCCAGAGGCCTTCGCTTCGTTCCTCGATCGCCTGGATCAGCTGGTAGCCGTTGCGGGGCTCCTCGGCCAGCAACCGCAGCAGCGCGAAGCGCACGTCGCCGCGGCGGGCGCGGCCACGGCCGCGGCGGTGTGGGCCCCAGCCAGTGCCGCCGAACGGGCCGCCTCTCCACATGCGTCCCAGCGCGATCAGCTCATCGATGTCCTCGATAGGGGGCCGACCGCGGCCGCCACCGCGGGTGAAGGACCAGTTGGGTGGGCCGTGGCGATGCCGGTGGCGCGGCGCGCGTCGAGCCCCGGGCCATTCTTGAGCAAACGTATAACTACTCATTCTCGAACCTCCCAGTCGGATCGTCGATAGCTCTACGATATATCGTGAGCGCTCGCTTGTCAAGGCGCCCGGCGACGTTCCGCGTCAACGCCGGCACTCCGAGTCTCCTCTGTTCCGGCGAGAACCTGCTCGCGTCCCACACGGACTCCATCTCCTGACGGGGTGAAGTCCCTGCGCGACCCGCGAGGAGCTTGGTTGACCTCCGCCTGTGCTCAGGCCCTGGTTGTGCCTGCTGGTTGGTGGAGCACAAGTGCGCTGGACCGTCGGACGATCATTTGGCAGCGCTGTCGTAGAGGCCGGCCAGGTCGGCTTTCAGGGTGGTGCGCGAGCCGGCGTCGAGATAGACCATATGACCGGACGGATAGCACTTGATCGTCAGGTTCTTGCGGATCGTCGCGTCGGTCAAGGGCATGTTCTGGAGGTCTGTGGTCGTCTGGGAGAATGGGGTCACGGAGTCGAAGTAGCCATTCGCCGACAAGACCTTCAAGTCGATGTTGAGCGCCATGACGGCAGCCAGGTCGCCGGCTGTGTACAGGAAGGAATTCTTATTGATGTCCTCGCTGCCCTTCTGGGCGCCGGTGGGGTCGATGTGCCTGAAGTCCCAGTTGTTGAAGGCCTGGTCGTTCAGGTCGGTGAACGAGGAGGTGGATGTGAACTTGAGCTGATCCGCGAGGTAGCTGTTCCACCCGACGGTGTACGCGCCGTTGACGGCGCTCATGGTGGGGTCGTTGCCGCCCGACAACGGATCGATCGCGGCCGCGATGCCAGTGTCAATCCCAAGTACCCGCCCGTCGTAGGCGCCGAGCGCCACGCCATCCGCGCGCAGCAGAGTCGTCAGGAAATGCAGCGTCCCCAAGTTGTTGGTGTCCGCCACGTTCAACCCTTCCCAGCTGATGAGCAAATCCCGGGGGATGCCAGTGTAGTTGCTGAGTGTTTGCACCGTGACGGGATCGACGTCCGGCAACGGGGTCAGCTTCTCGGGGTCGAGGTTCTGCGGGAACGCCTGCAACGCCTCGGCGTAGTCGTTTTTTGCGAAGGGGACCACCGCGGTCATGAATGACGGCAGGTCAGCCGGCGGTGGCGTGACGCGGATCTTCTTGTGGTACCACGCGTCCGCGCACAGGGTGGGCAGCAGCCCGACCGGCTTGCCGGCCTGCGCGTAGTCCAGGATGGACGACACCAGGGTCACCCCGTTTAAGTCAATGCCGTCTTCGTGCAGCAGGTAGGCCAGCACGCAGCTGCGGGCGGTCCCGTAGGACTCGCCGAACAGGAACTTCGGCGAGTTCCAGCGGTGATAGAAGGTCAGGTAGCGCTTGATGAACTGCCGCAGTGAGCCGGCGTCCTGGTCGACGCCCCAGAAGTCCTTGTTGACGTGCGGGGCGACGGCGGCAGAGTAGCCGGTCCCCACCGGATTGATGAAGACCAGGTCACTCTTGTCGAGCAAACTGTCTGGGTTGGCCTCGATCATGACGGGCGCGGGCGCCGTGAAGCCGGGCATGTCAGTCTTGAGCCGCATTGGGGCGAACGAGCCGAGCAGCACGTAGACCGACGATGCCCCGGGGCCGCCGTTGTAGAAGAAGGTGACCGGCCGGTCGCCCGGTTCGGGCGTGTCCTCGGTGAAGGCAACATAGAACATCTTGGCGGTAGGGGTCGAGCTGCTGCGATCGACCGTCACGAGGTGACCGGCCGTAGCCGTGTAAGCAATCTGTCGCCCGTCAAGCGTCAGCCTGTGGTGAGTGATCGCGGCATTCTCGGCCGTATCGGTGATCGAGTCGGTGGGCCCGTTGCCGTACGCGGTCGTGTCCGAGTAGGGCTGGTCCGGACCGGTGGATGTAATGGAGGAATTTGTCATTGACTATCCATTTCAGGAGCGTCGACACGTGTGTACATCGCGGTCCCGCGCCAGGCTCGCGTGACCATCGCGCCAGGAGGATCGGCGGGGGACGCGAGCCCGAGGATCGCGGTCGAGATTTTCTACCCCGAAACAGGCGCCTGACCCTTCCTCTTGACACCGCCATCGGTCACCACGAGCGCGAGCACCTGCACGTCACTTGACCTCCAGTGTCCAGGGCGCGTCAAGGCCCCTACCCCCGAGCGCTGACGGTTGCTCGAAGCGAGCCTCGTCGCGAGCGCGATGCCCCTGGGGTCCGAGCCCGGGCATACAACCCATCCAGGGACCCGGTCGGGTAGTCAGCTGTGCGTCCGGAGCCGTTGCCCGTCGGACCGGGTCGAGGGTTGATGTCGGGAAAGCCGGCTGCACCCGAGCAAATAGACCGCGGGATCGACAAACCCGACGTTCGCGCCGAACGCGGCATCGATACACCACTATCAGACCTGCCCACACCGGGGGCGGACGTAGGGTTGGAATATCCGAGCGTTCATCGCTGAGTACCTCCGCTTATTGCGCATTGTCCTGCCGCATGGCGCGGTGTCTCCGGGCATCGCGGCCCATCTTGTCGCATCTCGCGCTCGCTACAACGGACGGGTAGGGATTGTGGGAGTAACAAATCAGGATTGACGGGTTCGCGGTATGGCTATCGCTGCCACCGCTGCATGCTAAACCTGGTGCCGAGGCTGGAAGGCGAGGACGGCCGTCGATCAGCGACCGCGACCCTGGGACAGTCGGTCAGCAAGCGCCTCGACGTGAAACGAAAGCCCACCTGGCGGATGTCGGCGCAGGCCGCCGGACTTGTTCTTGCGACCAATCTCACGACTACGCCGCCACAGACCGGTACGATCGCTTTCAGTCTGGAGCCCGAGGGGTGCCGCGCGACCGCATTGGCGACTAAGGGCAAGCCCCCCCGGCGACATATCGCCTGGGCGAACTTGAGTCCGAGCCATCGCCTGGCGAGTCCGGCGGCCGCGGCGCTCGGTGGCTCGCGCTCACCGCGGACGACGGTAGCGGCACCTCGCCATCCCCACGGGCCGGGGCGCTGCCCGCTGGGGGTCCGTCGGTGGAGGCCTCCGTCTGGCGGGGCAGGTTCAATACCGTGGTTCACATAACCCGAAGGCGGAGGAGCAGCCGTGGCGCTGACGCAGTCCCAGATGATCGCCGCAGTCGCAGAGCGCGCCGAGATGAGCAAGGCGGAGGCGAAGCGAGCACTCGATGCGCTCGACGAGATCGTCCTCGAGGAGCTGGGCAACGCCCAGAAGGTTCGTCTCGGCGGGCTCGTTCAGCTGACGGTGCGGGTCAAGCCAGCGACGAAGAAACGACCTGGCCGCAATCCGGCGACCGGCGAGGAGATCACTATCGCGGCTAAGCCGGCGAGTGTTGATGTCCGAGCGCGACCGCTGGCGAAGGCCAAGGCGGCGCTTCCATCGGTGCAGAAGGCCCGTCGGCGGCTCGCGGTGTCAAACGGCCAGGCCTCGCGGGAGGGCCAGCGGCCGGCCGCCAGCGACTCGCCGCGTGTGCGTCTGTCCTTCAGGGCGTCCGTCAAGCGGTCTGGGTGATCGAGTCGCAACGGATCCCCGAGCCGGACGCGCACTAGCTCCTGTTGCCCCTGCAGCGCGTAGGCAGCCAACCGCATCGAGCGCCCGAGACGCTGGACTCGGCGGGCGCTGACGCTTACTCGTCCCGTCGAAGCGGCCGATCCCCAGCGCAGCCCGATGAGTGTGACCGTGCGCGCATAGCCATCCGACGGCCGGCGAAGCGCTTCACGTACGTACCACTCATCGGGAGAGGTGGCCCATCAGCGGGTTGTGGGGGCTGCCGTGCACAGCGAGGATTCCGTCGCGCTACGCGGCGACGCTCCAGCACGAGGCGTCGGCGGCGGGCGTGATCGAGGCGTCGCCAAGGCAATAGCCGGTTCTGTGGTAGGCAAAAGGACAAAGCGATAGTCGGCTAGACACGTGCTCGGCGAGAGCAGGAGCTGTCCTCTGCATCGCTTAGCCGCCAAACCTGGGAGCGCGGAGACGGCTGCGGGAGCTGCGTGCTCCGGCTTCGCTAGCACGGAACAGTAGGGCCACAGTGCCGGTCCTGATCCATCTGAGGGCCAGCTGAGTAGTCGTGCCCGCTTCGGCTCGCCGTGGCGGAGCAGTCGTCGTGACGTCGTCTCGGTGCCCTCGATGAATGGGTCCAAGCGTTGCGCGTGGCGCGCCGGACGGGGATCTGTTTTCGGGGGCGCGAGAGGGCTGCGGCTCGCGACCCGGCGGCGCGCGGTCGGTGGGGGTCCGGTT
Organism: Solirubrobacterales bacterium; assembly: GCA_019244395.1. GTDB lineage: Bacteria > Actinomycetota > Thermoleophilia > Solirubrobacterales > Solirubrobacteraceae > Palsa-465. The sequence continues at coordinate 2,346 of JAFASQ010000263.1, read as the reverse complement.
CGTTGCTGCGTCAGCTCGACGAGCGTGAGCGACGCCGGGTCTGGCGCGCTTGTCTATGGCCTTTCAGTGGCTGTGTCGCGGTTCGTGCAAGGCGCTTGACGCCGCGCGCTGGCACCCCGACCGTGTTGCGGAGCAGCTTCTGTACCGGTCTCATCTCTCTCCCTTCGACGCTGGAGCAAGCATCGATTAGATCGACCGCGTCGTCAAGGCCAATCACGAGCACCGAGCCGGTCTCGATGCCCGCCGAGCGGAGGAGCGTGGCGGCGGCGAACCGGCCTCGGCGGGGCGTACTGTGCGCTGTGATCACGCGGTGGCTGGAATCGCGGCGGTGATGACCGGATATTCGGTCATCGCGCTGTGCCCACGCAGCTGGACGATCGCGACCCTCGTGGTCACTTCGCAGATAGCCATCAGCACAAGCGCGGTCGGCCACGCGATGGCGGAGATGTGATGGGCGATGCTGAAGCTGGCGATCTCCGGGCGCAGGCCATGGCTGACGGCGAACGAGAACACCATCCGCGAGCCGATGCCGGCGACCAGCAGCGCGGCGGCGAGCCATCCCACGCGGGCGACTGCCAGGCCGTTCTTGCCGACGCGGACGTGGGTCGCGAACCCAGAGGCGATGCCGAGGGTGAGCCCGACGGCGGCCAGCAGGCCGATCAGGACCAGGTCGTTACCGGCGGTCGGAATCGCGTGCAGGTACATCTGGGCAACGAAGAAGACGAGGACGAGCGGGACGATGACGCTGCGGCGGTCAAGCTCGCGCTCTCTGGCCTGGCGCGCCACGACCAGCAGGAACATTGCGTTGATGAGGTAATCGGTGATCGTCATGGCGCCATCATCTTCCGCCGAGGCGACTGTGTCGTCGGCGCCCGGGTTGAACCGAGGGTTGATCTTCACCTCAACCCGCGGGTTGATGGCGATGCCAACGGTGGCGAGCGCTACGAGGAGACACGCCCCGCGGGCCGATCGGACGCCCGGATGTCGCAGTCGCCGGGTACGCGCAGCGGCGGACACCGGCCCCACACGCAACTCCCGGGCCCGCACGGTGCTTGCCGCCGACGAACAGCCAGCCCTCGGTCCAGGAGTTGCGTCTGGTCGCCATTGCGCTCGTTGGCCTCGGGCCTGTCGGACGAGCAAAGCAGTCGTCAGCGGCGCCGTCGACTCGCGCCTGCTTGACGCCTTTATGTGAGGCTCGAGGTGTCGAAGCCCGTGGTTGCTGGACTCCGACGTCATTGACATGTAGTCGACGTGACGGCTATCGCCGCCACGTTGACAGGCCCAAGATGTACGACAGAAACGACATAAGTCGGCTGCAGCGCGGCTCGAACGTCAACGGCGCGCCCGGAGAGAGGAAAGCCGGCCGCTCGGGCATCCTTCAGCGAGCTCAGCGGGCCGGGGAGTCTCGCGCGCGGACGACCGCTGAGATCCTAGGGGCCCGCTCGATGGTTGACCATACCCCCGCGAGCCGGCACGAGCTCGTGTGAGCGGCTACGACGCGGGCATCGACAGTGCGTTGCTGGTCGGTGTTAGGCCTGGGCACGTTGATCGACGTCTTGGCGTCGTGGACGTCGTCGACGTCGTGGACGACCTCACGTAACGCTTCGCGGGGACCGCCGCCAGACCCTGTTCGTGGACGTCGATTACGGTCGGAAAGCGACCTCACATAAACGCCTATAGCGGCCACGGCGACCCCGTGGCCCCTTTGACGCGAACGCAGCAACGCCGCGTCGCCGTCGCTGGCTATGGCTTTGCCGACGGCGGTCGCCTGGGTGGCTGCCCACGCCGTTTGCTGGCGCCCTGGCTCTCATGTTTGCAAGCACGGGATCGGCCCGACAGCCGCTGCCGCTCCGCCGCTGCGGAGCGACGGTTCGGTCGAGCGCTTCCGTCGCGTGATGTTAGGTTTCGACGCCGGTATGGGCTTCCGCACCGTCGGGCGGATCCAGTAGTCGTTTGGCCGGCGCAAACGCGTTCGTTTTCGTCCCTGCAGAAGCCCAGTGAGGTCCGTTCGCTCACGATCGCGTTCGCGACAAAGCCGCAGTGGGTTTTGAGCGCTGCTCCTCTTTTCCGCAGAAGCCAGGCGAGCCCGTGCGATGACGTCGGGTTCATGCAAGGCCGCACTCTGTGCTCATGCCTGGCCATAGCCGCGCAGCGGTTGCTGTTGTTCGCCGCTGGTGAGAGACTCGGCGTGTGAGCGAGGCGATGAAGAGCGTCACCCTGTTCAACTTCTTTGACGTACCGGACGGTGCCGATGGCGAGTTCCTCGCCGGCTGGGAGCGCGCGCGCGAGGTCATCGACGGTTGGGGCGGCTTTCGGTGGACTGCGCTGCACCGAAGCCTCCAGCCA
>JAFASQ010000141.1 GCA_019244395.1 Solirubrobacterales bacterium | reverse complement strand
GCCGGCGCCCGTCCGCTCCGCCGGCGCCGTCCGCGTGCCGGCGCCGGTCCGGGTGTATCGCCCCCGAGGTCGCCTTCGCCCGGGGGTTTCGCGAGATAAGCGCCCCCTAGGTGTATTTCGCCCCAAAGTCGGCGGCTGGCGTCGGGTTTGGTGAGTTATGCACGTTCTTAGCCGAGTCGCGGCGACCCGAGCCCGAGCCGGTGAAAGGCTCCTGCCGGGTCTGCCGGGCTGTGCGCCGTCCCGCTGCGTCGTCGACCTCGTGGCGCGGCAGGGGGTTACGCCGGATGCAGAAGCGCTCGCCGCTCCAGGGCCAGGGCGGGCCGGTCCGTGACTATGCCTTCGACGGCGGTGTGGGCCAGGTAGCGATCCATGGCCTGAGGCGCGTTGACGGTCCAGATCACGCAGGGGATGCCGGCGGCTGCGGCGCTGGCCAGCGCGGTGGCGCTGGCGAGACGGCGATGAAGCCCGAGGCAATCGGCGTGGGCAGCGTGGAGGCGAATGGTGAAGGCCTTGCGGAATCCGGCGGCGATCAGCAGCCCGGTGCGTAGCTCCGGTGCGAGCGCCTTGGCCTCGCGCAGGACGTCGTCGAAGAACGAGCTGAGCAGGCAGTGGTCGAGGCCGAATGGCCGCAGTAGCGCGATCGTTTCGTCGACGTAACCCGGCTCCTTGAGCTCGACGTTGAGTGCGATCTTCCCCTTGGTGAGCGCGACAACGTCCGCCAGCAGGGGCGGCCGAGAGGTGGTGCCCTTCACCTTCAAGGCGTCGTAGCGCAGCGACCTGGTCGGCATGGTCTTCACGCGCGCGTCGTGGAAGACGACGAGCTGGCCGTCGCGGGTGCGGCGGACATCGCACTCGATCATGTCGACGCCGAGCGCCATGGCCGCCTCGAACGCTTCGAGCGTGTTCTGGGCGGCGGCGGCCGGCGACGCCGACCCCCAGGCGCCGCGGTGGGCGATGACCAGGCAGGAGCTGCTCAACTCTGATTCGGAGCATGACACGTCCGCAGCTGATGCGAACATGTGTTCCCGTGTACGTCGAGCTCCACTGTCACTCGGCCTTCTCCTTCCTCGACGGCGCCTCGCTTCCGGACGAGCTGGTTCCCACTGCGCTCGAACTGGGCTACCAGGCGCTGGCCCTGACCGACCACAACACGGTCTCGGGCTCGATGGAGTTCGCGGTCTCGGCGCGGGCGCTGGGGCTGCGTCCGATCCACGGCGCCGAGATCGACCTGGCAGACGGACGGCATCTGACCCTGCTCGTAAAGGACGCCGGCGGGTGGTCGAACTTGTGCCGGATCCTGACCCGCGCGCACGCCCACACGCGCGAGAAACCGGGGCCGCCGACGCAGGCGTTCGTCCAGCTGACCGACGTCCTTGAGCATGCCGAAGGGCTGATTTGCCTGAGCGGGTGCGCGCTACGGGGCGTGCACGATGAGTTCACGCTCAGGCGCCTGCTGGATGCCTTTGGGCCGGATCGGCTGCGGATCGAGCTCCAGCGGCCGTTCCTGCGCGATGATCGCGCGCGTAACCGGCGGCTCGAGTGGATGGCGAGGCGGCTCGGGGTGCCGTGCGTGGCGAGCGGCAACGTGCACGCGCACACGCGCGCGCGAGCGCCGTTGCAGGACGCGCTGGTCGCGGTACGCCTGCACACGACCCTTGACGCCTCGGAGCCCCAGCGGAGGGGGAACTTCAGCCACGTGCTGGCGTCGCCGGCGGCGATGGCGAGCCGCTTTCCCGACCACCCGGAGGCGGTGGCGGAGACCAACCGGCTGGCCGAGCAGTTGCGGTTCGATCTGAGCAGCGACCTGGGCTACCGCTATCCGGGCTCCGAGGACGAGGAGGCGATGCGCAAGCTCGCCGAGCTGTGTCAGGCGCGCCTTGAGGAGCGTTACCGGGAGGCGGCGGCTGACGTTCGGGGGAGCGCGACGGGTCGGCTCGAGCAGGAGCTGCGGATTATCGAGCGCCTGAGGCTGCCCGGGTTCTTCCTGCTCCATCACGATCTGTTGGAGCTGGCGCGCGAGGTGGCACTCGAGGTGCGTGGGCCCGACAGCGTTCGGGGGCTGCTGCCGCCGGGTCGGGGCCGCGGCTCGAGCGTCTCCTCGATCGTCTGCTTTTTGACCGGGCTCTCGCACGTCGACCCGATCGCCAACGACCTGCTGATCGGCCGCTTCCTGAACGAGGAGCTGACCTCGCTGCCGGACATCGACCTCGACTTCCCGCGCGACATCAGGGAGAAGCTGATCCCGCGGGTGCACGAGCGCTACGGCCACGATCGCTCGGCGCTGGTGGCGGCATTCCCCACCTATCGCGCGCGGGGCGCGATCCGGGAGCTCGGCAAGGCCCTGGGGCTGCCGCCCGGGGAGATCGAGCGGGTGGCGCGCGGCAGCGAGGGATGGGATGCGCGCGAGGTGGGCAAAGACATCGCGTCGGCGTTCGGCCTCGAGGGTGCGGCGAGCAACGGAAGGCGAGGAACCGGCGGCCGCTGGGCGTGGCTGGCGCGTCTGGCCGCCGAGGCGCATGGATTGCCGCGCCACCTCAGCCAGCACTCCGGCGGGATGATCGTGGCCACCCGTCCGCTGATCGACTGCTGCCCAATCGTGCCGGCGGCGATGGAGGGCCGCCAGATCGTGCAGTGGGACAAGGATTCCTGCTCGGACGCGGGATTCCTGAAGATCGACCTGCTGGGATTGGGGATGCTCTCGGCGGTCGAGCGCTCGGTCGAGCTGATCGCGCGTACCCGGGGCGATCGCATCGATCTCTCGCGGATCCCGTACGACGATCCGGCTACGTACGAGTGCATCCAGAGCGCCGAGACAACCGGGGTCTTCCAGATCGAGAGCCGGGCGCAGATGCAGTCGCTTTACCGGACGCGACCGGAGAACCTGAAGGACCTCACGGTGCAAGTCGCGATCGTCCGCCCAGGGCCGATCCAGGGAGGCGCGGTCAACCCGTACATCGAGCGCCGGCAGCGCCTGCGCGTGGATGTCGATTACCAAGTGCCCTACGAGCATCCCTCGCTCGAACCCGCGCTGCGCGAGACGCTGGGCGCGATCATCTTCCAGGATCAGGTGATCGAGGTGGCGATCGCCTTCGCCGGCTTCTCCCCTGGCGAGGCGGAGGGCCTGCGGCGGGCGATGAGCCGCAAGCGCTCGGACGCGGCGATCGAGGCCTACCACAAGCGGTTCGTGGCCGGCGCGCGCAGGCGGCACGGCGTGGACGAGGAGACCGCCGAGCGGGTGTTTGCCATGGTCCGCGGCTTCTCGGGCTTCGGCTTTCCAAAGGCGCACGGCGCCGCCTTCGGCCTGCTCGCCTATCAATCCACCTGGCTGCGAGTCCACTATGGCCGGGAGTTCTTATGCTCGCTGCTGAACGAGCAGCCGATGGGGTTCTATCCGCCCGACGCGCTGGTCCACGAGGCGCAGAGGCGGGGGATCGAGGTGACGGCGCCGGACGTCAACGAGAGCGCTGCCACGTGCGAGATAGCCGACGGGGGCGCGGTTCGGATCGGGCTCGGCTACGTCCGGGGAGTCGCCGAGCAGGAGGTGAAGGAGCTGGTAGCGGTGCGCGAGAGGGGCGGGCGGTTTCGCAGCCTGGCCGATCTCGCCTCGCGGGCGAGCTCGAGCGCCGCCTCGTTGGAGCTGCTGGCGTGGTCGGGGGCGTGCGACTCGCTGGTCGAGGCCGGGGCAGCCGGGTCGGCACGCCGGATCGCTCTGTGGCAGTTGGGGGTGGCGACGCCGGGCCGCAGGGTTCCCGGCGGTGTGCAGCTGGCGCTGCCACTGGATCTGCCGGCGCCACCTAAGCTGCGCGGGCTGACGTCCTGGGAGTCGATGCTGGCCGACTACAGCACGACGGGGCTGACGGTCGATGCCCATCCGATGGCGTTGTTGCGAGGCCGGCTGCCCGAGGGGCTGAGGACGAGCCGAGATCTCGCCACCCTGCCCCACGGCACGCGCTTGGGCGTGGGCGGGATGGTGGTGGCACGGCAGCGTCCGGGCACCGCCAACGGCATCGTGTTCCTGCTGCTGGAGGACGAGCACGGAACGATCAACCTGATCGTCCCGGCTCCGGTCTACGAGCGCTATCGCCTGACGGTGAGAACCGAGCCACTGATCGTGGCGGATGGAAAGCTGGAGCGGTTGCCGGCGGCCGGCGGTGCGATCAACGTGCTGGTCGATCGCGTGCAGCCGATCGCCGCGCCGGACCACATCGTGGCCGAGATCAAGGACTTCTCGATGCTGGACGAGCAAGTGCGGCGCGGGCTGGCGGAGCAACGGCGATCCTCGCGTGAAGGCGATGCCGAGCGGGGATCGCCGCGCGAGGCCGAGGCGGAGGACTTCCGCGCGGTGGCGCCACCAGTACTGAGCTTTGCCTCGGGGCGGCGACGATGAGCCGTTCGCCGGGTGAGCGCGGTAAGGTGCCGCTCCGTGCTCGCCGTCCTGCTGTTCGCAGCCTTCTGGATCGTGCTCGGCCTCGGCGTGTTCTTCCTCGGGTTCCGCGGAGGCCCCAAGGCGGCGCTCGAGACGCGGCCGTCCGGCTCATACCGGGCGCGCAGGGCGCTGGGGGTGTCGCTGGGGGTGATCTACGTCGCGTTCGGCATCGCGATTCCGGCTTTGTTCCTGATCGGCAATCACAACAACGCCAACGGCCAGGTGGGAGGGATCAAGCTGACCGGACCCGAAAAGCGCGGCCGCGAGATCTTTGGCGAGCGGTGTGCTCAGTGCCACACCCTGGCCGCCGCGAACGCCGTGGGGAAGGTGGGGCCGAATCTCGATGTGATCCAGCCGACCTATCAGCTGGTGCTGCACACGATCCGGTACGGCTGCCTGCAGAATCCGCCGCCGGGCAGCCAGGAGGCATGTCTGGGCTTTGGGAACATGCCCGCCGACGTGGTCCAGGGGACCGACGCCGAGAACGTGGCGAAGTTCGTGAGCAAGGTGGCCGGCAAGGAGTAGCGCGCCGGCCCGCGCTGCGGGGGCGGCTGCCGGCGCTGCGGGGGCGGCTGCCAAGGCTGCGGGGGCGCCGACTGGCGCCGTGGCCGCGGGCGCCGCTGGGAAGCTCGCATATTGCGGGAAATCGTTGACGCAACGGATCGCGCTCCGTCCGTGGGCGTTGTTAGGATCGCCGCGCGAAAGCTGAAATCCCGCGCCGCTCGCGCCAGGCGGGCGGCGGGAGCGGGGGACCCAAGTTGTTGGGGCGAATCGTCGCATTGCGAAGCGCCACTCTTTCGGCGCTAGCCCGTCAGCTAACCCCGTAAGCAAGAGAAAGAGGTCGGTGACATGCCCCGAGCAGACGTTTCTGCACGTCCCGCGCGTCGGTCCGCCGCACCATGGTGGGAGGAGCTCGAGCGCGAAGCGTTCCGGTTCCCGGCCGCGCGGGAGGTACGTCCACGCGAGGGACGTGCGCGCGAGGTGCGGGCGGCTGAGCGCCCAAAGCGGCCCGCGCCGACCCCCGAGGCCCCGGCGCCGGTTTCGCCCCTGCCGGCGCCGGCCTCGGTCTCACGGGCGGGCGGCGGTCCCGGCAGTGCGGGGGGCGATCGCAGGAGTGCGGGTGGCGGTCCCAGGAGCGCGAGCGGCGATCGCCGGACGGTGACGATCCGCGGCTATGGCGCGGAGCGCGACCTGCCGGTGGCGCGGCCGACGTTGCGCCGGTACGAGCGCCCGGGCTTCCGGCCGGATCGGGTGGCGCTGTGGGCCGTGCTGCTGGGGTTGTGCCTAATCGTGGTGGCGGCCGCCAGCGCGCACGGCGCGGTGCTGCATTAGGCCTTACGCGCGTCACGTACACCGCTGAGCCGAGCTTTAGCCGCCGCGGCAAAAGTGCGTGCCGTCCTCTTGTGCGCCCAGCGCCCCCGGCCTACACTTATCAACCGTAAGCAAGTCTCGAAAGTGAAGGGCACACGGTCCTCTCAGGCCCCGACCCATTGGTGGTCAACTATGAAAACTTCGATGAGCAGATTCCAGATCCATGACGACCTGACCGCGCCGGAGGGCTCGGTTCCGGTACTGCGCGGCGCACTCGCCACCGGCGGTCAGCTGCCCAACTTCCTCGGAGTGCTGGCGGGCTCGCCGGCTGCGCTGCGGGCCTACGCCCGGTTCCGTTCGGAATTGCGCCACGGCAAACTGACGCTGGCCACGCTCGAGCGAATCGCACTGGCGGTGGCCGAGTACTACCAGTCCGAGCCGGGCATCGCGATGCACTCCCGCACGGGCCGGGCGGCCGGGCTGGCGCTCGACGAGGTGGCGGCCGCGCGTCAGTTCACGTCCAAGGATCCGCGCGAGGCGGCCCTGCTGCGCTACCTCAAGGCCCTACTCGAGGAGCGCGGCCGCGCCCCGATGCACCTGCACGAAGAGGCCAGAGAGGCGGGCTGGGACGACGAGCAGATCCTGGAGGCGATCGCGAGCGTCGCCCTGGAGGGGTTCACCGCGTTGGTCAACGTGGCCGGCGAGGTGCCGGTGGACGGCTCAAGCGAGGCATCGCGGGCGCTCCAAGCAGCGTAAGCTTCACAAGTGGCGATGGGAGCGCCCAACGACACGGCGACGGCTGAGCGCAGCGAGACGGATCGCGGCGGGTCGCGCTCCCCTAGCTGCTGTCCGCTTTACCACGAGGCCGTCGAGCTCGTCGGGCGGCGCTGGACGGGAGCGATTCTCCGGGTGCTGATGGAAGGGGCGCTTCGCTTCTCGGAGATCGCCCAGGCGGTACCCGAGCTCTCGGACCGGCTCCTCTCCGAGCGGATGAAGGAGCTCGAGCGGCGTGGCATGGTACAGCGGCGGGTCATCTCAGGCCCGCCGCTTCGCGTTGAATACTCGCTTTCGGAGATGGGACGCGAGCTCGAGCCGGCGCTGTCAGAGCTACAGCGCTGGGCGAATCGCTGGCTGGGCGAACGCCGCACGTCCGCCCGGCTCTGATCGCCTGCCGCGGGCGCGGCGTAGCAGCGGGCGAGAAACGCCCGGCGAGCAAGTAACGTTCGGCGCGCCATGTCGACCACGGCCTCTCCGCTGACCCCCGAGGATGTGAAGGCGCTCGTCCAGGAACGGGACATCAGGTTCGTCCGCCTGTGGTTCACCGACATCCTCGGGCAGCTGAAGGCGTTCTCGATCAACGCCACCGAGCTGAGCGACGCGTTCGAGGGCGGGATGGGCTTCGACGGCTCGTCGATCACCGGGTTCAACCCGATCGAGGAGTCGGACATGATCGCGATGCCCGACCCAACGACATTCCGGATCCTGCCGTGGCGGCCGGTCGAGCAGGGGGTGGCGCGGATGTTCTGCGACATCCTGACCCCCGAGCGCACGCCGTACGAGGGCGATCCGCGCCATGTGCTGCGCCGAGCGCTCGAGCGGGCCAAGGCGATGGGCTTCGACCACTACTACGTGGGACCGGAGCTCGAGTACTTCTACTTCAGGAACTCCACGGCGACCGAGGTGCTCGACGAGGGCGGCTACTTCGACCTCACCACGCTCGACGCGGGCTCGGATTTGCGGCGCGAGACGGTGCTGGCGCTCGAGCAGCTGGGGATCCACACCGAGTACGCCCACCACGAAGTAGGACCGAGCCAGCACGAGATCGACATGCGCTACGCCGACGCACTGAAGGCGGCCGACGACTGCATGACCTACCGGATCACGGTCAAGGAATACGCGATGAAGTACGGCCTGCACGCGACGTTCATGCCCAAGCCGCTGTTCGGCAAGAACGGCTCGGGGATGCACACGCACCAATCGCTGTTCCGGGGCGAGCAGAACGCGTTCTTCGACGCTGAGGACCAGTACTACCTCTCGGACGTGGGCAAGGCGTTCATCGCCGGACAGCTGCGCCACGCGCGCGAGATCTGCTCGATCTTCGCCCAGTGGGTCAACTCCTACAAGCGCCTGGTGCCCGGCTACGAGGCGCCGGTGTACCTGGCCTGGTCGCGCCGGAACCGCTCGGCGCTGGTGCGTGTCCCGATGTACCACCCGGGCAAGGAGCGGGCCACCCGGATGGAGCTTCGCTGCCCGGACCCGGCGTGCAACCCCTATTTGACCTTCGCGGTGCTGCTCCAGGCCGGGCTCGAGGGGATCGAGCACCGATACGAGCTACCCGACCCCATGGAGACCAACCTCTACCACCTCTCCTCGGAGGAGCGGCGCCGGCTGGGGATCGAGCAGCTCCCCGCGACACTGGGGGAGGCGATCGAGCTGACGGCCGAATCCGAGCTGGTGCTGCGCGTGCTGGGTGAGCACATGTTCAACCGCTACATCGAGATCAAGCGCCAGGAATGGGACGACTACCGGGTGCAGGTGACGCCCTGGGAGCTCGAGCGCTACCTGCCTGTTTTGTAATTCAGCCGCAGCTGCGGACGTAGCGGCAGGCCACGATCGTGGGCTGCTCGACGGGATGTCCCGCGGCGATCGACCAGGCCAGGCGGATGAACTGCGCGTGGCTCCAGGCCAGCGGGGTGGCGGAGAAGGTCGGCGTGCCGGGCGCGAATCCGGGCTGGCCCGAGGGCGGGTTCTGGTCCCACACCTGCTCGGGGATGAAGCCGACCGCGTTGGCGGCGGCGGCCATCGCGTGGAGCTGCGCAGCCGCCCCATGTCCGGCGGCCAGCTCGTACTCGCCGCGCTCGCCGGCGAAAATCGGCCAGGCCCGGCCGATCGTGGTCTGGCTGCCGGGCGGGAAGCCCACATCCCACGGCGCGCCATCACGCTGCTCGCCGTAGCCGTCGCCGTTGTAGCGGTGCCAGAAGCGCCCGTTCGGGGTATCGACGGACAGCTGGGTGTCGACGACCGGCAGGGTGCTGAGGATGTGCGGGTCGTCCGGAGCGACCACGCCGAGGCGGACGAGCTCGAGGAAGCTTGGGTCGACGACCGCCCGCTGGTCGAGCGTCGGGCCGCTGTCGCCGACGCTGTAGGTGGTGGGCGAGTTGGGGTTGCCGTCCTTGGTCAGGCGCAGGTAGTACGACCCGGACCCGTACGGGCCCGTGGTGGTGAACGTCCACGCGTTCAGTTGAGCGTGCCAGGCATCGGCCGTCTGGAGGTACTTCGCCGCCGAGGCCGCGTCGCCGTTCTGCTGAGCGATGCTGGCCGCGCAGACGAGACCGGCGATCTCGGCGGCGATCGTCGCGGGTGAATAGCCGGCCTGGTTCTCCCAGCGCTCCTGCGGCGTATAGGGCGCGGTGTGGCCCTGGTCGTCGTGCCAGCCCACGATGAAGTCGGCGGCCAGCTTGACGTGCGACCAGGTGGTCGGATCGTGGACGCCGAGCTGCCAGGCGAGGATGATCGGATCGGAGACTTCGTCGAGTTGCAGGTTGGTGAGGGCGGGCTTGCCGGTGACGTCGGAGTTCTGGGGGAACGAGCCGTCGGGCTGCTGCTGGCGGAAGAAGAGGAAGTTCAGCGCGCGGCGGGCGCCGGCCACGTCCCCGTCGGCGATCAGCGCGGTGGCGATCTCGTACAGATCGCGCGACCACACAAGGTGGTAGGGACCGGAAGGTGTCTGCAGCCCGGTGCCCCACGCCCACGGCATGGTCGGCGAGGCGACGAACGCGCCACGGTAGGTCTTGTCCTCGCTGGCCGCCAGCACCATCTCGGAGACCGCGTACTCCGCGCGCTCCCGCGCGCTCGTGAGGCTCCGGGGCGGGTGGCGCAGCCCGGTCAAGTAGGCCAGCCAGCCGGCGCCGTATCGGCGGGCGACGGCGAACCAGCCGACGCGAAGCGAAGCGTGCGCGGCGGACAGCGCGCCGCCGCGGGTGGTGGCGAAGGCCAGGGCGAGCGTCAGCCGCTGGTGGCGCGGCTTGCCGGTGAGACCGGTCGCCGCGGTGCTCGCCACGATTCCATCGCTGCCGCCGGTACACACCAGATGCTTCAGAGCCGGACGGGCGGCCACGGCGATCGCCATCTGCGCGTCACTGGCCAACACGCCCGACGGCGAGCACGTCCCGGGGCTGCTGTCCGTCTCGTTGGAGGGGGCGGCGTCGGCGAGCATCGACACCCGGTGTCGCCGGCCGTCAAGGGACTGGAACTCGACGTCGACCAGGACGACCGCGCGGCTCGGGTCGGTGACGTAGGACTTGATCAGCCGCCACCGCCCGCGTTTGTCGGTGTTGATCTGGCGGTAGGTCAGGCTGCCCGGGTCGAGCAGCACGGCGCGGTGCAGGGCGCCGTCGCGCTCGGCCACGCCGTCGACCGAGAACTGAAGGTCACGGAAGCTCGGCGTATCGAGCGTGGGGTAGTAGACCTCGCTGAGCTCGCCGCCCTCGAGCGTGAACCACACCTTGCTAGCCAGCGTGCGCGAGGTGCCGAAGCCCTGCTTGTCGGCCGGCAGCCAGTTCGGCTTTGGGGTCGTGGCGGCCGGCGGAGCCGCTTGCGCCGACGCGGGGATCAGGACGGCCAAGAGGAGGCCGGTCAGAAGCAGTGAAGCGAGACGGATGCGCATCGTGTACGCGTTCTGCCCCGGATGCTCAGCGGCAAACCCTGAGCGCGAACCCGCGCACCGGCCGCGCCGGTCAGAGCCGGCGGTAGCGCGCCTCGAACAGCGAGTAAAGGGCGAAGACGAGCAGGCCGGCTGCGATCAGGCCGAGCAGCCACGGCCCGAACGGCTGGTGGTGCACTCGGGCCAGGGCCCCATCGAGCCCGACGGCGTCACGCGGGTTGAAATCGATCGCGGTCTTGACCACGAAGTAACCGACAAGCGCGAACACGAGCGCGCGGGCGACCAGGCCGACGTGACCGAGCAGCATGAACATGCCGGTCGCGAGCGGGCCCATCTCGTGCAGCTTGGCGTCGTCGGCGAAGCGTCCGCGGAACGCGTCGTAGACCTGATAGGCGCTGATCGCGATCAGCGCGGCGCCGACGACGGCCACGATCACCGGGCCGCCCGGCCAGCCGAGCACGCCCGACGCGGCCTTGGACGGTTCGCTCGAGCCGCTGCCAGCGCTCCCGAACAGGATGCGAACCGCGACGGCGAAGAAGGCGAGGTAGACGATCGCCCCGCCAGCGTTGGCGACGCGGTCCTTGAGACCCGGCTTGCCGCCGCCCTCGGGGCCGCGGCCGAACGCCGCCTGCCCGAGCTTCCACAGCGCGTACGCGAGCAGGCCGACGGCGGCGACACCCACGGCGACGCGACCGAGTGGAGCGCTGGCGATCAAGGACAGCGCGCCCTGCTGGTTCGGGGCGGCAGGCTCGGCGCCGGCGCCGACCGCCAGGGCCAGCGTGATCCCACCGATCACGCCGTAGGTCAAGGCGCGAGCGACGAACCCGGCTCGCACCATCAGTTCGAACGGCCGCGAGCCCTCGACCTCGAGCGCCTCGCGGCGAGCGTCGGAAGCCGCGCGCTCGGCGGTTGCCCCGGCAGGTGCCATGGCCAATAGCTACCCGATACGAGCGATTACAGCGCGGCGGCCAGGGCCTCGGGGGTCGTGACCGGCGCCTGGCAGACGAAGTGCTGGCACACGTAGGCGGCGGCGCGACCGTCGACCGGCTCGCGTCCCTCAAGCAGCGGGACGCGCGCGGATGTGCCCGCACCGCCCCCGTCACCGTTGCCCGGGGCAAGAACCAGGTGGGGGCGGTAGGCCCCGCGGACGACCCGCAACAGCGCATCCGCCTCGGGCGCAGGGCCGACGACCGCGACTTCCTTGACCGGCGCGAGGTAGAAGTCGGCGCCCCCGAGCAGGTGCCCGAACGCCTGGGGGTGGCGCACGGCGAGCGGGAAAATCAGCCGCAGCACGCCGAGGGCGTGGCGCTCGTAGCCGCCCTCGCCGGCGAGCAGCGACAGCCGCAGCAAGCCAAACGCGGCGGCCGAGTTACCCGACGGGATCGGCGAGTCCTCGAGGTCCTTGCGGCGCACGGCGAGCGGCTCGTGATCGTCGGCGGTGGTGAAGAAGCCGCCGCGCTCGGGATCGGAGAAGCGCTCGATCATCAGATCAGCCAGGCCAGTCGCGTCGCTGAACCAGCGGGGATCTCCGGTCGCCTCGTAGAGCGCGATCAGCGCCTCGAGCATGTAGGCATGGTCCTCGAGGAAGCCGCGCACCTTGGGGGTGCGCATCAGGAACCCGTCCTGGGCGCGCCGCTCGCGTGCGAGGAACTCGGCACAGCGCACCGCCGCGTTGAGATAGTCGGGCCGCTCGAGTACGGCGCCGGCGTCGGCCAGCGCGGAGATCATCAGCGCGTTCCAGGAGGTCAGGCGCTTGTCGTCGAGTCCTGGGCGGATCCGGTGCGAGCGCACCTCGAGCAGGCGACGGCGGATCTCGGCGAGGGCCTCCGGCGCGGGCTCCGGCCCCCGGCCCTCGAGGATCAGCCGCCCGTGTTCGAAAGGCTGCGGCTCGAAGAAGGCGAGCGCCTCGTCGGCCAGGCCCGCGGGCGCGAGCACCTCGCGCAACTCGTCCACGGTCCACACGTAGAACTTGCCCTCGACCCCCTCGGAGTCGGCGTCGAGCGCCGAGGAGAAGCCGCCCTCGGGGCCTTGCATCTCGCGCAGCGCCCAGTCGAGGGTCTCGCAGCACACCCGGCGGAAGCGATCCTCGCCCGAGACCTGCCAGCCGTGCAGGTAGGCCCGGACCAGCAGCGCGTTGTCGTAGAGCATCTTCTCGAAGTGGGGGACGGTCCAGGTGGCGTCGACCGAGTAGCGGGCGAAACCGCCGCCGATCTGGTCGTAGATCCCGCCGCGCGCCATCGCCGCAAGTGTGCCCAGCGACATCTCGCGCTCGCCCCGGGCGAGCAGGAACTCGATGACCGAGGCGGGCGGGAACTTGGGCGCGCCCCCGAAGCCGCCACGCGCACGGTCATACGACGCGCGCAACGACTCGATGGCACCGCGCATGAGATCGTCGCGGATCGGCTCGTGCGACGGCTCGAGCCGACTCGTGGCGCCGAGCGCCTGGACCAGTCGCGCTCCCTGTTCGCGGATCTGATCGCGCCGGTTGACCCACGCCTCGGCCACGCCGTCGAGGACCATCCGCCAGCTGGGCAGCCCATGCCGCGACTCGGGCGGGAAATAGGTGCCGGCGTAGAACGGCACCCCCTCCGGGGTCAGGAACGCGTTGAGCGGCCAGCCGCCGTGCCCGGTCATCGCCTGACAGGCCTCCATGCAGATCGCATCGATATCGGGTCGCTCCTCGCGGTCGACCTTGACGCACACGAACCGCTCGTTCATGAGCGCGGCGATGTCCGGATCCTCGAAGGACTCGTGGGCCATGACATGGCACCAGTGACAGGCCGAGTAGCCGATCGAGACGAGCAGGGGGCGATCCTCCTCGCGCGCTCGCGACCGCGCCTGCACGCCCCAGGGATACCAGTCGACCGGGTTGTCCTTGTGCTGCAGGAGGTACGGGGAACTCTCGCCTGCGAGGCGATTCGGCACCACCTGAGGGTACCCCCGGGCAGACGTGGGCAATACGCTACGTAGGCGCGCCCCCCGGAGGAGGAACCAGTTGCCAAAACACCGCGAGTCGATAACGGCGCCCGGCGCTCCCGAGGCGGTCGGTCCCTACGTTCACGCCGTGCGGGCCAACGGCCTGCTCTTCTGCTCCGGTCAGATCCCACTCGATCCGAAGAGCGGGGAGATCGTCGGCGCTACCGCCGCCGATCAGGCCGGTCGCTGCCTGGAGAATCTGGCCGCGGTCTGCGAGGCGGCCGGCGTGACGCTCGGCGACGCCGTGCGCCTCACCGTCTACCTCACCGACATGAGCTCGTTCGCATCGGTCAACGAGGTGTACGAGTCGTTCTTCGAGTCCGACCCGCCGGCGCGGGTGGCGATCGCGGTGGCGGCGCTGCCGCGCGGGGCGCTGGTGGAGATCGACGCGGTGGTGGCGCTCCCTGCCTAGGACCCGCGCCGTTTACCCGCCCTCGACCGACGACATACGCCGCGCCGCGCAGGCGGGCGCCGGCGTGGTGCGCGAGACGCCGGTGCTCAGCTCCCGGACGCTCAGCGAGCGTGCCGGCGGGACGGTGGCGCTGAAGGCCGAGAACCTCCAGCGCACCGGGTCGTTCAAGCTGCGCGGGGTGCTGTCCAAGCTCGCGGCGCTGGGGGAGGACCGCGCGGCCGGGGTGGTCACGGGCAGCGCCGGCAACCATGCCCAGGCGGTGGCCCATGCCGCGCGGGCCCGGGGGCTGCCGTGCTACGTGTTCATGCCCGAGACGGCGCCGATCGCCAAGGTCGAGGCGGCGCGCGGGCTCGGCGCGCATGTGCAGATGGTCGGCACGACGGTCGATGACGCGCTCGAGGCGGCGCGGGAGCAGGCGGCGCAGGATGAACGGATCGCGTTCGTTCACCCGTTCGAGGACCCCGACGTGATCGCCGGGCAGGGGACGCTGGGACTCGAGCTGCTCGAGCAGGTCCCCGATCTGGCCCGCGTGATCATTCCGGTCGGCGGCGGCGGCCTGGTCGGCGGCGTGGCGATCGCGATCAAGTCCGCGCGGCCGGCGATCGAGGTGCTCGGCGTGCAGGTGGCGAGCTGCGCCCCCGTGCGCGGCTCGCTCGACGCGGGCAAGCCGGTCCCGGTCACCTCGGCGCTCACCATCGCCGACGGGATCGCGGTGAAGCGGCCGGGCGAGCTCACCCTCCAGCTGATCGGCCGGTGGGTGGACGAAATGGCGGTGGTCGAGGAAGACGAGGTGGCCGAGGCGATGGTGTTCCTGCTCGAACGCGCCAAGCTCGTGGTTGAGGGCGCCGGCGCGGTCGGCGTGGCGGCGCTGCTCGCGGGCCGGCTGCGCGCCTCGCCCGCCGGAACCACCGTCGTCGTGCTGTCGGGCGGTAACGTGGATGCCGGGCTGCTGGGCGAGGTGGCGCGGCGGCACGAGAGCCAGTCGGGGCGGCGCCTGGTGCTGCTCGCCTCGCTGCCGGATCGCCCGGGCTCGCTGGCGCAGCTGCTCGCCCTGGTCGGCGAGCGCGGCGCCAATCTGCTCGACGTCGGGCACATCCGGGAGGGGTTCGATCTGCACGTGCGCGAGACCGCGGTGCAGCTCGTGCTCGAGACGCGGAGCTCGGCCCACGCCGAACAGGTGAGGAAGGCGGTGCGGGAAGCTGGCTACTCGGAGCCGCGCGTGCTCCGGTAAACGCGGTGCCCGTTGCCACCGGCGTGCGCGTCGGCCCGGTAGCGGGCGGCCTGTTCGACCAGGGCGCCGAACACGCGGCTACGCTCGTCGGCCTCGGGGTGCCACTGGACGCCCAGGACGAACCGGCAGCCTGGCGCTTCGAGCGCCTCGGGCAGGTCGTCGAGCACCGAATAGCCGGTGACTTCGAGGCCGGCGCCGACGGCGGCCACCCCCTGATGGTGATGCGATTTGGTGCCGTGGAGCTCCTCGCCGGCCGCGCGGGCGGCGAGTGAGCCCGGGGTAAGGCGCACGTCGTGGTCGGCGTCGTCGAAGCTGCCCGGCGTGCGGCGGTGCTCCTCGTGGCCGAGTTCGTCGGGCAGGTGCTGGCTGAGCGTGCCGCCGAACGCGACGTTGATCAGCTGCATCCCGCGGCAGATACCGAGTACCGGCATGTCGCGCTCGACCGCGCCGCGGGCCAGGGCCAGCTCGCTGCGGTCGCGCTCGGGCACGATGTGGTGGGTCTCAGGATGGGGGTCGGCGCCGTAGCAGGCAGGGTCGATGTCGTTGCCGCCGGCCAGGATCAGTCCGTCGAGGAGATCGAGGATCTCGTCGGGGTCGTCCTCCAGATGGCCGTCGGGCGGGATCATCACGGCTAGCCCGCCGGCCCGCTGGATGGCGACGATGTAGCTGAGCGCGAGCAGCGCGGCCTCGCGCTCCTTCCAGACACCCCAGTGAGCGCGCGCGAGCGCCGTGCAAATCCCGATCACCGGCCGCTTCTCGCCCATTGCCTCCTGAGGCTAGCCCGTTTGATCTTTCCCGACGCCGTCTTGGGCAGCTCCCCGGCGAAGTCGACGATACGGGGGTACTTGTAGGGCGCGGTCTGGTCCTTGACGTGTTCCTGGAGCTCGGCGGCCAGCTCGGGCCCAGGGGCGAAGCCGTCGCGCAGGACGACCACCGCGCGCACCACCGCTCCGCGCTCCTCGTCGGGAGCGGCGATGACCGCCGCCTCCGCCACCGCCACGTGGGAAACCAGCGCTGACTCGACCTCGAACGGCCCGATGCGGTAGCCGGCCGAGATGATCACGTCGTCGGTGCGGCCCTCGAAGTGGAGATAGCCGTCGGCGTCCTCGCTCACCCGATCACCGGTTCCCCAGGGCTGGCCGGCCGGCGCGGGCGTGCCGTCCAGGTAGGCGACGAAGAAGGTGGGGTCGGTGCCCGGGTCGCCCAGCACGAGCTCACCGTCCTCGACCCGGAGGTCAACTCCCGGCAACGGGCGGCCCATCGACCCGGGCCGGACGGGCTCACCTGCCGGGTTGCCGGTCAGCTGGCCGGTCTCGGTCTGGCCGTAGCCGTCGCGGATCTCGAGGCCCGTCTCCTCGCGGAAGGCGCGAATCACCTCGGGGTTGAGCGCCTCGCCGGCGGCCACCAGCGAGCGTAAGCCGGGCAAGGGCCGGAGCTGGACGCGTTTGGCGATCACCCGGTACTCGGTCGGGGCCATGCACAGCACGTTGACTCGCTCCGACTCAAGGATCTCGAGCCGCTCGCCCGGCTCGAAGCGCGCATCGTGCAGCAGCGCGGCCGCCCCCCGCAGCCAGGGCGCGATGAACGTGTTCCGGGCCGCCTTGGACCAGCCGGTGGCGGCCGTACACCACACCAGGTCTCCGGGCCGGGCATCGAGCCAGTGCTCAGCTTGCAGTCGCTGGCCGGGCAGATAACGCTGACCGTGGACTACCCCGGCCGGCTCGCCCGTGGTGCCGCTGGTGAACGTGATCAGGCAGGGCTCCTCGGGGGCGAGGTCGACCGCCGGCGCGGGTTCGACGGTTCGTTCATACAGGCGCTCGTCGGGCACGGCGAGTACCGGGCACCCTGGGCCGGCGCAGGACAGCTCGGGCAGGTTGCGCTCATCGGCAACGATCAGCCTGGGCCGGGCGGCGGCGATGCGGTGGGCCAGGTCCTTGGCCCGGAGCTGCTCGTTGCAGGCCAGCGCCACGGCGCCGATCCGGAAGCACGCGAGCATCGTCAGCACCCACTCGGGCCGATTGCCGATCAGCGTCATGACCACGTCGCCGCGAGTAATGCCGTGCGTCTTGACCAACGTCCCGGCCAGCCGCGCGCTGCCGTCCGCCACCTCGCCGAACGTCCACTCCTGCCGTCGGCCGTCGCGGGCGAGTTCGACCAAGGCGAGACGCCCGCCCGGGGTGGCATCGACGACGTCGCGAGCGAAGTTCATGGGGCGGCCAGTGTGCCAGGATCGAGCGCGGTGACATTCTGGAACGGTGTGCTCTGGCTGCACCTGCTCGCCATGGCATTCTTCGTCGGCGGGCAGCTGATGCTGGCCGCGGTGGTGGTTCCGGTGCTGCGCCGGGCGGGCGAGCGGGAGGCGCTCCGGGCGGCGGCCCGCCGGTTCGGGATCGGGACGCTGATCGCGTTCGCGGTGCTGATCCTGTCGGGCGCCTCGATGGCCACCCACCTTCACCGCTGGAGTGACTCGACGCTGCAGGTCAAGCTGGGTCTGGTCGTCCTGGTGGGGATGCTGATCGGCGCCCACCTGCGGCGACCTCAGGCGCACGCGCTCGACGCGGCGATGTTCGTGGTCTCGCTGGCGATCGTGTGGCTGGGCATCGTGGTCGCGGGCTGAGGTTGGGCCGGGGCTCAAGCCCAGCAGGATGGGTAAGAACCTCCTCATAGGACATCCGTCCACTTTGCCCATCCGGTGGTGAAGATTCCGACAAAATCCCGTCCGGCCGCCGGCGCAAGGGGGTCCAGATCGACTGATTGCGGGTTCGGCTACGGTCGGAGCTCGCCGAGCGGAACCGGTGATCGATCTGGTTGCAGCCGGCGGCTTTTCCCCTGTAACCTCGCTGTCGAATGGGGTTGATGTCCGGCACCGGACCATTCGGGCGTAAGCCCGCGGGGACATTCAACTTCGAGTCGCCGCCGCCCGGGCAAGCGATGTACATGGAGCGCTCGCCGAAGCGGGTCCGGGTCGTCCTGGGTGGCGAGACAATCGCCGACAGCCGCAACGCCCTATTGCTGCAGGAGTCAGGTCATCAGCCGATCTACTACTTCCCGCCCGAGGACGTCCGCGCGGACGTACTGGGGCCATCCGACCGCCACACCCGCTGCCCCAAGAAAGGCGAGGCGTCCTACCACACGATCCACGTGGGCGACCGGGTCGAGGAGGCGGCTGCCTGGTACTACCCGGAGCCGCTCGACGGAGCGGAGCCGCTCAAGGGGTTCATCGCGTTCTACTGGGGCCGGATGGATCAGTGGCTCGAGGAGGACGAGGAGGTGTTCGTCCATCCCCGCGACCCGTACCACCGTGTGGACGTGCTGGCGACTTCGCGCCACATCCGGTTCTCGCTGGACGGCGAGGTCCTGGCCGAATCAGATCAGGCGATGGCGCTGTTCGAGTCCAACCTGCCGACCCGCTGGTACCTGCCACGCGAGGACGTGACGGCGGAGATTGAGCCGAGCGACACCGTCACCCGCTGCCCGTACAAGGGCACGGCCGAGTATTTCTCGGTACGCCGCGAGAACGGCGAGGTGCTCAAGGACCTGATCTGGCACTACGAGAAGCCGTTTCAGGCGGTCGAGAAGATCGCCGGACGGCTGTGCTTCTTCAACGAGCGCCTCGAGGTCGAGGTCGACGGCGAGCTCGAGAGCAAGCCCGAGACCGCGTGGAAGCACGCCGTCAAGTCGCAAGCCGCGGCGATTCGCTGACACCGTATTCTCGGCTGCTCGTGAGAGAACCGAGGAGCAAGTACGACCATGGCCATCGCGACTCCCTACAGCGAGAAGACCGACGAGCAGAAGGCGATCACCGAGATGGTGCGCCAGTTCGCCGACGAGCAGATCATCCCTAACGCCGAGCATTACGACCACGAGGACGAGTTCCCGGAGCCGATCGTCGAGCAGATGAAGGAGCTCGGGCTGTTCGGGGTAACGATCCCCGAGGAGTACGGGGGGATGGGGCTCGACCTGACGACCTACGCGATGATCGTGGAGGAGCTATCGCGGGGGTGGATCTCGATCTCGGGGATCGTCAATACCCACTTCATCGGCTCGTACCTGTTGATCAAGTTCGGCACCGAGGAGCAGAAGCAGAAGTACCTGCCTCGGATGGCGACCGGCGAGATACGCGCGGCGTTCTCGCTGTCGGAGCCGGAGCTGGGGTCGGACGTGGCGGCGATCAAGACGTCGGCCAAGAAAGTCGACGAGGAGCACTACGAGATCAACGGCACGAAGATGTGGGTGACCAACGGCCTGCTGTCCTCGCTCGTGTTCGTGCTCGTCCGGACCGACCCGGGGGCCGATCCCAAGCACCGCGGGCTGACCTGCTTCATCGCGGAGAAGGAGCCGGGCGTGGCCGAGAACACCGGCGAGTACGCCGGCTTCAGCGTCCCGCCCAAGATCAAGAAGATGGGTTACAAGGGCGTGGAGTCGACCGAGCTGGTGTTCGACGGCTACCGCTGCCCGGTGGAGAACATCCTGGGTGGCGAGGCGGCGGGCTTGAACAAGGGCTTTGCCCAGATGATGGATGCGCTCGAGCTGGGCCGGGTCAACGTGGCTGCGCGCGGGGTGGGCCTGGCGCAGCGGGCGCTCGAGCTCGCGCTGAAGTACTCGCAGGAGCGCCGGGCCTTCGGCAAGCCGATCGCCCAACACCAGGCGATCCAATTCAAGCTGGCCGACATGGCCACCCAGGTCGAGGCGGCGCGGCTGCTCACGATGCGCGCGGCGCGGCTCAAGGATGCCGGCGAGCGCTCTGACATCGAGGCCGGGATGGCCAAGCTGTTTGCCTCGGAGACGTCCCGAATGTGCGCCGAGGAGTGCCTGCGCATCCACGGTGGCTACGGCTACTCAAAGGAGTACGAGATCGAACGCCTCTACCGCGACGCGCCGCTGCTCCTGATCGGCGAGGGGACGTCCGAGATTCAGCGCATGGTGATCGGACGCAAGCTGCTCGAGCGCCACAAGATCTGAGCATGGCCTCCGACACCAAGTCCCTGATCGAGACGGCGGTCGCGCGGTTCCTCGACGAGGTGCCGGCGCTCGCCAACTTGAAGCTGGTGGCCGGTCTCGAGCTCCGGGCACGCGGTGATGTGCAGATGTATCGGATCGAGGTGCCCGGCCCGAAGGTGACCAAGGACATCGCGGCCGACGCCAAGGTTCGGATCTCGCTGCCGCGCTCGCACTTCAACGCGCTCGCCACCAAGGGACATGTGCGCGACTGGCGCGAGGCGTTCGCGAAGGGCGAGGCCCAGGCGAGCGGCATCGATCAGGTGATGAAGCTGATCGTCAACGTGGTCGAGCGCCAGGAGCAACGCTCGCGCACGCGTAAGGCCTCACATCACTGATTCGCGAGCTGCTCGGCCTCCGCCAGCTGCGTCTCGACCAGAGCGAGCCCGGAGTCCCAGAAGCCCGGGTCGCCGAGATCGATGCCGACGATCTCGGCGAGCTGCTCGGGGCTGCGCGAGCCGCCGGCGGACAGCAGCTCGAGGTAGCTCTCTACGAACGGCTCGCCCTCCTCGAGGTAGCGGCTGTACACCGACAGCGCGAGCAACAGACCGTACGCGTAGGCGTAGACGTACCCGGGCGTGTTGATGAAGTGGGGCACGTAGGACCACCACAAGCGGTAGCCCTCGGTGATCTGCACCGAGTCGCCGAACAACTCGCTCTGCGCCTCCACCCACAGCTCGCAGATCCGGTCTGCCGACAATTCCCCGTCGGCGCGCCGGCGCGTGTGCACCAGGTGCTCGAAGCGGTTCATGGCCACCTGGCGGAACACGGTGGCGATCGCGCCGTCGATCCGCTCGCCCAGCAGCCCCAGCCGCTGTTCGTCGTCGCTGATCTCCGCCAGCATCCGGCCGAACACGAGCTCCTCGCCGAACACCGACGCGGTCTCGGCCAGCGTCAGCGGCGTCGACTGGTGAAAGACGCCCCGGGGCTGCGCCAGCGCCGCGTGCAGGCCGTGGCCGAGCTCGTGGGCCATGGTCAGCACATCGCGGCGCTGGGCGGTGAAGTTCAGCATCACGTAGGGGTGGACGCTCGGGACGGTGTAGGCGCAGAAGGCGCCGCCGCGTTTGTGCGGCCGGGGCGGTGCGTCGATCCAGCGCTCGTCGAAAAAGCGCCGTGCGACGTCGCCGGCGACAGGCGAGAACGAGTGGTAGGTCTCGAGGACCAGCTCGCGCGCCGCCGCGAAGGAGTAGGTGACGTCCTCCTTGAGCACCGGAGCCGAACGGTCGTAGTCGGCCAGGCGATCGATCCCGAGTAGCTTGGCCTTGAGCCGGTACCAGCGCTGGGGGATGTCGAAGCGGGCGCGCACCGCCTCGATCAGTGCCGTCACCGACTCGTCGGACGCCTCGTTGGAGAGGTTGCGGCTGGCCAGCCAGTGCGGGTAGCGACGCAGGCGATCCTCGACTGACTTGTCGTAGAGGAGCGTGTTGTAGATGAAGCCTCGCGTGCGCGCGCCCGGCTCGAGGGTGCGGGAGACGGCCTCCGCCGCGGCGCGCCGGACTTCGCGATCGGCGGTCTGAAGCCGGCTAAGCGCGACGTCGAGGGTCAGCTCCTGCCCGTCGAGCTCCACCCTGAGCGCGGCGACCAGCTCGCCGAACAGCCGGGCCCAGGCAGCCTGGCTCGAGATCGACTTCTCGGTGACGATCTTCTCCTCGCTCTCGGAGAGCAGGTGGGGGCGGTAGCGCCGGACGCTCTCCAGGTGATGGCGGTAGCGGTCGAGCTGCTGTGCGGCGAGCAGCTCCTGCGCCCGGGCGTCGTCGAGCGCCGCCCACTCGAGCTCGAAGAACAAGAGCAGCGTCTCGATCTCGGTGTCGCGCTCCTGCACGAGCTGCAGGAGGGCGCCGCGCGCGGGATCGGCGGTGTCGGTGGAGAAGCGCAGGCTGGCGTAGGAGCCGACCCGGCCGATCAGCTCGTTGACCGCCTCGAGCTCGCGCATCGCGGATTCGAGGCGGTCGGCGTCGAGCTCGGCCACCTTGCCGGCGTACGTCTCGGCGAACTTCCCGGCGCGCTCCCTCGCCTCGTCGAGCATGCTCTGGGCGGCGGCGCGGTCACCGCCGTCCGTGAGGCGCCCGTCGAGCAGCGGGGCGAGGTCCCACTCGGTCTCGAGTAGCTCGGGGTCGGCCAGGGGGTCAGCACTAGTAGACATCGGCAGGCTTGGGAGCTTAGCCGCAGCTCGTCGGGTCGAACGGGCCGCGGACGCGGTACACGACGATCGGCTGGCCCGCGGCGAGTTCGCGGAACACCGGCTGCGCCGCCGGGTCGGAAGCGGTCCATCGATCTTCCGGCGAGGGTTGCAAACTCCGTGGGTGCCACGGGTCGCGCGCGGGTGTGGTGACGATGTATTTCAAGTGCTCGGTGTTCAGCCGGTTTCGCCATCGAGCGCAGGTGGCGATCGGCGTGAATGAGCCATGGGGCCCGCGCTCGGCCACGTACTGGACGCGGTTGGAGACGTCGAGGCCGTACAGCGGGTAGGAGAAGAAGCCGCCGAACGTGCCCACGACGCCGACGCGGGCGTGGTGGATGCCTCGAAACAGATCCCACACCGGGGCCAGGTAGGAAACGCCGGGGCGGTACGCATAGCGCCCGCGCAGATAGCGGCCCTGGAGGGCGTAGCCGCTCACGATGAGGACGAGAGTGGCCGCGGTGAGAACGGCGAGGGGAGCTCGGCGCGGGCGCCGGGCCGCGAGGAGGGCGAGGCCGGCAAGGAACGCCGCGCCGATGGCCACCGCACCGACCGTGTGGGCGGAGGGCCACAACTGCGGCTGCGCCACCGTGCCGATCAGGATGACCGCGAAAGCGATCAGGAGGGCGGTGCGGGCGGCGGGCGTGCCGGCGAGCGGAGGCGCCAGCGGCGCTACGGCCAGCGACAGCGTCAGCGCCGGCGCGAGATAGCGCAGGTTGAAGGCGAAACCGACCGGGTTGCCGCTTGGGCCGGCGGCCGTTTCCGGCGTGACGAGGTATGCCGCCAGGGAGAACAGGGCCACCACGCCGAGCATCCCAGCGAGTGCTTGGGAAGAAATGTCTGAATGGCGGTCATTTCTTCCCAAGCGTTCCGGGAGCAGGCACAGCATCGGGCCGATCACGGCCGCGGCGAGGACCAGGTACCACCAGCGGCCGAGGCCGGCGGCCAGGGCCGGCTGGGCGAAGTGGCTCCAGAAGTGCGAGCTGGTCAGGTAGTGCGCTACGGAGTAGCCGGTGTGCTGCTGGAGCGGCGGGGCGGGCGTGGGAAGGAGGTTGTGGAGGCTCGTCCAGGGCAGGGGGTTGCCGACGGCGATCAGGTTGCGCGCGTACCAGAAACCGCCGGCGAGGATCAGCGGCCCGAGCCACAGGCCGGCGGCGCGCAGCCGGTCTTTGGGCGGAGCGATCGCGACGACGCCGATGGTGAGCGCGAGGACTGGTGCGACGACCGTCAGCTTGGTGCCGATCGCGAGACCAGCGGCGATCGCGGCGAGCACTCGGGAGGCGAGGCGTCCCGGCACCGCATCGTTCACAAGCAGCGCCACCGCGGCCAATACGAAGAAGATCGCGACCACATCATTGGCCGCGCTCCCGGCTTGCGAGTAGTCCATCATCGTCGTGGCCATGGCGAGCGCGGCGCCGAGCAGGGTGGCGGCGCCGACGCCGCGCGGGCGCCCGATGCAGTAGGCGGCCAGCAGGGTGAGCCCGAGCCAGACCAGGTTCAGCCCGGGCGAGAGTGTGTCGCGCCCGAGCAGCACGATCCCCAGCCCATGCAGCAGCTCGGCGGTGGCGGGATAGAACGGCGTCAGGTACTCGACGTCGGTGAAGCGCAGCGGCGTGACATGCCCGGTCTGCGCAAAGCTCGCCGCCCACGGGAGGTGGTACCAGAGCGAATCGAAGCCGCGGATGCCGACGTCGTAGGACTGGACGGTGAGGGCGCCCCACTCGGCGATCACGGTGGCGGCGCCGAGCAGCGCGATGACGATGCCGGCGCCGATCGCCGGAGAGCGGGGCCGGCGGGGACGAATGGCCCGGGGTGTGGCACGGACGATGGCCGCGGATGCGAGCACGCACGCCACGAGCACCGGCCCGAGCGCGAACAGCCCGACGGCGCCGAGCAGCTCGAGGATCGCCACGAGCAAGGCCAGGCCGATGACGGTCTCGGCCAGCCTGGCGGGCGGTCCTGTCCAGTCGGCCAGGGCGCGCCGGCGGATCGCGACGGAGGCAAAGGCCAGCGACCCGCAGATCACCGCGAGCGCGGCCACGCCCAGCGCGTAGCGCCCGACCCCCGTGTTCACGCCCGCCACCACACGAGCCGGTCGGGGACGAGCGTGATGATCGGACCCGAGGGACGCTGTCGGCGGTACGCGTCGTAGCGCGCGGTCAGTGCGTTCAAGGCATCCGGAGCGTCGGCGGCCTCGACGATCTTCACGGGGCCGATCGCCTGCACCCAGGCCAGCCGCGACCAGTCGTCTTCGTAGTGGTCCACGGTCAGCGCGGCACGGGGTCGCGCGCGCAGCCAGCGCACGCGCGCCAGGCGCTCGGGCGCCACGTGTTTGGGCTTGTCGTCGATGGCCGTCACCAGCGCGTCCTGAGAGAGCGCATAGGTAACCGGCAGCACGCGCGGAGCGCCGTCGTCGTCGAGGAGTCCGAGTCGTGCCACGCGCGATTGCACGAGCAGTTCCCGGGCCCATTCGGGGAGCTTGGCTACGCTCTCGCTCCGACCCATGACCGGCCGAAGACTAGGCGCCCTCGCCGCCCTTGTTCTCCTCGCGGGCTCGCTCGCAAGCTGCGGCGGGACCAGTCAGGCTCAGGGCACCCCCACGGCGAACGCGGTGCCGCTCGTGCCGGGATCTCAGATCGTCCAGCAGTTCCGCCGCTGCGACCGTGGCGCGAACGCGTTCTGCTCGATCGACCTGGTCGTGACCAACCGCCGGTATGTGTCCTCCGACGTGCTGGCCCGCGACGAGAGCCACTTGCTGCGCAAGCAGGGCTGGTCGCTGGCCGATGGCGACACCGGGCTGCAGAGCGGGGCCAACTCACCCGGCCACAAGCTGCGCCTCACCTACGCCACGGCCAGCGGCGACCTGCAACAGATCGTCCTCGGGACCATCAACCGGCCGTGGCCGATCATCTACGCGCTGTCGACCTCGATGTTCGATCGTGCCGCCGCGATGTCGATGCGGCTCGAGGTGGGCGCGTCGTGAGGGCGAACGGGTCTCAGCGATCGCTGACCGCAAGGCGGCGGTCGGGACCGACCGAGATGGCGCGCCGACCGGCCAGCAGCTCGCGCAGGTCGGCGCCGACAAGCTCCGAGCGCCAGCCCTCGAGCGTGCGCACGTCCGGCTCGCGGTCGCGGCGCCGGGCGGCGGCGACGATCAGCTCGAGCTCTGAGCGCGAGGCGATCAGCTCGTAGGCGAGGCCGGCCTGGAGCGCGCGCGCCCGCAGGAGCGCCTCGGCCAGCACAATCAGCGGGGCGTCCTCGGGGTCGGAGCGGCCTCGCGGCTCCTCCCGCGGAATCGCCGGCGTCTTCATCCCGACCGCGATGGCCTCGAGGATGGTCGCGCCGCGCCGTCTGATCCCGGACGGATGGATGCCGCGGATGTTCTCGAGCGCGCTCAGGTTCGTGGGATGACGCTTGGCCAGCTCGACCAGCGCCGGATCGGCCAGCACCGAGCCCACCGGGCGGTCTTCGTCCGCTGCGGTACGCTCGCGCCACGCCGCCAGCTCGCGCGCGACCGCACGGGCCCGCGGGTCGAGCTGACTGATGCGCGGCAGCCGCTCCCATGCGCTGTACGGGTCGCGCTCATCGGTGGCGGTCTCCAGACGGCGGCACTCCTCGCGCGCCCAGGCCTCGCGGCCCTGCTCGCGCAGGCGGCGCTGGACCTCGTCGGCCAGCTCCAGCAGGTGCGCGACATCCTCGGCGGCATAGCTCAGCTGCTCATCGCTGAGCGGCCGCGCGTCCCAGCGCGTGTAACTGGCCGTCTTGCCCACACGGCGGCCGAGCATCGTCCCGAGCAGGTTGCCGTAGCCCGTCTGGGCGCTCGCGC
Source organism: Solirubrobacterales bacterium (assembly GCA_019244395.1). GTDB lineage: Bacteria > Actinomycetota > Thermoleophilia > Solirubrobacterales > Solirubrobacteraceae > Palsa-465. Next base: position 3,366 of record JAFASQ010000141.1, on the reverse strand, counting down.
CGACGAAGCCGGCCGCCAGCTGGGTATCGAAGATGTTGGTGATCTCGGTGTTCCAGGCGCGGCGTAGGATCGCCACGTCCTGCCGGCCCGCGTGGAGCACCACCTCGATTGAGGGATCCGCCAACAGTTCCGCGACCGGTACGACGTCGATGCGGTCGAGCGAATCGATCAGGTCGATGCGCGGCTTGTTTTCCTTCGCGGTGTCGTCAACGGCGATCTGGACCAGGCAGAGAAGGGCCCGGTAGCGGCCCTCGGACATGAACTCTGTGTCGATCCCGATGCGCCCGCGCTCGCGCGCGGCGGCCGCGGCGGCCGCGACGTCTTCGGAGGTGGCCAGAGGGCCGGTGGACTCGCGGCGGACTGTCTGGGCGCGCATCTGGGGCTGAGCGTAGCGGGCAGCGATGGCCCGCCGGGCATGGACGTCCGGCGGAACCGGTCCCATGGACGCCGAGCGCAGCGAGGCCCAATATCCGCGTGCCTGTCCGGGCAATCCGACCGTGCTGGTAGGATATGGAGGCAGATGATCTTCTCATCCAAGGCCGAGTACGGCGTGCGTCTGATGGTGGAGTTGGGGCGCCAATCGCCCGAGCAGCCGACCTCGTTGAAGGCGATCGCCGATGCCGAGGGCTTGCCGCTCGCGTATCTGGAGCAGGTGGTGGCGCGGCTGCGCAAGGCAGGCCTGGTGATGAGCGCGCGCGGCGCGCACGGCGGCTACTGGCTGGCGCGGCCGGCCGAGGACATTGCGATGGTGGAGGTGGTGCAGGCGCTGGAAGGCGCCATCGCGCCGATGGAGTGCTTCGTGCACGACCACACCGAGCGGGTGCTGTGCTCGCACGAGCCCGACGCCGGGCGCGGCTGTGCCACCAAGCTCCTGTGGACGCGCGTGCAGGGCGGAATCATCCGCTCGCTGCAGACGACCACGCTGGCTGAGCTCGTCGAGTTCTCACGACGCACCGAACTCGCGCGGACAGCCTGACCGGTTCCCAAATTTGAAAGCTTGATATGGCAGATCTAGAGATACGAAACCTCCACGTCCGAGCGGGCGAGAAGGACATCCTGCGGGGTGTCGACCTCGTCGTAGACCGTGGCGAGATCCATGCGCTGATGGGGCCCAACGGCTCGGGCAAGTCGACGCTGGCGAACGCTGTGATGGGCCACCCTGGGTTCGAGGTCACCGAAGGTCAGATCGTCTTTCGCGGTGAGGACGTGACCGAGGCTGACCCTGACGAGCGCGCCCGGATGGGGCTGTTCATGGCCTTCCAGTATCCGGTCGCGGTCCCCGGAGTGACCGTGACCAAGTACCTGCGGACCGTGTTGAACGCGCACCGCGAGGCGCGCGGGGAGGAGCCTGTGCCTCTGCGCGAGTTCCGTCAGACGGTCGAGGCCGCGATGAGGCTGACCAACGTTCCGCGCGAATTCTCTTCTCGCTACCTGAACGAGGGGTTTTCGGGGGGCGAGAAGAAGCGGATGGAGATATTGCAGCTGGCGCTGCAGCGGCCCTCGATGGCGATCTTGGACGAGACCGACTCGGGATTGGACATCGATGCCTTGCGGGTCGTGGCCAACGGGGTCAACGCGGTTGCGGGACCAGACATGGGCGTGCTGATCATCACCCACTACCAGCGGATCCTGCACCTGGTCCAGCCTTCTCACGTGCACGTGATGTACCAAGGGCGGATCGTGCGCGAGGGCGGACCGGAGCTGGTCGATGTGCTCGAAGCCAGGGGCTACGGATGGATCACCGACGAGATCGAGGCGGCAGCGTAGTGACTGCGGTCTCGGGTCGCGCTTCTGGCCGAACTTCCGGTGGCGCATTCGGCGTTTCCGGGGTTTCTGTCGAAAAGGTCGCCTCTCAGTTCCCGGTGCTGCGAAACCGGTCGTTCGACGGGCGGCCGGTGGCGTATCTGGATTCGTCGGCGACCTCGCAGACACCGGATGCGGTGATCGATGCGATGACGTCCTACTACACGCAGTCGCGCGCGTCGATTCACCGGGGGGTGTATCCGCTGGCGGCCGAGGCGACGGATTTGTACGAGGGGGCGCGGGCGCGGATCGCGTCGTGGCTGGGGTCTTCTCCGGAAGAGACGATCTTCGCGGCGAACGCGACGGCGGCGATCAACATGGTCGCGTACACGTGGGGCCGGCAGAACGTCCAGCGCGGCGACTTGGTGGTGCTGACCGAGATGGAGCACCACTCGAACATCGTGCCGTGGCAGCTGCTCTGCCAGGATCGCGAGGCCGAGCTCGCGTATGTGCCCGTTGGTGCTGATGGGTTCCTGGACATGGAGGCGTTCGAGGCGCTGTTGGAGCGTCGACCTCGTTTGGTGGGCGTCGTGCATGTGTCTAACGTCTTGGGGACGGTGAACCCGGTGGCGTCGATTGCGCGGCGGGCGCATGAGGTGGGGGCCGTGGTGCTGGTCGACGGGACCCAGGCCGTGCCGCAGTTGCCGGTGTGGCTTCCTGACTTGGACGTGGACTTCTACGCGTGGACGGGACACAAGGCGTATGGACCGACGGGCATCGGCGTGCTGCACGGCCGCCGCGCGCTGCTCGAGGAGATGCCGCCGTTCATCGGGGGCGGCCACATGATCCGGACGGTGGCGGCCAACGAATCGACCTGGACCGACCTGCCGTGGAAGTTCGAGGCTGGCACGTCGCAGATCGCCGAGGCGATTGGGCTGGGCGCGGCCGTGGACTGGATCGGGGCGCTCGGGATGTCATCCATTCGTGCGCACGAGCAGGCGCTGGTATCCGAGGTGTTGGAGCGGCTCGTGGCCACGTTAGAGGTCCCGGGGGTGACGGTTCAGGGTCCTCTTTCGGCGGCCGACCGGGGTGCGTTGGTGTCCTTCACGTTGGACGGCGCCCATCCGCACGACATCGCCGACATCCTCGGTCGTGCGGGGGTGTGCGTGCGGGCCGGACACCACTGCGCGCAGCCGCTGATGCGCCGCCTGGGGGTGCCGGCGACGACGCGGGCGTCGTTCGCGGTGCATAACTCTTCGGGGGATGTGGATCGCCTGATCGACGGGCTGGGGCGCGTACGCAGCACGCTGCGGCTCGACTGAGCGCGCCGTTCAACCGACCGCTCTCCGGCGTGCCGCCGATCAGCCTGTACAGCGATACGCAGACGCGTCCCACGGACGAGATGCGCGCGGCCATTGCTTCTGCGGCGGTCGGAGACGAGCAGCGCGGTCGCGGCTCGTGTGCGTGGAGCAGACGAGCAACCTGGGCGGCGGGCGGGTGTGGCCGTTGGAGGCGGTTCGGGGCGTGCTGGAGGTGGCTGCCCGTTTTGGCCTGCGGACGCATCTCGACGGTGCCCGGCTGCTGAACGCGGTGGTGGCGTCGGGGGTGCCAGCGTCCGCGTGG